>PLRZ01000390.1 GCA_003164075.1 Bryobacterales bacterium | reverse complement strand
ACTCGGGCGTACCATTTAAATCAATAACTTAGCGGCAAATCCCATCATGAAACTGCGTGCCTCGAGTGCAAATGTGGGTGGGTAACTGGGTGGGCTGATCTTTTGGTCACTCCAGCGGATCGTTTCCACCGGAAACCCTTCAGCCGATGTTCATTAGCCATCGCTTCATCTCATAATCACAGTTCGGCGTGGATGACCTGCCGCGGAGAGCGCAGTGCAATACATTGAGATCGAATACAGCCAGCATCTGAAACCGCTTTAAAGCGGTGCGGTCAGGAGTGAAGCAGTCGAGTGACTTTTTCGTCTCCGGCGCGATGGAGATGCCGATGCCGAAGGTGGAGGTCGACGGCGCCGGAGCGCTGTCTTTTCCTGTGCCCGACGCGCAGATCGCTGCGCTTGTTCGACAGTCCCTTGAGGACTGGTGTTCCGTCAGGAAGTTCGGACCCAACTACGTGAAGTTCCGAACGCCGCTGACCAACATTCGCATCACGACGTTCGTCTCTAACGAGACTGAGGTCAAGGTTATAGATCCCAACAAACTTGAGGTGATCGAGGCGGTTGGCTGCAGGGTCCGCGAAGTCTGCATTTGACGCGATATTTGTGGCTGGCGGCCGGGAAGTTTGAGGCGTTGAGTTCGAAAACTGAACGCGTTTCGCCAAAAGCATTGTAATCGTCGAACTACGGCTCTGGTATGCAGGCGCCTCATTCAGCCGGCATCCTGAGCGTTATTGGAGGAAAGTGCTTTATGAAACCACCCTCCCTAATCCTACTCCTCGTGTCGCAGCTACGCGTTCGGCACCGGCGGCAGCGGCTCTCCGGCAAGGCCCTTCCGGACGAGCCCGGCTAGAAACTCTGCGAATGGGACGATGTCCTCTCCTACGCTGGCCTTCTCGAGAGCGCCCATGTAGATGTTCCGCGCTGAGAGCGGTATGACCGTCCACGGATAGCCGCCCGCCGCCATCATGACATTCATGAGGAAGCGCGCCATGCGTCCATTGCCGTCCATGTACGGATGGATGTATACGAACACAAAATGCCCGAGCACAACACGCACCGCTGGGTGCTCTTCCTCACGCAGAAGATCGAAGAAGGTGGGCATAGCATCCCGGACCCCATCCCGGTTCAACGGCACGTGCATGGACTTTCGGATGAAAACCTGCCCGTTTCGATAACCGGCGAGGTCGGAGGGCTTCAGTAGTCCCGCCGCCACGCTAGGCGCGAACATCTCCCGGTACCACGCCCGGTGATCCTCGTCCGCGACGGTGCCCGGATCCTCGCCCTTCAGCACCTTCGCGATGCTCTTCTGCACGAACTGGAACGCCTGCCAGTATCCGCGCGCCGCCATGGCGTTGCGCTGCTCGCGGTCCAACTCGTTCGCGTCAGGGTTCCACGTGCCGCTGCGAACCCTTCGGATCAACTCTGACGTAACGCGGTACCCCTCGATCGACAGCGAATGATAGGCGTCGGTCACATAGGCTTCTTCAACGCGTTTCATATAGGCGGCGCGACTGCGCGGCAGCCCCGGCGCCTTCGGGAAAGATTCGATCGCGGGATCGCGCATCTTCTGCCACAGGATTCTTATCCGGTTCACATAGGGCGAGGTTTCGCGGAACGAAAATGCCACGGCGGGCCTGTCGGAGAATGGATCGGTTTNNGCGCACCGCGTAGCCCGCAGCGGACATGGTACGCGCAATGTCGTCCGCGAAGGCGCCGCGTCCGCTGTTGCGGAAAGCGCCCGCCAGTCGACCCGCGATCGTACTGTGCCCGCCGTCCAGCAATCTGGCCAGCAGGTCCGATGCGTCGCGAATCATCGCCAGGGCAGCCCTGGCGTCGGTGGCATGATGTACGAAATACCGGGGAGACGCCTCGATAAGAGCCGATTCGAGCGAGAAGAGGCGCACGCCATCCTTCTCCGCCCTGTCTGACAAATCGGGCAACGGCGCCTCAAGTTCGAACAAGGATGTCCCATGCGGAAGCTTCGTCACATTGTTCCGTCCTTTGGGAGACCGCACTGCGAGTTGCCGGGGAACTGTCCAATTCCCAGCGTGAAGGGACAGCGATTGCTCCGGCGATAGGCTCCAGTTCTTACCGAAACGCATCTTGAGGTAAACGGCGGCAAAACGCCAGAAGGAGGCGTACCATGCCGTGCTCTCGCCTTTCACCTCGTCCGGGCGGCTCGGGATATACCAGCCCTTGATGACTTCTTGCAGGAAGCCGTGCTTGAGCAGCCGCTCCCGGTGGGTCCGCGTTATGTCGCGTGCGCGAATGGCCGCAGCCCCGTTAGCGTTTTGAAGCCCGTGTAGGACTTCGAGGGATTCCGCCAGTTTTTCAGAAGGGGTAGCCACGTTTGTCTAAAACTAGTTTTATACGTTGCACGAAAGCTAGTTTATTATGTCTTACCATAACTAGTCTTATATGTCGAGCGGCTTCTAGTTTCTTGTGCTTCTGAACCGGTGATGAGGACATCCACCGGCCTCCTCGCGCATTGCTGCCATTCAGGGCTGGACGCCACGTCGGAGACGCCGATGAGAGCCCGAAGGAGGTCAATCGGGTCGAGGTCCTTGCGTATGTCGCCGTTCTTGATCGCGCGCGTCACCGGTGCACGAATAGCTTCCCATGTCTGGGGTCCTTCGCGTCAGTGGCCAAAAGATCAAGAGATCGGAAGGTGCAACTGCCCACCCATTTACCCACCCAGAGGCGTATTTTTGGTGCTTAGGTTGAATTTTCTTGCATAAATATTTCCTGTGTAATCAAGGAGTTAGGGAAACCAGGCTGCCTCCGGAGCAAAAGGTCGGTGGTTCGAATCCACTCGGGCGTACCATTTTTCTATCACTTACGGGGCTTTCCGGCGCCGCGCAGGAAAGACAGATGAACCGGCCATAACCTTCCTCCCCGCTTTATTTGCGCCGGCAAAGTTCCTCTTCTGCAAATTCCAGTGACGTGTTCAGCGTATCCATGAATTCTTTGATCTTGATGGGTTTGGTG
>PLRZ01000360.1 GCA_003164075.1 Bryobacterales bacterium | reverse complement strand
AAATCCCGAAACTGTTTAAGCACACCGGGCTGGCTCTCTAATGCGCCTCGCAGCCCGCGTTCAGCACGATCTGGATGTCCACAACATTGACCACCCGGTCAAGATTCAGATCTTTGTCAGGCGGCAATGCGCCCAGCGCTTGATCGACCATGGCCAGCGTGACGGTCGCGGCGGCCGGTACGCAGAGCCGTCAGGTTCGCGTCCCCTTCCGGCCCACATTCAACCCGGCGATACGCTCCGGCCGGAAGACGTTTTAGAGCTGCGGATTCTGCTTACCCGCCGGGACACTTACCTTGAATTTCTGTACGAACGGGAGCAGGATTATTCCCAACAACTGGAAGGACGCGACTGGCGCATCGGCACTCTACAAACGCGCCAACAGGAACTGCGGCGGGAAATCGCCGCCAACAAGGAGTATCTCGAAGCTATCGACCGCTCGCCGTCGCTCCGTCTGGGAAAGGCCATAACCCGGCCGGCGCGTAAGCTGCGATCGATGGCGAAAGGCAAATGAACCCCGGCCTGCACATTCAGGCCTGTTATTACTGAAATTGTGTACAATAGACCATGCGTCTCTTTAAGTGGAGCAAATCCAACGCGGTTTTCGTCCCGGATCTCGACGACGAGCACCGCACGATTTTCCAGGCGACTGCCGAACTCCAACAGGCGCTCCGCGACGGTGCGCCGCTATTCCAGGTACAGGAAATTCTGCACCGTCTGATCGCCTGCACCGAAGACCATTTCGCGCATGAAGAGAAGCTCATGCGTAGCGCCCGTTATCTCTCCTTCGCCTGGCATAAGCAGCAGCACGACACCGCACGCAAGCGCCTCAGACTGCACGTGCCTCTCATCGAAAAAGGCGATGCGGAAGCGGGGACCGCGCTGGTGGAGTTTCTCACTCACTGGCTTCACGACCATACCTGCGTGACCGACCGCATGATGGGAGCTTTCCTTCGGAACCAGCAGAGAACGCACATCGCCTAGCCGGCATGAAATTGCCGCGCTGCCGCCATGGCTGCTAGCTCCTATTGGCTATCTTGAGATTGCGTCTCCCGGTGTTATTCTCGGGGCATGGGCCGGAGCGCGCTCATAGCTTTGATATGTGCGGGCACGGCCGGAGCGCAGAATCCAGCGCGCCATCCGTTCAGCCCTGTCGTCCTCGAGCAGGCCGTTTCCACCTACTCCGCGCCGCGCGGCGACGGCGTGGTGCCCCCTGTGGCCCTGATGCAATGCCGGCAGCCCGAATACACCGAAGAGGCCCGCATCGCTCATCTGGCCGGATTCGTTACCATGTCGCTCACCGTCGATGACGACGGGGCACCCACCGACATCCACGTGGTGAGTCCGGTTGGCCTGGGCCTCGACCAGAGCGCCACGGCGTGCATGCGTCAGTCGCGTTATTCTCCGGCACAAAAGGATGGCAAACCGGTGCCCTTGAAAATCAACGTGTCTCTGGCGTTCCAGGAACACTGGGATTCGGACTGGCACCTGGGCGCGGCGGCATTTAATACGGCGGACGGCGTGGCCCGTCCCATTGTGGTGAAGGCGAAATTTCCGGGGCCGTCGGCAGACCATCGCAGCTTGGCGGTGTGTCTGCATCTGACCGTCGGCAAGGACGGCTCCCCGCGCGATATTCAGGTCGCCTCGCCGCAAGATGCCAGGCTGGACAAGGAAGCCATGTCGATAATCGGCGCCTGGCGCTTTCGGCCGGGCACGCAAAACCGCCAGCCGGTGGACGTTCCCGCCACGTTGACTCTGGTCCACGGCGCCGCCAATCGCGTGATGGCGCGCGGCCACGAGCTGCAATAGTCCGCCGGCGCCCGTGCCATACTGAATGGTCGATGGGTAGAATTGTGACTCTCGCCCTGAGTGCCGCGGCCTGTCTGGCGCTCATCGGCTGTTCGTCGCCCGACGACAACAAGAAAGCGGAAGCCCCTGCCGCCCCGGCAAAGAAGGCGCCGGTTCCCGAAATATTCCACGTGAAGCTGGACACCTCGAAGGGCCTTGTGGATGTCGAGGTGCATCGCGATTGGGCCCCGGAAGGCGCCGATCATTTCTACCAGCTCGCGAAGAGCGGCTTCTACGACGGCGCGCGATTTTTCCGTGTGGTGCGCGGCTTCGTGGTGCAATTCGGAATCAACGGCGATCCCCAGACCAACGCCTTGTGGGCCGACGGCATGCTACCCGACGATCCCGTGAAGCAGCACAATGTGAAAGGCACGGTGACATACGCCAAACCCGGGCCCAACGCCCGCACCACGCAGTTGTTCATCAACCTGGCCGATAATCGCAAGAGTCTCGACCGTCAGGGATTCGCGCCGATCGGGCAGGTGGTGGATGGCATGTCCGTGGTGGAGAGCCTGTACGGATTTTACGGCGACATGCCGCCCGCGGGGCAGGGGCCCGACCCCAACAGGATCCAGCAGCAGGGCAACGAATATCTGGAAACGCATTTTCCGCGTCTCGATTTCATCAAAAAAGCCAACGTACAGTGATATAGTGGAGTGGACCCTGTTCCCCGATTCGAAGGGGACCAGAACGTTATCAATACAGGGTCAAACTTGAACGACGCGGCCCGGCGGTCTAACCAACCGCCGGGTTTTTTTGCGTCACATCTGTTGGTCTCACCTCTGACCCC
>PLRZ01000251.1:8855-9771 GCA_003164075.1 Bryobacterales bacterium | reverse complement strand
TGAATCGTCGCCGGAAGCCCGACCTGCGCCGCCGCCTTTGTCGAGGCGTTCACGGCGTCGCCCAGCGCGACGCCGGGCTTCAGATTGAACGAAACGGTCACCGCTGGAAAGAGACCCTGATGAGTTACCGTCAGCGGAGCGGTGGTGGAAGCGAATTTAGCGAAAGCGCTCAATGGAACCTGCTGTCCGCTCGGCGAATCCACATAGATTTGGCTCAGAAACAGGGGGTTTTGCCAGAACTCCGGCGATGCCTCCATCACCACGTGGTACTGATTCAGCGACGTATACATGGTCGATACCTGGCGCTGCCCGAAGGCGTCGTAGAGCGTGCTGTCGATGAGTTGGGTAGTGATACCGAAGCGCGCGGCAGTTCCGCGATCGTACTGAATCATGGCTTGCAATCCCAGGTTTTGCTGATCGCTGCTCACATCCGAAATGATCGGAATAGTCTTAAACTCCGCGAGCATCTTGGGGGCAAACCGATTGAGATCGTCCAGATTGTCGCTCTGCATGGTGAATTGATATTGCGCGTTACTCTGCCGGCCGCCGATGCGCAGATCCTGCGAGGACTGCAAGTATAGGGTGGCGCCGGGCAGCTTGGCCAACTTAGGCCGCAAGCGCGCGATGATGAGGTCGGCCGTGATTTTGCGCTGCGCCAGCGGTTTCAGCGAGATGAATAGACGCGCCGTGTTGTACGTGCTGCCCCCGGTAAATCCAATCACCGTGTCAACGGCCGGGTCCGCGGCGACAATATTGATCATCGGCAGCAGAATCTTGTCCATGGCTTGAAACGAGGTGTCCTGGTCGGCTGTGATCGACCCCTGAATCCGTCCGGTGTCCTGTTGCGGGAAAAACCCCTTGGGGATGCGAATGAAAAGGTAAACGTTCAGCCCGATTGTGGCCAGTAAGATTACCA
>PLRZ01000251.1:0-8832 GCA_003164075.1 Bryobacterales bacterium | reverse complement strand
GCTTTAAGAGATACGCGCACATCATGGGAGTCGCAGTAAGCGAAACCACCATGGAAACCGCGATGGCCACGGAGAGCGTCACCGCGAATTCGCGAAACAGGCGCCCTACGATGCCTCCCATCAGAAGCAGGGGAATGAACACCGCAATCAGCGAAACGCTGATGGTAAATACCGTGGATCCGACTTCCTGCGCACCCTTCAGCGCGGCTTCTACAGGATGCATACCCTGTTCCAGATAACGCGTGATGTTCTCGATTACGACGATGGCATCGTCCACCACGAACCCGGTCGAGATGGTCAGCGCCATCAGGGAGAGATTGTCGAGGCTGTAGCCGAGCAGGTACATCACACCGAAGGTTCCCACCAGCGACACGGGAACGGCCACGCTGGGAATGAAGGTGGTCCGCCCGCTTCTGAGAAAAACGAAAACCACCAGGATCACCAGCATCACCGAGATGACCAGGGTCCTCTCGGTATCGCCGACGGACGCGCGGATCGTGACCGTTTGATCCATGGCCACCTTCACATCGATGGAATGCGGAATGGAGGATTGAATCAGCGGAAGCACCGCCCGGATATTGTCCACCGTATCGATGATGTTCGCGCCGGGTTGGCGAAAGATGATGACCAGAACCGATGGCTTGCCATTGGCGTAGCCGGAATTGCGCAGGTCCTCCACGGAATCCTGCGCCTGGCCGATATCGGAGATTCGCACGGCCGATCCGTTGCGGTAAGCAACCACTAATGGCTCATAGTCGCTCGCCTGGAAGATTTGATCGTTGGCGTCCACTTCCCACATGCGCAGGTCATCCGAAAAATGTCCCTTGGGCGTATTGGCATTGGCGCCGCTCAACGCGGTCCGGACCTGCTCCAGGCCTATGCCATATTTATTCAGAGCCGTCGGATTCAGCTCGATTCGAACGCCCGGAAGGGAGCTTCCTCCCACGGTCACCTGTCCCACGCCTGCGACCTGGGCCAGTTTCTGCGCCATGATCGTGGAAGCGGCGTCGTACATCTGGCCCCTGGTGAGGACGGCCGAAGTGAGCGCCAGCATGAAAATGGGAGAGTCCGCCGGATTCACTTTCCGGTACGAAGGGTTGTTGGGAAGATTGGTCGGCAGATTGCCGCGGGCGGCGTTGATGGCGGCCTGTACGTCGCGCGCGGCCGCGTCGATGTCGCGATCCAAAGAGAATTGCAGCGTGATGCCGGTGGATCCGAGCGCGCTCGAAGAGGTCATCTCGGTGACTGACGCGATTCGTCCGAATTGCCGCTCGAGCGGCGTGGCCACGGAGGAGGCCATCGTCGCGGGACTCGCTCCGGGCAAAGCAGCGCTCACGGAGATGGTCGGAAACTCCACCTCGGGTAGCGGCGACACGGGGAGCAACCGGTATGCCGCCGCACCGGCCAATGTAATAGCGACCAATAGAAGCGTGGTGGCGACGGGCTTCCGAATGAAGGGTTCCGAAATATTCATCGCTTTAACCGGCCGGCACCGGTTCCGCGCCGGCAGGGACTTTGCCGGTCTCGGTCCGCGGCGAGATGCGTTGTGCCAGCCGATCGAACCAAATGTAGATGACAGGCGTGGTATAAAGCGTCAAGAGTTGGCTGATGAGCAGGCCGCCGATAATCGTAATTCCCAGCGGGCGGCGCAGCTCCGACCCGCTGCCCGAACCGAGCGCTAAAGGCACCGCGCCGAGCAGCGCCGCCATAGTTGTCATCATGATTGGGCGGAAGCGCAGAAGGCATGCCTGATAGATGGCGTCTTCCGGTTTCATGCCGTCCTTGCGCTCCGCCTGCAGGGCGAAATCGATCATCATGATNNGCGTTCTTCTTCACGATCCCGATCAACAGAACGATGCCGATTAAGGCAATCACGCTGAAATCGTTTTTGAACAGGATGAGGGCGAGCAACGCGCCGACGCCGGCCGAGGGCAACGCGGAAAGAATCGTCAACGGGTGAATATAGCTTTCATAGAGGATGCCCAGGACGAGATAGACCGTAATCAGGGCCGCGGTAATCAATACCGGCTCGTTGGCCAACGACGTCTGGAAGGCCTGGGCCGTGCCTTGATAAGCCGCCTGTACGCTCGACGGCATGCCCATTTCGGCTTTCACCTGGTTCACGGCTTTGACGGCGTCACCCAAGGATGCATTCGGCGCCAGGTTGAAAGAGAGCGTAACCACGGGAAACTGTCCCTGATGGTTCACCGTGATGGGAACCGTTGTGGTCTCCACGTGGGAAAAGGCGCTGAACGGGATCTGGCCGGTATTCGGGAATGCCGAGGTGGATTGAATCGAAGGGGCGTTGGGGATTACCGCGGCGGCCTGGATGAATAAACTGTCGAGGCCGGCAGGGTTCTTGCCGAATCCGGGTTTCACTTCCAGCACCACGTGATATTGGTTCAATTGCGTAAACATGGTCGACACTTCCCGCTGTCCGTAGGCGTCATATAGCGTTTGGTCGATCGCCGAAGTGGAGATTCCCAGACGCGACGCCGTTTTCCGGTCGAAGACCAGTTTCGCCCCCAACCCGAGGGTTTGTTGATCGCTCGCCACGTCGCTCAATTGCGGCAGCTTCTGCATCCTGGCGAGCATCTGCGGCGCGTAGGTATTCAACTCATCGACGTTAGGATCTTCCAGGGTGTACTGGAATTGCGTGCGGCTCACCA
The DNA here is from genome assembly GCA_003164075.1 of Bryobacterales bacterium. Next base: position 6,163 of record PLRZ01000251.1, on the reverse strand, counting down.
CGTCTTCCACCGAGAGATCCTGTACCGGCTGCATGTACAACGTGATGCCAGGCACCTGCGCCAGTTCCGGCTGCAGGCGGCGAATCACGTCGCTGGCGCTGATCTTGCGCACGGCGACCGGTTTCAAGTTGATGAGAATGCGTCCGCTATTCAAGGTTGTATTGGTCCCGTCGACCCCGATGAAGGAGGACAGATTATCGACGGCCGGATCTGCGAGAATGACCTTGGTCAACTGCTGCTGCTGCCGGGACATTTCCGGAAAGGACACCGACTGGGCCGCTTCCGAGACCCCCTGAATGACGCCCGTATCTTGAATGGGGAAGAATCCTTTGGGGATCACGAAGAACAGGAAGATCGTGAAACCGAGAGTCGCGGCCGCCACCATCAGCGTCGCGAGTTGCCAGCCAAGCACCCACTTGAGCGTCCTGCCGTAGAAGGCGATGATCGAATTGAACGCGTCCTCGGAGACCCGGTAGAAGCGTCCCTGGTTGGCCTCGGACTTGTGCTTCAGCAGCTTGGAGCACATCATCGGAGTCAGGGTGAGCGAAACCACGGCGGAGGCCAGGATGGTCACGCTCAGCGTAACCGCAAATTCGCGAAACAGGCGGCCCACGATGTCGCTCATGAATAACAAAGGGATGAGAACGGCAATCAGGGAGACGGTCAACGAGACGATCGTAAAGCCGATTTGCGCGGAGCCTTTGAGCGCGGCTTCCAGGGGAGCATCGCCCGCTTCGATGTAGCGGGTGATGTTCTCGATCATGACGATGGCGTCGTCCACCACAAAGCCCGTGGAAATCGTCAAGGCCATCAACGTCAGGTTGTTCAAACTGTATCCGAGCAGATACATTACTCCGAACGTGGCGACGAGTGACAGTGGAACGGCGATACCGGGGATGATGGTGGCGGCAATGTTGCGCAGGAAGAGGAACATCACCATCACTACCAGCGCCACCGTCAGCCCCAACTCGAACTGCACGTCGCTCACGGAGGCCCGAATGGTGGTGGTCCTGTCGGTCAGGATGCTCACGTGAATCGAGGCGGGTAGCGACGATGTCAGTTGAGGCAACAGTTGTTTGATCCGATCGACTACCGAGATGATATTCGCGCCGGGTTGCCGTTGAATATTCAAGATGACCGAGGGCGTCTGGTTCATCCAGGCGGCTTGCCGCACGTTCTCGGTGTCGTCGAGGATTGCGGCGACTTCGGTCAATTGGATGGGGGCGCCGTTCTTGTAGGCGATGATGAGCGGCGCGTAATCGGCGCTCGAGAGCAACTGGTCGTTGGCTCCAATCTGGTAACCCTGCAGCGCTCCGTCGAAGTTCCCTTTCGCCTGGTTGACATTGGCGGCCACGATAGCCGTGCGCAGATCCTCAAGATTGAGCCCGTACGAGGCCATCGCCGTGGGATTCGCCTGAATCCTGACCGCCGGCTTCTGCCCGCCGCTGATGCTGACCAGACCGACCCCCGGCAACTGCGACATCTTCGGCGCCAGCCTTGTGTCGGCAAGATCCTCCACTTTCGATAGTGGAAGCTCCGTGGAGGTCAGGGCAAGCGTCAGGATGGGTGTGTCGGCCGGATTCGTCTTGCTGTAGATGGGAGGGGCAGGGAGGTCCACCGGGAGATACGTGCCCGAGGCATTGATCGACTGCTGCACTTCCTGTTCGGCCACGTCGATACTCAAACTGAGGCTGAATTGCAGGGTGATCACCGAACTCCCGTCGGAACTGGTGGAGGTCATCTGCTGAAGCCCGGGCACCTGCCCGAATTGACGTTCGAGCGGGGCGGTCACCGAAGACGCCATCACGTCCGGGCTGGCGCCGGGATAGAACGTAGTGATTTGAATGATGGGATAATCCACCTCGGGCAACGCCGAGACGGGTAGCTGGGTATAACCCACGGCGCCTGCCAGCAGGATGCCCACCATCAGCATCGAAGTGGCCACCGGCCGCTCAATGAATATCCGGGAGGGATTCATAACGTCTTACTTGGGGAACTGCGACGCATTCCAGCCTCCGCCCAACCCTTCGATCAGCAATACGCTCGCCGTCAGGCGGCGGGTCAACAGAGTTACCCCCGTCACGTCGGCGCTCAGCATAGTCGCCTGTGCGGTGATCACCGCCAGATAATCTACCGTTCCGGAGCGGTACTGTGCCGAGGAGATGTCGAGCGCGCGATTGGCCGCGTGGATGGTTTGCTGCACTTTGTCCGCTTCCCCGGCTAGAATGCGCAGCGCGGCCAGGTTGTCTTCCACCTGTTGCATGGCTGTCAGCACGGTCTCCCGATAGGCGGCCACGGTCGCATCATAAGCGGCCTGCTGTTCCGCCACCACTCCGCGGCGGCGGCCGGCATCGAAGAGCGTGTCCGCCAGTTGCGCCCCAACCGACCAGAAGCGGCTCGGCCAGGAGAACCACTTGGCCAGGCTGGAACTTTCCAACCCACCGCCCCCCGTCAAGCTCAAGTTGGGATAAAAGGCCGCGATGGCGATTCCAATCTGCTCATTCGCCGCGGCCACCTGCCGCTCCGCGCTGGCGATGTCCGGCCTTCGTTCCAGCAATTCCGAGGGAAGCCCGAGCGGCACCGGAGGCGGAAGGGTGTTCAACGTAACAGGCGGAATCGTGAGATCCGCGGGTGCTTTGCCAATCAGGATCGCGATGGCGTGTTCAAACGCCGCGCGCTCCACGCCGAGATCCATCAATTGAGCCTGCACGGCGTACAGTTGCGTCTCTGCCTCGGCAACGTCGAGGTCCGACGCGACACCGGCGGAAACCCGGGTCCCCGTCAGCGTGACGTACTCCTTGTAGGACGCCTCGGTGCGCGTGAGTAACTCCGCTTCTCCGTCGTTACCGTGAAGGCCAAAGTAGTCTTGCGCCAGTTCGGCCTGGTAGAGCAAGCGGGCATTTCCCACGTTCGCCGCCAGCGACTGGGCAGTGGCGGCGCTGGCCGTCACACCGCGGCGGATGTTTCCCCATAGGTCGGGCTCCCACGAAACGTTGATCGGCAGAGTGAAGCTCTTCCGGCTGGCCGGTGCTGCCGCGGTGCTTGTGGTGGCCGCGCCTCCCGCGAAGGTGGCCGCTGGAGCAGTAGTCACCGTAGGGGAAAGGGCGGCGCGAGCCACGCTTACCGCGGCCTTGGCTTCCCGGTACTGCGCTTCGGCTTGGAGCACATTCTGGTTCGAAACGTTCACCTGCTCCTCCAGCGCATTCAGGGCTGCATCGTTGTACAGTTCCCACCATCGGCCTTTCGAGTATGCGTCGCCCGGCTGCGATTGCTTCCACCCGGCGGCTTCGGCTTCCTTGAAGTTTACCGGCGGCTGCTCTTTGAACGCCGGCGGCGCCACAGCCGCGGGGCGTTTGTAATTGGGCCCCACCGCGCATCCCGCCGAAATCAACAGCAGGGTAAGAAGCGCCATAACCCGGAAGTTTGTAGACAAGTTCATCTAACTTCCCTTTTGGGCTTTGGTAGCCTTCTTGGCCGGGGACGTAGCGGCCGGGCTGACCGCGGGTTTCGCGGGGGCGGGATTTGCCGGGGTGAGCTGGGCGGTGACTTTGCTCCCGGCTTGCAGCTTATCGACGCCTGTCATGACCACGACTTCTTCCGGCGCCAGTCCCGACGTGACTTCCGAGTCATTGCCTTCCGTAGTGCCAATAACAATCGGACGCACTGTCACTGTGGAATCCGCGTTCACCACATACACATAAGTGGCTTGAGAGTTGCGTTGGACCGCGGCAGTTGGCACCAGGGTTACTCCACGCTTCTCCTGTACCAGCAGTTTCGCGTTTACGAACTGGTTGGGATACAGCGTTCCTTTCGGATTCCGGAATGTCGCTCTCAGCTTGAGCGTGCCGGTGGTGGGATCCACCTGATTATCGAGGGTTGTCAACGACCCTTGCGCCAGCCTGGTTGTAGCGGCGCGGTCGTAGGCATCCACCGCGAGGGTCTGTCCGGCGGCCACCTTCTGGAGCACCACCTGAAGCTGATCTTCGGAGATCGTAAAGATGGCGCTGATGGGATCCATCTGGGTGATGATCAGCAGTCCGTTGGTGTCGGCAGCCTGAACGATATTTCCGGCGTCGACCAGCCGCAGACCGATGCGCCCGGTGACCGGAGCCGCGATCTTGCAGTAGGCCAGATTGACTTGGGCGCTCTGGATTTGCCCTTGATCGAGCTTCACCACACCCTCGTCCTGATGCACGGTTGCCTGTTGCGTGGCGAGTTGTTGTTCCGGGCCGGCTTTCTGCTGGACCAACTGTTGATAACGGACCAAATCGATGCGTGCGTTCTCCAGGGAGGCTTGGTCCCTCATCAATTGCCCTTGGGCCTGTGTCAACACCGCCTGATAGGGTCCGTCGTCGATTTCCGCTAACAGATCGCCCTGGTGAACCGTGTCGCCTTCGCGATAGCGTACGTTCATCAATTGCCCGTCGACCCGGGTTCTGACCGTAACCGTAGCGAGGGGCGTGACGGCGCCAAGCCCGGAGTAATATACGCCGATATCCCCCTTGTGGGATTTCGCCGCTACCACTGGTATGGGAGGCGGACCTGCCGCGGCGGCCTTCGCGGCAGCGGCAGTGGCTTTCGCGCTCGTGATTTTCGACCACAGAACAAACCCTCCTATGACCAGTAAGAGAACGCCGAGCGACACCCACAACCAGCGCCGGCGCCGGCGGGGAGGTTGGGGCTTCCCGGGTGGAGCATTCTCCGCCGGGGCCGGGGTGACAGGCGTGGGCGCCGGCGCGGATGGATCGGTGGTGGGCTCATGAGTTTCGAGAGACTTTTCAGCGGTTGTCCTTGAACTATCGAGCATAATGTGAAACCACTCTGTGGATGGAGCGAACCGGACCTGGTGCGCCCGGGCAAAGTGCAAAAGCTGCACCTGGAAGTGCGTGAGTTGCCAGCGCTCCAACACTCGCTGCTACGAAAATACGGCCGGCTTGGGGGTTCTCGCTGGGGCAGTTCCGTAGGCCGGAATGGGTCCACCGCCGAGCGCGGGATGACCGTCGCCGCCGTGTGACCCGCCGCCGCGCTGCCCAAAAGCAGCCACGCAAGCGAGAACCGATCACCCTACAATCTCTTTCATCTTTGTACTCCGAGCTAACCAAGAGGCACGCGTCTGGCCAACCTGCCAATTTGCCCTCTCCGCTGCAAATGGGGACAAACGTGCCTTGTTCTCCCGGAGGAAGCGTGCAGGAGCGCCCCATGCCGGGAGGGCCGTCTTGACTTCAGCAAAGACAGTAACGGACGCGGTGTCGGAGTTTGGCAAAGACGCCAATGAAGCAGTGCAGGCGCGAGATGAAACAGCGGGCGCGCTCCATACGGCTGCCTCGTCAGTTCGCGGAACAGGACGTCAGGGCTCCGGGGCTGATCGACTGGATGCTACGCCGCCGGCGAAAACGCGCGACGAAGATCTGATGATTGCGCGATCGGCGTTCGGCATTCTCGAAACCGACGCGGGAAACGGAAAGAATCGACCATGAAAACCAACACAGTTACATCGGAACTGCCTCACAAAAAATCCGACGCGATCGCCGCTAAGGACTTAGCCACAACAACCGACACGCTCACGCCGGACCTCCTTCACAAGATGGATGCCTACTGGCGTGCCGCCAACTATCTGTCGGCCGGCCAGATCTATCTTTACGATAACCCCCTGTTGAAAGAGCCGTTGACACTGTCTCATGTGAAGCCTCTGGTGGTGGGGCACTGGGGCACCACCCCGGGGCAGAACTTCATCTACGTGCACCTGAACCGGGTAATCAAGAAGTATGACCTGGACATGTTCTACATAGCCGGTCCCGGTCACGGCGGCCCGGCGATTGTCGGCAACGTCTACCTCGAAGGCACCTGGAGCGAGGTCTATCCGAATGTCACCCAGGATGAGGCCGGCCTCAAGAAGTTGTTCATGCAGTTCTCTTTCCCCGGCGGCATTTCCAGCCACGTGGCGCCGACCACGCCCGGGTCTATTCACGAAGGCGGCGAACTGGGGTACTCCCTCAGCCATGCTTTCGGGGCGGCGTTCGACAATCCCGGCCTGATTGTCGCCTGCGTCGTCGGCGACGGTTAGGCAGAAACGGGGCCGCTGGCGACGGCCTGGCAGTCCAATAAACTTCTCGATCCGGTTACCGACGGAGCCGTGCTTCCGATTCTGCATTTGAACGGCTAC
>PLRZ01000318.1:8469-8625 GCA_003164075.1 Bryobacterales bacterium | reverse complement strand
CCATGAGGGACGTCCGCTTCTTCTCGCCGCGATATTCGCTTGCGCCGCTACTGCCCAGATGACCCCGGCCGCGCGCTTGGCCCAATGGAAGAAGGTCGACATGCCCTTTCCCGCCGGCCTTTCCCCTAAGAAGCCGCGAAAAAATAAGCTGACCAA
>PLRZ01000318.1:0-8460 GCA_003164075.1 Bryobacterales bacterium | reverse complement strand
CACAGGATATTTTTTCGCGGCTTCTAAAGAGCGCCAGATGGTCGACAAGCTGGCGCACGCCTGCCGCCTGCTCGACGACATTTTCTGGCGCCAGAGCGACCTCGCAGGCATGCAACGGTACCAGACGACACCCGACTCCACCGGCCGACCGCCTCAACGGCTAGTCTCTTAGCCCCTTACCCGCGAATCTCCACCGCCCGTGCGAACTCCACCGCGGGATTTTCCCTCAATTCCGCCAGCACGCTTTCCGGCACTAACTCGTCCGTGGAAACCACCGCGACCGCCTCCAGCGCTTCGCCCGCCTTCACCGGACCCTCGCGCCTCCCCAACGAAAAATTCGCGATGTTAATGCGATTCTTCCCCAGCACCGTCCCCACATGGCCGATCACGCCGGGCACGTCGCGATTCTTCATGTAGACCAGGAACCCGCCCAGCGCCACCTCGCAATAGATGCCGTTTACCTGCGTCAGCCGCGGCTGTTCCAGAAATACCGCGCCTTCCACCGTCGTCACGCCCCGGTCGGTCTCCAACTCGATGCGAATCGAATCGGTATGCACCGAGCGCCTTTCGTGACCCTCCGCCACGTGCCAACCGCGATGCTCGGCAATCTGCATGGCATTCACCAGGTTCACTTTTCCCGACGTGGACCGGGTCAATACGCCCGCCAGCCCGGCGTTGCGCAGCAGGTACGTGTCGGCGTCGGCAATCTTTCCGAAGTACACCAGGCGTACGGCGTGCGGATTCCCCAGGGCAATGCGCGCGGCGAAATCCCCCAGCCGCTCGGCCAGCGTCACGTATGGCCCCAGCGCGCGATATTGCTCCGGCGACAGCGCCGGCATGTTCACCGCGTTGATGGCCACGCCATGTTGCAGGTACTCCACCACCTGCTCGGCGATGCGCACGCCCACAATCTCCTGCGCCTCTTCGGTGGACCCGCCAATGTGCGGCGTGGCCAGCACCGCCTCCGTGGAGAACAGCGGAAAGCCCGCGGGAGGTGGTTCCACGTTAAATACATCCAACGCAGCGCCGGCCACTTTTCCCGATTGCACGGCCGCGAGCAGCGCCGCTTCATCCACCAGTTCGCCGCGCGCGCAGTTCACGATGCGCACTCCGGGCTTCATCGCCGCGAAGGCCGCGTGCGACAGCATGCCCTGCGTTTCGGGAGTGGCCGCCACGTGCAGCGTAATGTAATCGCTGGCGGCATAGAGCGCCGCGAGATCGAGCATTTCCACGCCCAGATCGTGCGCGATTTTGGCGGTGACATACGGATCGTGCGCCACCACCCGCATTTCGAAGGCGCGCGCCCGCTTCACCACCTGGCGTCCGATGCTGCCCAGCCCCACGATGCCCAGCGTCTTGCCGCGAAGCTCGTTGCCCAGGAACTTCTTCTTCTCCCACTTTCCGCCGCGCGTGGAGGCGCTGGCTTGCGGAATATGGCGCGCCATCGCCAGCATCAGGGCGAGAGTATGTTCGGCAACCGAGATGGCGTTGCCGCCCGGAGTGTTCATCACCAGCACGCCGGCTGCCGTGGCGGCATCCAGGTCGACGTTGTCCACGCCCACGCCGGCACGGCCGATCACACGCAGCTTGGGAGCGCGCTCCAGCACCGCGCGGTCCACCTGCACCACGCTGCGCACCAGCAGGGCATCGCAGTCCGCCAGGTGCTGCGAGTATTCCTTAGGGTTCGAGACGACGATATCCCAACCCTTCTGCGCCCGCAACAACTCGATGCCGGCGGCAGCGAGAGGTTCGGCAATCAGGATTTTAGGCATGTTGAGCTTGTTGGTAGACTTCCTGCACCGCAGCCACGCCGGCGCCGTACTCCACCGGATGGCCGTTGGCTTTGAGAATGATTTCCAGTTCCGCCACCACCGCGAACAGATCCGCGAAATCGAAGTAACCCAGGTGCGCGATGCGGAAAATCTGCCCCTTCATGGTGCCCTGGCCGTTGGCGATGATAGCCCCGAAGCGATTGCGGAATTCCTTCACGATCACACCGGAATCGAGCCCCGCGGGCGCCTTCACTGCGGTCACCGAAGAGCCCGGCGAGGCCGGCGAGAAGAGCTCCAGCCCCAGCTTCTCCACCGCCGCGCGCGTGGCCGTGGCCAGCAACTGCGCGTTGTCGATGAGATCCGCCATCCCCAACTGTTTGATGTAGCGCAGCGCTTCCGCCAGCGCCAGAATCAGGGACGTGGCCGGAGTCCAGCTCGATTCGCCAGCGTCGCCGCTCTTCTTTTCCTTCTTCAAATTGAAGTAGTAATGCGGCAGCGTGGCCGTCTCGGTGAACTTCCAGGCTTTCGGGCTCACCGCCAGAAACGCCAGGCCCGGCGGGATCATGAAGGCCTTCTGCGATCCGCCGATCACCACATCCAGGCCCCAGCCATCGATATCCAGCGGCATGGTGCCCAGGCCGGTGATGGCGTCCACCACCAGAATCGCGCCTGTTTTTGCGACTGCCGCCCCCATGGCGCGAACGTCATGCACCGCGCCGGTGGAAGTTTCCGACGCCTGCACGAAAACGGCCTTGGTGGCCGGCTCGGCAGCCAGCGCGGCTTCCACTTGCGCCGCCGGGACCGCGGAGCCGTAGGGCACGGTCAGGACGTTCGCCTCCAGCCCGTAGGCCTTGGCGATCTCCGCCCAGCGCTCGCCGAATTTTCCGGCCACGCAGACAATTACCTTATCGCCGCGAGAGAAAAGGTTGGAGACCGTCGCGTCCATGGCGCCCGTGCCCGACGCGGCGAACATCAGCACGTCGTGCGCGGTGCCNNTGAATGTCGGACGCCATCATGGCGTGGAGGGCAGGCGGATAGAGAGGCGTCGGCCCAGGTGTTAATAAACGTTGCTTCCGTATGTGCATCTGGGGTTTTAGTCCTCTAGAATAGCAGACAATATGCCCCTAATCGACCAGATACAAAAAGACATGGTTTCGGCCATGAAAAGCAAGGCAGAGGCGCGCCTCAGCGCTCTCCGCATGATTAAAGCCGCGCTCATGAAGCTCAAGGTGGATTCACCCAAGCCGCTGGACGAAGCGGCGGAGATGCAGATCCTCAAGCAACTCATCAAGCAGCGCATCGATTCCGCCGATATGTTCCGCAAGGGCGGGCGTCCCGAACAGGCGGAAAAGGAGGAGGCCGAAAAGACGCTCATTGAAAGCTACCTCCCGGCCGGCGCCAGCGAAACCGAGATCGATTCCGCTGTCACTGAAGCCCTGGCCGAGACCGGTGCGACGTCCATCAAACAAATGGGCCTGGTGATGAAAGCCGCGCAGGCGCGCCTCCAGGGAAAGACCGTCGACGGCAAGCTGTTGAGTGATAAAGTGAGATCTAAACTTTCATGACGCCTCCACAAAACGAAGGGCGACGCCACCGGCCGTTTGTGCCGGAGAGTATGAAGATGCAGGAGTTCACCCTGCGCGCGGTGCTGCTGGGCCTGGTGATGTGCGTGGTTCTGGGCGCGGCCAATGCCTACCTGGGGCTGCGCGCCGGCCAGACCATTGCCGCCACATATCCCGCGGCCGTCATCGGCATGGCCGTGCTGCGCGTGTTCAAAGGCTCCATCCTGGAAGAGAACATCGCGCGAACCGCCGGGTCCATTGGCGAATCCGTGGCTGCCGGCGCGGTCTTCACCCTGCCGGCCTTCGTTTTGGTCAAAGCATGGCCGTCCTTCGATTCGGCCGAGGCCTATTGGAAGTCCACCGCGCTGATGCTGGTAGGCTCGGTGCTCGGCGTGCTGTTCGTTTCGCTGATCCGGCGCGTAATGGTGGAAGATCCCGAACTGCCTTTCCCCGAATCGGTGGCCGCCTCGGAGATCCACAAGGCGGGGCGCGCCGGCGCGAAGGCCGCCAAGTACCTCTTTTACAACATCGGGTTCGGGGTAGCCGTATTTCTCGGTGGGCAGTTCAGCTTATTCGCGCCCGATCGCGACTTCTTCTTCCAGGTGGGGAGACTCGGCAAAACCACCCTGCGCCTGGGCGCGCTTGGCTCCCGGAATTTTCTGACCACGGGCGGCACTTCCACGGTCGCCGCCCCTACGGTCAGCCCGGCCTTCCTGGGGGTGGGGTACATTATCGGACCGGAATTGGCCGCTCTCAATTTTTCCGGAAGCGTCATTGCGTGGGGCCTGCTCATCCCGCTGCTGATCTATTTTCTCGGACCGCAATTGCAGGGCTTCCTGCCGGCAAATCCCACCGACCAGAACTGGCTCGGCCTGGCCAATAGCGTCTGGCGTTTCATCGTCCGCCCCATCGCGGTGGGCAGCATGATGGTGGGCACCTGCTACACCCTGTTCCGCATGCGCAAGAACCTGATAGCCGGTCTGGCCAAAGCCTTCTCGGAACTGCGCGGTAGCGCGCCGGCCATGGAATCGGTGAGGCGCACGGAGCGCTACATGAGTTCGAAGACGGTGTTCGCGCTGATCGGCGTCACCTTTCTGCTGATGTGCGTGCTCTACATCTATATGACCAACATGATCGGCGGCGCCATCGCGGCGGCGCTGGTGATGCTGATCGTAGGCTTCTTCTTCGCCACCGTCTCGGGATACCTGGTGGGTGTGATCGGCTCCTCCAACAATCCCATTTCCGGCCTGACACTTTCCACCCTGGTGATCGCCGCATTGCTCATGGTTGTGCTGGGCGTGTCGGGGACCGGCGGCGTGGTGGCGGTGCTGGCAGTGGCTGCGGTGGTGTGCGTTTCCTCGGCGGTGGCGGGCGAACTGCTACAGGATTTCAAGGTGGGGTACATACTGGGCGGCACGCCGCGGTCCATTCAGATTGTCGAACTGATCGCCGTGGTGGTGGCCAGTTGTGTGATGTATTTCCCGCTGCTATGGCTGCACCTGGGCAATATTCACAAGGGCGGCACCGGCTTTGGCGATCGCGAACTCTCGGCGCCGCAGGCCGGACTCATGGCCTCCCTGGCGCAGGGTATCGTGGGCGGCGACATGGCTTGGCCGCTGGTCATCACCGGCATTCTCATGGGCTTGGCCATGATCATGTTCAAAGTGCGGAGTCCCATGCTGGTGGCCATCGGGATGTACCTGCCGATCTCGATTACGTCGGCCATTTTCGTGGGAGGCGTGATCCGCTGGATCACCGACGTTCTGCGCAAGCGCGCCAAGTGCAATGGACCGCAGACGGCTCGTGTGGAAAACGTGGGCGTGCTGGTGGCTTCCGGCCTGATCGCCGGCGAGGCCCTGGCCGGCCTGGTGGTCGGCTGGTTCAACTACAAATATGGCAAGATGCCGGCCGCTTTCGATCCCGAAAGGGGCTTCCTGGGGCATTGGGAGCCGTCGTATGTGGCGGGCATGGTGGTGATGGCGCTGATCGCCTACACTCTGATTCGCGTCCCCCTGGCCAACGCCGGCGACCCCAATGAACCGGCGCCGCCAGCGGCTATCATGTGATAGGTTTAGTAGTAGTGAGGAAGGCTGGCTAACATGGCGCTGACAGAGGAAGACAAGGCTTGGATTGCTGAGCGTTTGGACGCGACCAATGACCGCCTGAATGCTGCCGAAGAACACTTATCCCGCTACATCCTTGAAATGCGGTCGGAGGTCATCCGCCGTTTCGATACCACCGACCAGCGCCTGGACTTCATGGCCAACGCCCTGTTGAATGTTCAGCCTCTCTCGAAAGCCATGGTCGAGCTTGGTTCGTTGATGAGCCAAGTGACGCGCGCACAGCACCTATCGACAGATCGTAACTTCGACCTGGAAACCCGCATCCTCCGCCTCGAAGAGCAGGTGTCCAAGCTGATTAAACCCGCTGCTTAGCTTGTACTAGCAATTTCAGACCGGAATGCTCCTATTCGGCCCCAGGCGTGCAAGTGCAACCTTGAATACTTTCTGGAGGGCACTCAATGGCCAAGGGCTTTGTCGCCGTTACCGTAGAGCGTTGTAAAGGGTGTGGATTCTGTGTCGAATTTTGCCCCACCCACGTCCTGGCTCTTTCATCCGCTTTCAATTCCAAGGGTTACCACCCGCCTCATGTCGTAGCTGCCGAGAAATGCAGCGGTTGCGACCTCTGTGGCATGTACTGTCCCGACTTCGCTATCTTTGGAGCTCGCAATGCACGCTGACCCAAAAGGGGTACTTACCGGTGTCCATTTTCTCGACGGTGACCACGCCTGCTGTGAGGGAACTCTCGCAGCCGGTGCGCGATTTAGCGCAGGATACCCGATTACACCCTCTACAGAGGTCGTCGAACGCTTCGCGCAGCGCATCCCCACCGTCGGCGGCATCTTCATTCAGATGGAAGACGAACTGGCCGCCTCCATTACCATCCAAGGCGCGGTTTGGGGCGGCGCCAAGGCTTTCACGGTCACATCCGGCCCCGGATTCTCCCTCATGATGGAGCACATCGGCTACGCCGCCATGACCGAAACCCCGTGCGTTTTCGTCAACGTGCAGCGCGGCGGCCCGTCTACCGGGCTACCCACCCTGCCGGCCCAGGCCGACATGATGCAGGCCAAGTGGGGCTCGCATGGCGATTACGGCATCATCGCCCTGTGCCCTAATTCGCCCCAGGAGTGCTTCGACCTCACCATCACCGCCTTCAATCTTTCCGAAGAGTTCCGCGTCCCCGTCATGATGATGCTCGATGAGTGCGTCGGCCATATGACCGAGAAGGTGGTCATACCCGAGGCCGATAAGCTGGCCATCACGCCCCGCCGCTTCACCAAGCTTCCGCCGTCCGAATTCCGCCTCTTTCAGCCGCGGGCCGACCAGGTCCCCGACATGGTGCGCGCCGGCGACGGCTACCGCTTCCACGTCACCGGCCTCACCCACGACGAGCGCGGCTATCCCAGCATGAATGTCGAAACGCAGGACCGCTCCATTCGCCGCCTCATAGACAAACTGAAGCCGATTTCCGGTCCCCGCGCCATTTTCGAAACCGAGAACCTCGACGATGCCGAAGTGGTAGTGGTCTCCTACGGCATCACGTCGCGCGTGGCCCAGCGTGCCCTGCAACTGGCGCGCGCCCGCGGCATCCGCGCCGGCAAGTTCCGCCTCATTTCCGCCTGGCCGTTCCCCGACCCGCATATCCGCGAGCTGGCCGGCCGCGTGAAGGCTTTCGTGGTGCCTGAGCTCAACCTGGGCCAGATGGTGCACGAAGTGGCCCGCGCCGCCGAAGGCAAAGCCAAAGTGGTGCCGGTCAGCCACGCCGGCGGCAGCGTGCATAACCCTGAAGTGATTCTGAATGCCATTGTGGAGGCAGCCCGATGAACGCCAGCACACTCGAAATCCCCTGCGAAATTCCGGCCGGCGCGCATAACCCCGTCGAGCCCTTCCTCCGCATGGACCGCATGCCGCACATCTGGTGCCCGGGCTGCGGCATCGGTACTACGGTCAACTGCTTTACGCGCGCGCTGGAGGAATCGAAGGCCAATCTCGACAAGGTCGCGATCGTCTCCGGCATCGGCTGCACCGGCCGCGTGGCAGGCTACGCCAATCTCGATTCGTTCCACACTACGCACGGCCGCGCGATTCCGTTCGCCACTGGCCTGAAGCTCTCCAATCCCGAGCTGCAAGTGGTGGTCTACTCCGGCGATGGCGACCTGTTCGCCATCGGCGGCAACCATTTCATTCACGCCGCCCGCCGCAATATGGACTTGAAGGTGATCTGCGTCAACAACCTCACCTATGCCATGACCGGCGGCCAGACCGGGCCCAGCACCCCCGCCCAAACCATCAGCGCCACTTCGCCCTACGGTGTGTTCGAGCCAGCCTTTAACCTGGTGCAACTCGCCGAAGCGGCCGGCGCCGCCTACGTGGCGCGCTGGACCACGTACCACGTCAAGCAACTGGCCCGCTCCATGGGCGAGATCCTCAATAAGAAGGGCTTCTGCTTCATCGAAGTGCTTTCTCCCTGTCCCACGCTCTATCAGCGCCGCAATAAGATGGGCGATGGGCTCGACGCCATGAAGTTCTACAAACAGGTCAGCAAAATTCGTCACGGCGCATCCACCGCAGATGCCGCCCTCACCAAAGCCGGCGAGATTCTAGTGGGGAAATTTGTGGACCGCGACCGCCCCGACTACTTCGAGTTGCTGAAAGCGCAGATGACCGCGTCGTTGGGCGACCGTTACGCGGAACCGGAGGTTATGTGCAGCGATTGCTAAGTGAAATTCGAATTGCCGGCTTCGGCGGCCAGGGCGTGATCCTCGCCGCCGCCGTCATCGGCAAGGCCGCCGCCATTTTCGAAGGCGGCTACGCCACCATGACGCAGGCTTTCGGGCCGGAAGCCCGCGGCGGATCGTCGAGCGCGCAGGTGATCCTCTCCACCGAGCCGATTCTCTATCCTTATGTGACCCAGCCCGACATTCTGGTGGTGATGTCGCAGGAAGCCTACGCCCGCTTCGCCCCGCAGTTGAAACCCGGCGGAATCCTGATCACCGAGCAGGAACTGGTCAACATCGACCGCCTTCCCACGGGAATCCGCGTCTACGGCGTCCCCGCCACGCG
>PLRZ01000499.1:2835-3040 GCA_003164075.1 Bryobacterales bacterium | reverse complement strand
TGAGTCTCGACCCAGCATGCAGGAGTGCCTGCGCCACGAAAACGGGCTCATCCCAGATTCCACGACGTCAGGAGTTCTGAGGATCCGGCGAAAATACGCGATGCCGCTCGCCGCGCCTGCATCGCCTTTGGTGGCCCGCAGGGCCTTGAACACTCCCTCACGGTCGCGTCTCGGTGTGCGGCTGTGTGCCTTCACGCTAAGTTGT
>PLRZ01000499.1:2479-2820 GCA_003164075.1 Bryobacterales bacterium | reverse complement strand
CCGTCGTGGATTACCAGGTCGGGCCACCAGTTCACCCAGTTAGCCAACTCGTGAATGCGGAAGTCGCGCATGGCCGCGGCGGAGTGGCAGGAAGCGATGGTGCCCACTGGACTGGCGGGATTGTGACACGCCGTCCAGATGTAATAAAGGTCGGCAAGATCGGAAATCTTTTTGGACTCCAGCAGGCCGCCCGATTTCGGCACGTCGATGTGCACGCCGGAAGTGGCTTGCATCTCGATCAGCTTGCGGAATCCCTGGCGCAGGTAAAGGTTTTCGCCCGTGCAGACGGGGATGGGGATGGATTGCGTGACGCGCTGCATGGCCTCGATGTTTTCCGGGGG
>PLRZ01000499.1:0-2471 GCA_003164075.1 Bryobacterales bacterium | reverse complement strand
GCGACGATGCGGCGGTAATCCTTAATGCTCAGGCCGCGGCCGTAGGGGTCGTGGCCGGGCTCTTTGTAAGTGGGGTCGGCCCTGGTGGGAACGCCATCGCCTTGGAATTTGAAGGCGGTCCAGCCCCATTTTTCGGCGCGGGCCGATTCGGCCAACGCTTTCCATTGGGACAGATCTTCGACGTCTTTGACCGACTGCAGGGTGCGGTAGAAGCGGACGCGGTCGCGGAAACGGCCGCCCAGAAGGTTGCACACGGGGGTTTGCAGAATGCGCCCGCAAAGGTCCCACAGGGCGATTTCGATGCCGCTGGCGGCGGTGACGGTGACGCCGCCGATAGAGCCGGCCCCGGCGCTCTGCATGAGCATCTTGGTGAAAAGCTTGTCGACGTTGAGAGGATCCTCGCCCACCACGATGGGCTTCAGTTTGTTGAGGACCATATCTTTGACGCCCCACCCCCAGTAGGCTTCGCCAATGCCGTAGAGCCCGGAATCGGTCTCGATTTTGATGAGATTCCAATCCCAGGTGCCACGCACGATCATCATTTTGACATCGGTGATTTTGACTTTCTTTTGCTGGGCTGAGGCCAGGTGCTGAAACGGGCCGGTGAAGAGGAGGCCGGCCGAGGCGGTACGGAGAAAATCGCGGCGGTCCATAGTGCGCTCACTATAACAGATGGAACGGGCCAGCGCCTCTACCGGATGGCCGCCGCGACTGCTCTTGGCGAAATTGTCGGATGCCGCAGGCACACTTGGATGCCGGGTCGAGACTCCGAAATCCCGCTGTCCACCGAAAACGAGCTGTGCCATTCCTGTACCGCGCCTTGGCGAGAGATCCGGAGGTGGGGCAGGTGGTGCTCACCTGCCCTCTTTCCTGTTTGGGCGGCGGGCTTGGTTCAGCGCGGGCGGACTGGCAGGCGAGCACCGCCTGCCCCACCTCCGGGCTCACCGGAGATTCCACGGCGTCTGGAGTTCGGAGACTCTTCTTGACCCTCCTTGGGGAGTGGCATCCACGTGCCGGAGCTTCACCATCCGGTCATTGGAAGCGGAAAGTACGCGACAAAGCGTACAAAGCCAGTCCGGCGGCGAGCATGAGCGCGCAGAGATGCGGCACGACCGTGGCCGGCGAAGCGCCGAAATTCACCAGCTTATGAAGGGCGTTCATGGTGAGGCCCGTCGGCAGGAATACCGCCAGTTTCTGCGCCCACGGAGGAGTGACTTCAATGGGCCACCAACAGCCGCCCAGGCCGGCCAGTACGTTGCTCAGAATCACGCCGAGGCCGAGGACTTGTCCCTCGGTGCGGCCCATGTTGCCGAGAAGCATGGCGAGCGCCGCGGCCAGCGCTCCATAAGCCAGTAAAATCGGCGCCACCATCGCCAGGTTCGGCCCCCAGTTCACGTGGAAGAGCAGGCGGCCGGCGAGCATGGCGAAGGCGATCTGGATGGTGCCGACCGCCATACGCGCGCCCCACTTCCCGAGGACCACGGCGCCGCGCGACATGGGCGAAGAGGCCAGACGCCGGAGGATGCCCAGGTGGCGTTCGATGGTGAGGGTCACCGCGCCGCTGGTGAAGAGAACCAGTAGCGTGAACATGACCATGGTGCCGGGCACGGATTGCTCGAAGCCCGTGGGCGGTTCGATCCGCTTGCCGGCGACGTGGACATCCAAGGTCAGGGTGCGGGGTTCGGCGGCCAGCGAGACGAAGCGCGCGGGCGTGGGGTCGGCGCCGCTGGCACGGACCGCGGTGAGGTCGGCAAGCACCGCATAGACGGCGCGGGAGATGCGCACCCGGTCGAAATCGGCGTCGAGATCCTGGCCGGTGTGAGTGAAGCGGATCTTCATGGGATGGCCGGCGAGGACAGAGCCGGTGAAGCCGGCGGGGATTTCGAGGCGGCGGCCGGATGCCAGGAATTCCGCGGCAGAATGCGCGCGGACGATGCGGTAGTCGCGGGCTCCGAGGCTTTGGGTGAGTCGGTCGGCCAGGAAGCCGGCGTCAGCGGGGACGCTGACCGCCAGCGGGCTGCGCGAATCCGATGAGCCGTTGTTGCCGCCGATGGCGCCGATGAAATAGAAGAAGACCACGGGCATAACGAACGTCCACACGATGGTCTCGCGGCGTGTCAGCAGGTAGCGGGCATCCATGCGGGCGATGTAGAAGGCGTCTCGCAGCATATGGTTCTCAGACGGCAAATCCACGGCGAAGGCGGCGCAGCGTGAGCAGGAATGCCAGCGCGCCCAGGGCCGCCATCAGGGCGGCGGTAGCGGCGATGCGGCCGGCGTCGACGGTGCCGTCGAGGATCGCTTTGAACTGCGAGATCGCCCATCCGTTGGGCGTCAGCTTGCCGATCGCGACCATCCACGCCGGCATCCATTCGAAGGGAAAGAAGCAGCCGCCGAGCATGGCGAGCGGAAAGATGATCAGGTTGCCCAGTACGCTGGCGGCGCGCTGGGTGGCGGGCTGTACCGAGATCCAC
>PLRZ01000328.1 GCA_003164075.1 Bryobacterales bacterium | reverse complement strand
CCCGAATTTCCTATATCGTGGACGTGGGGGTACCCCCAGAAGTCCCCCCAGTGACGGCGTGCAGACCGTCCCAGGCGGGCCGGAAGACTCGCCAGGCACCCGAACTGCCGAACACCGTGCCGCGGTGGCGTTCAGTGTTGCCTCACATCGCGCCCAGGGGCGCGCCGTCGCGCCGTCGATACGCCGGTGGTATTGTGGTGGCCGCCGGCGCTCCGCGGCCGCACACGGGCGCCGTTTGGCCTCGGAGAGTTGCAAATTTGGGCCGTTGGTCGCCACGCCGGCCGGGGGCGACTTCAGCGCGCTCCTCATCACCCTCGAAGGCGTCCGCACCGAGAGTTCGAACTTGCCTTCAGGTCGCGCCAGAGTGAGGAGTGTCATGACCGCGGAACCGCCGCGCCAGGAGATTTCCACGATGACATCGAACGCACTAGAACCAGGAAAGGGGCAAGCGGCCACCCCCGCCACCGTTCGACCGAGGGCCGAGGGCGTGAAGCTGCCAGTCTACAAGCATCTCTTCGACATCAACGCCGGCTTCGACCAGGTCGATCGCGGCTTGGCCGCCCTTCGCAAAAACGACGCCTTTGTGGCGCGGGAGCTTGATCGCTATAGGGCGCTCGCCAAGGAGCCGCGCGCCGCCACGAACTCATACCTGATCGGCGTAATGGAACAGGGGAGACGACGGGAACGCGAGCAAAGGGAAGACGGACTTGGGTAGAGGCGTGCCGAGAATCCAACCAGGCTGGCGCTCGAACACCCGTCTCCGATTCAGTCCACGGGAATGCGAGAGAATGGGCTTGCTCAAGGGATCGGCTCAAGAAGCTTTATCGGTTTCACCTGCAACGCGTGCGCCAATTCGACGATGTTGATGAGCCCAACGTTGCGTTCACCTCGCTCGATTCCACCGATGTAGTTTCGATGCAGCTTCGACAGCTCCGCCAGGCGTTCCTGGGAAAGGCCCTGTTCCATCCGCAGTTCGCGGACGCGTCTGCCGAATAGTACGCGCGGGTCGGGGCTTCGCACCTTAAGCTATATGGTGCGGCGTGAACACTATGAGTTCTACACACTATCAGTGTGATATAACGAAAGGCGTGATGTAGCCGGGCGGGCGAGAATTTAGGAGACGGGAGCGATTTGATTGATGCAGGTGCGGCCGGGACTGGCTAATGCAATCGACGTTGTTCGGAAGCGAATCCAGCAAATCCGGGATCGGAAGGAGATCATCGGCGAGCAGAACACGAAGGCCGCCTTGATCGATCCGATCCTCGTGGCGCTCGGTTGGGACTTGCAGGAGATCGACGAGGTCCGGCGTGAATACCGGCGCAAGCCTCAGGACAACCCTGTTGACTACGCTCTGTTCCTGAGTCGTACCGAGTGCCTTTTCATTGAGGCGAAGTCCCTGGAAAAGGATCTCAACGACCGCAAGTGGATTTCGCAGAATCTGAGCTATGCGACTGTCGTTGGCGTGCGTTGGTGTGCGCTCACCAACGGCGATGAGTACCGGATTTACAATTCCCATGCAGCCGTTGACGTGGAACAGAAACTCTTTCGAAGCGTTTGCGTCTCGGACACCGCTAACGCCAGCTACGTAGCGGACACCCTTCATCTGCTTTCCAAAGAGCAGATGCAAGGGCGGCTCCTGGACGAATTGTGGAAGGTCCACTTCATTGACGGCAACGTCAGCCGCAGTATTGAGGCGCTGCTGGCGAACGAGGACTCCGGCCTGATCCGCTTGGTATGCAAAAAGGCGAAGGGCGTCACGCCCTCCGAAGTTCGCGCGTCGCTGAAGCGGGCGAAGATCCGAATCGACTTCCCTGTGCCGGCTGTCGGTAGAATGCGGCCGCTGGCAACCGTCGGGGCAAAGCGCCAGAAGGCGGGTCAGGCGATGGCGGGCGATGCGACGGTTGACAAGCTAATTGAGGCCGGTCTCATCCGAACACCGTTCAGAATCGAACGGGAATACAAAGGGGTCCATTTGGCCGGCGTGGTGCGACCAGACGGCAAAGTTGAATTTGAAGGGCAAGTCTACGACTCGCTTTCGACCGCCGCCGGTATGGCCCGGAAATCTGTGGTCGGCGCCCCGGAGGGTCGGCCATATCCGCAGACGAATGGTTGGACCTTCTGGATGTACTGCGACGAGGATGGTGGGGAATTGCGCGAGATCGACCATCTCAGACAGAATTATCTGGCACAGAAGAAATTGAAAATAGTGCCGATGAGCTGAAGTGCCCCCAGGGATTCGCCAACCGGGTCCTGCGATGTGCGCCGCGGAATGGCTTCCGATATTGCGGAATAACGGCCCACAAGCGACTCCTTTACCCGAACTCCACAGACTCCTTCTCCGCCTTCGGGCCAGCACGCTGAACAGGCCCGTCGAGCGCCAGCATCGTCTTCCGCGCAGTCATGCAAGTGCTCAGTGGTGCGGTAACGAAGGTGTCACTGTTGGACGGGCAGAAACACGTTCGGCTGAGAGGAACTGCCGCCGATCGGTATTGAGACCGCGTTGTCGCCGTTCGGGACGTTCGGAACCACCACGTTGAACTGGTAGAGTCCGGGGGTGACGATGCCAGCAAACTGCGTGTTCGCCGTTACGCCGCCGATTTGCACGGTCACCTGACCTGCCAGGGGCGCAGGGTTGATCAATTGGCCGATCGGGCTTGGGGGCGTGGTGGGGCCGAAACCGGTGCCGAAGAGGAGGATGATGTCGCCAGGATGGGCGGGCACTGTGACCACACCAGAAATGAGATTCGGTGGAGCGATGTAAACGCCATCAGCGCGAACCGCAGCGGCATATTTCCCCCCTTGCGGGCTGAATGTGAACAGTGCTGGCGAGAGGGCGGTTTCGATGGCGTCTACGACGTTGCTTATTCTGCCGGCGGTCGTGACCTGAACCGGCACCGCCCCTTGCGTGGCGTCATCTGGGCTGAGGACGTTTAACTGTGTTGGGCTGATGAAATAGACGTAAGCCGGCTTTCCGTCTACGGTGACGCTGACGCCGTCCAACTGCATTGGCAGATTGTTCCCCGAAAAATCCGAATAGGTCCAGGTTCGCGTGGTGGTGGATAGGTTCACTCCCTGGATCGTAATCCAGGTTCCCGGCGCGATTCCCGGCAGAAAGTTTGCGCCGTTCACCACGCCGCCTGAGGCGATGAAGGGGCCAGAAGAGAAGGCATACAAAACAAACACCCACGCTGCTCCGGCCGCAGGTCCGCCGCCAGCTCCGCCGACAGCCGGGGGCGGGTTGTCACCAGAACCGCCCACAATGACAGCACTCCCGTCCGCGGACAGCGCCACGGAGCTGCCTTGCGATGCTCGTCCGACAGCACCCGTGCCGACCAGTTTCGCACCCTGCTGCACAAACTGTGCCCTCGCAGCCGGGAAGAGGCCAGCCCCGACTACGAGAGCAAACATGGAGTGAAGAACTAGGATCGAGGATTTGCCCCTAGGGACAAACAAATTCCCCACCCGGAGCATACCTTCTTCGACATTCACGTCCGCATCTCCGATTCGTTCCAATTATGGCACTACGCTCGACGGTTGCGAATTGCTGTTGAGACGTTTCCGAACGAGGTTGTAGCCGAGGAGTTGGCCGCCCACTTCCGACACCATGAACCGAGGCGAAGGCTGGGGACCCCTGCCCGGTCAGCGGCAGTGCGGGTCGTCAAGGGCATCGGCTGGGGAGGAGGCGCCCAGGATTGTCCCCCTTAGCTTCTATCTGCTGGGAGTGCGGCGGCGCCGGTTTGTTGATCGGTCGCCGGAGCCCGTGCGTGTTGGAGTGCTTCGAGCGGCAAGCTCGTCGAGCGCCTGAATCGTCTGATTTAATGCACTGTTTTGGAGCCTCAAACGCCTCGCAAGTCTTTTCAATTCAAGTGCTCGGCGGGCGCCCTGAAAGATCCTCTCAGTCCCCGGTAGCGACGCGCCCTTCGAGGCCCCACCCAACGCGCTGCCATCTTCCAACCCAGAGAGCAGCTCCGAAAGGGTCACGCCGAGCACACCGGCGACCTTCGACAGGTTGTCGAAGCTGATGTTCTTCTCGCCGCGCTCGATTTGGCCGATGTAGGTCCGGTGGAGCCCGCTGACGTGGGCGAACTCCTCCTGCGACCATTTCTTGGCCCGCCCGAAGCTCATGGACGCGCTTTCCCAGTAGTACCAGTAGGTCGTTCACCTACCAAGAGTCTGGAACTTCGAGTGCCCCTTCCACTGCAGCCAGTAAATATCACCTCCTTTGAATAGCAATTAGAGTTAAACTAATGCGGGAGCGGAGGCCCACTTGTTCCACGCTCTGACCAGAAAAGGCGATGGAAAAATGACCCGGATGTATATGCTTGCTGTCCTGGTTTCATTCTTCGCAGGGGACCTCCGATACGACACTATCGAACGAAAGACCGGCGAGCCCATCGATGGCGTATTCAAGCAGGCAACCCCGGCCGGCGCGGTGATCGAAGTCGGCGGCCAAGCGACCACGATTCCCCTCGAAAAGGTGGAGGCGATCTATTTCGGAGCCGTAACCTACGCCGTGGCTGCTGGCCCAGTAGCTTCGCGAAAGTGCGCCTCCACCCATACCTTCGTTGCGGAGCCAGTCACTCAACACCCCCCCACGCTGACTGGACCCAGCCTCCAGTTCGCACCTAAAAGCGCATTCACAGCGATCGCGCCCTTTGAAAAAGTAGCGGGGGAGGAGCCCAAAACACTCAAATGGAATGCCCAAATTGCAAACTTGAGAATCCAGCGACTGCAATTCGGTGTGATTGTGGCCATGCTTTCTCGGACCTGAAGGGCGAGACTCGAATCTGCCCGTTTTGTGCCGAGACAATCCAAGCCGCGGCCACAAAATGTCGATACTGCAATGAATCCCTCGTGAAACGCGGAGCCGGTTCACGGTCATGGGCGACCCCAGTTCTAATTCTGCTCGCGATAGTGGCAGCTTGCGTCATCTTCGCCCTGCAGAGCACTTCGAGTATCGGTGGGTTTCCGTTCGCATCAACCGCACGGCTGCCGCAGATCGATCGGCCCGTCGTAACAATGGCAGCCTACGAGCTAATTCAAAAAGGGATGAGCTACAAGCAGGTTCGAGGAATCATCGGCGCAGACGGAATAGAAACGGTCCGGTCTGAACTCGCAGGGCACACGACCGTCATGTACTCCTGGAAAAACCGCAACGGGTCAAACATGAATGCCATGTTCCAGGATGGGGAACTGGTCACCAAAGCTCAGTTCGGGCTGCCGTAAAGCTTTGCGCATAGAGACGGAGGATTACGCCCGTCGAGAAGCTAAGCACAAGCCGGAGATACACGAGGCTAATCACTATGAACGACATCCTTTTGCTTATCCAATACGCCCTCCGAGGAATCGTGCGAATCTGCGCGCTCGCGGTTTTGCCAGCGCTTTTCACACTAAACCTACTAGGCGATACTATCGAACTC
>PLRZ01000005.1 GCA_003164075.1 Bryobacterales bacterium | reverse complement strand
ACTGGACACAACTCCGCCCGTCACAAAGACGTACTTTGCCGACATCAGTGCAACCTCATTTTTAGTTGTTTGGTTTGGACGTACCTGGTGGGCACATATAAGTATGGCAGAGATGTGGGTGCGGCGAAAGTGGAAAATTGGCGGGGCATGCTTCGGCCGGGGCGTCGCTTCACATAACGGTACTTAAATGAGCGGCTTGCATCCGGCGGTGACGGCGCGGCGGCTGCAGAGCTACGATGGCTTCGAGGGAAGATGGCTGCCATGACAAGCAAGATCGAGGTTCTGAAGGCCGACATCACCACCCTGGCGGTGGACGCCATTGTGAACGCGGCCAACACGTCCCTGCTGGGCGGCGGCGGCGTGGATGGGGCGATTCACCGTGCGGCTGGGCCGGAGCTCTACGACGAGTGTTCCCAGATCGGCGGCTGCCCCACGGGCGAGGCGCGGCTCACGAAGGGCTACCGTCTGCCCGCGAAATTCGTGATTCATACCGTCGGTCCGGTGTGGACCGGCGGCGAGCGCGGCGAACCGGAGCTGCTGGCGAGTTGCTATCGCTCGGTTTTCGGGATTGCGCGCGAAAAGGGGATCGCTTCGATCGCGTTCCCGGCCATCAGTTGCGGTGTTTACCGCTTCCCTGTCGATCGTGCGGTGAAGATCGCCGTGGCTGAGACCGTGGCTGAGCTGGTCTCGAGCGACGCGGTGCAGAAGGTGATCTTTGTTTGTTTCGGCGACGAAATCTACAGCGCCTATCGGAGCGAAGTGGATAAACACTCATGAACCACGCGAAAGAACGCGCTTAGAGCGGATGATACGTTCCCTTCCCCCACGGGACCTCGACGGAAGTTGAGCACCCTTTCGTGCTAACCGAGACCTTCAGAGTGCCAGATTCTTTACCTTCGACGAACGGCATGTCGATGGTTGCCGCGTGGCCCTGTGCGTTGACGCTGAACTTGCTCGTTTCGGGCTCGTCGGCGGAAACGGCTTCGAGCGGCACCTCTGTATTCGGAGGCAGACCGTCGGCATAGACCAGCACGGCCTCTGCATCAGGCAGCGCCAGCCGAATTTCGAGCCGGCAGTTTCCGGTTTTGCTCTCGATTGGGAATGGAACCAGCGTTCCGGGCACCAGCAGCTTTTCGTCCGTAGAGGCCAGCACGAAGCGGACGGGCTCTCCTCGCGCGGCCTGCACTGCGAGATCAAGCTCGTCCTCGCTCTCGACCGAGTCCTTGTTTTCCTGGTCGGGCCGGGGCTTATGCACCATCAGGAGGCCCTTGGCGTTCACATAGACATCTCCTGGCAACATCTGGAGGTCGGAGCCGATCTTCCAGACGGCCAAAGCAAATTTCTTGCTCTCCGGCGCGCCAAACACATACGCCCGGTAGCGCAGAAAATGTCCTTGTGGAAGCGTGGCTTCATCGATCTTGGAGAATTTGAAATGCAGCCCAGAAGGATTCTTTTCGTCGGGCAGGGCGTCGTCCATGCCAACCTGGCGTTGAAGCAGCTCCGACAGTTGCTGAGTCGAAGTCTGAGCTGAGGCCCGACCGCTGTAAACACCCGTAAACAGGGCCAACCAAAGGCAGAAAATAACCGACAGACATTCACAGAAAGGGCGCAGAGGAGACATGGAAGCAGTTTGCTCCCCTGGCCCCTCGCCCGCAAGTGAAAAATTCTTAGAAATTCAGCGTAATCTTCGCCGTCAACGCCCGCGGCGTCACGTAGTGCGTTCCGCTGAACGTCGATAGGAAATTATACAGCGCGTACTTGTTGGTCACGTTGATCGCCGTCAGGTCAAGATCCGTCTTGTAATGCTCGCGGTGGAAGATGTTGCTCTTGCCAAGGGAGGCATCGAAAAAGCTGCGCGGCGCAACGCGTTGCGGATTCTTGTCGTTGTCGCCGGTGTTGGGAGCGGGAATGTTGATGAGGCTGGAGGAGAACTTCGAGGCCGGGCAAACGCTGGGCAGAGCTACGAACGGAGTCGCCGACTGGCCATTGCACATGAATCCTGCCTCGAACTCCTCGTCCGCAGTGAGCGGCGCGCCAGAGCCATCGACCATGCTGATGGCCGGCTGGCCGCCGAGCGTAGTTGAAGACAGCAGGCAGGGGCTATTGGGATCCGTGGTCCCATAGCAGGGCGCATTTCCGGCCACCTGGCCGCTATCGTACCGCCAGTTGAAGCCGCCCCACAGGCCGTTCCACCAGCCGCCGCGTGAAACCGTGTATTGCACGTGGCTGGTCTGGTTGAACTTTTCATCGTGATCGATGCGGAAGGGCAGGCCGGCGTGGCCCACGGTTGCGCCCGCGCCGGCCACTTGCGGCGGGAAGAATCGCGCCGCCACCGAGGACGCAACGAAATAGGCGCTGAAGCCGTGCAACTCCGGGAAGTCCGCGCGGAGGGCGTAGCCGGGAATCTTGGAGTTGTGCCAGTCGATGGGGAACGTGATGGGCGTATTGCCCAGCACGCTGAAGTCGAAGGCGTTGTGCGTGTACTTCCAGATATATTCGCCGCTGATCACGGCGTGTTTTCCCAGGGCCTGTTGCAGGCTGGCGTGGAACTCGTTGCGGAA
>PLRZ01000127.1 GCA_003164075.1 Bryobacterales bacterium | reverse complement strand
CCAGGCGTCGAGATGGACCCCGGCGGGATCGGCAAAGGGTACGCCGTGGATCGCATGGTAGAGATCCTGAAGCGGAAGGGCGTCGAGCGCGCGCTGGTGGCGGCGTCGGACAGCAGTATCTATGGACTGGGCGCGCCGCCGGAGGAGCCCCGTGGCTGGGAACTAAGTATTCGCGACCCCAGGAACTCGCGTCGTGCGGTGGCCCGCGTGTATTTGAAAGATATGTCGCTTTCGACGTCGGGCAGTTACGAGAAGTTCTTTCAAGCGGACGGGCGCACTTACTCGCATCTTATGGATCCGCGGACGGGTTACCCCGCGCAGGGTACGGTATCCGTATCGGTAGTTTCACCCCGCACAATCGATAGCGAGGCTTGGGCAAAGCCGTATTTCGTCAACGGCCGCCAGTGGACCGCGGCGCATCGGCACGCGGATTTTCGCGTATTCCTGTGTGAGGACGCGAAGGATACGCCGTGCGCGTGGGTGGAGTAAGAAGCTTTCAGCGACAATGTTTTAGTCGCGGCTCGGAAAACGCTGCGATGATTCCACGGGATTTGTTACTGAGCCGCGACCGCCAGAGAGCGGTCCTGCCGTTACGAGTCGGGAAGCAACCGCTCCCTTGCGGTCGCGGCTCGGTACGAAGTCCCATGAAATCAATGGAGCCGTTTCCGAGCCGCGCGCGCCAGCAAGCGGTTCTTGCCGTTTGAAGTGAGTTTCGCGACAGAAACCAGTTAGTACTGCTTACCAGCCCTGGTGGGGCAGGCTTCAGCCTGCGCGGGGCTTCAGCCCCGCCGGGCCGCTCACTCGAATATCGGCGATATCCTGGCCAGCACCTCGTCCATGACCGCATCCGGAATGCTTTCCAGCTTCTTCCCGCCGCGCGCGGCAAGATCGAGAGCGCGGGGCTGGTCGCATCGGACCACTCCCGTGGTTTTGGTGCCGGCGCCAGTCAGCGGCACGGCGAAACCCGCCGTCCGCGCGAAATTACCGCCGCTCGTAATCGGAAGAACGACGGGCACTTTGGTCATCCGGTTGAAGGCCTCGGGCGATGCGATCAGCACCGGACGGCGTCCCTGTTGCTCGTGTCCCGATGTAGGATCGAGACTGACGAGCCAGATCTCGCCGCGCTTCATCAGATCACCTCGCCGCCCACGGGCTTGCCGTCCAGCCATTCCCGCTCTTCCTTGGATCGCCGCGCCTTGGGATTGCATTGGGCGAGCAACTCGTCCAGCGTATACCGGCGCCGCGGTTGCGGCTCCACGACCAGACGGCCGCTTTCAACCGCGATGCCGACTTTGGCGCCCGGCTGCAAGCCTACGATATCGAGCAATGTGGGCGGGACGGCCAGCATGACCGAACCGCCGACTTTACGCAGGTTGGTAATGTGCACGGCGTTCCTCCTTAGTTATATTTTAGTATAACATGCCGGAGGAGCTATTTCGCTCCCTTTGCCGTGCCGATCACCGAGAAAAATGCCGCCTTGGGCTTCCCCTCGCGATCGAACAGTAAAGGATAGTTGGTGCGGCCGCGGATGGGAAAATTATTCAGCCAGGAGCCCCCGTCAGTGACGCCCCAGAACGTGACGCGGCCGATGGAGGCGCGATACTTCACGAAGATATCGAAGATCTCGGCGTAACGGCGGGCCAGAGTCTGCTGGACCGCATCGGGAAGGCCGGCGGCGTACGGATTG
Organism: Bryobacterales bacterium; assembly: GCA_003164075.1. The sequence continues at coordinate 26,361 of PLRZ01000127.1, read as the reverse complement.
GAACCGGCGCCTCCCGCGGAAGTGGCGGAGACGTCGGCCGAATTCCCGGGGGCGTTGCGAGGCAGCACGTCGACATCGAGCTCGGTGATGTTCACCTTGACTCCCAGCGCGGCAAAAGCTTCGATAGTGTCGGCCTGCTGCCTGGCCGTGGGCCAATCCAGCTTATCGTGGCCTTGCAGTCCCATGGCAGTGATCGGAATGGACTGCGCTTTCAGCTTCCTGATGAGTTCCACCGCGCCCTTGCGCTTGGCCTCATTCTCGATGGAGTAATCGTTGTAATAGAGCTCGGCCGCGGGGTCGGCTTCATGGGCAAACTGAAAGGCTTTGGCAATGTAGTCGTCGCCAATGATCGTCAGCCATGGCGATTTTCGCATGGTGCCGTCTTCGTTGAGCGCCTCGTTGACCACGTCCCAGCCGCCGATTCGTCCTTTGTAACGGCCTACCACCGTGCGGATGTGGTCATGCATGCGCTCTAACAGGGCATCGCGCGTGAGCGGGGCGCCCTTGTCATCCTTGAAGACCCATGGCGGAACCTGGCTATGCCAAACCAGGTTGTGGCCCACGATGAACATCTTATACTTCTGTCCGAAGGCCACGTAATGGTCGGCGGGGTCGAAATTATAGGCGTCTGGCCGCGGATGAATAGCTTCCCACTTCAGCGCGTTTTCCGGACTGATGGTGTTGAACTGCGCGGCGATGAGGGCGGCGTCGCGGGTATCTCTTTCCTCGAACTGGGCTTGGTTGACAGCCGCGCCAATGCGGAAAATTCCCTGGAACGCATCTTTTAACGTGGCCGGTTGCGCGTGGGCCATGCCGGCCGCGAGCAGGATCGTGAAGGCAATGGATCTTACAGACATGTGGACTCCTTATTGGGCGGGGGCGAACCCTTTGCGGCGCTCGGCCAGTTCGTCCTGTATCTGGATGTTCAGTTTCCTGCCGATCTTATAGCAGATCAGGCATACGACTACGATGACGAACAAGATTGTTGGGAAGAGACTGATGGTGAGGCGAATGCCGCGCAGGGAAGCGGCGGTTTGCACGGCATTGGCGCGATACCCGAAGCCGGAAAGCAGCCACCCGGCCATGGCGCCTCCCAGGCTCAGGCCAAACTTGAGTCCGAACAGGATGGTGGCATAGATAACGCCCGTGATACGGCGGCCGGTCTTCCATTCCGAATAGTCCACCACGTCGGCATACATCGACCAGATCAGTGGAATGGTGGGGGCGTAGGTGAGCGCGCGGACATACTCAAGAATGAAAAGCGTGCCGACGGCGCCGGGCGGCAGCAGCGCGAACAACCCCATGAAGATAGTAGTCAGCGAGAAACCAACGATGGCGACCGCCTTCTTACCGAACTTCATGGAGAGGAACGTGGAACATAGCACGCCAGCTACCGTGACGAACTGGCTCGACATATTGAACAGGCTGAAACCCACCGAGGAGACATTCGCGCGCTTGGAATCCACCACCAGGCCGAAGGTATTCAACAGGTAGGACCAGACGCCGTGGGCGGCGGGATTGACAAGTCCGGCGTTCTGCAACAGCGCGTAGAGACGATCCTGATTGACGTAATACTGGAAGTAATAGGAGAGCGTGCCGCCGCGCATGGCCAGCACCGAGAAGTGGGCCAGTGTGAGGATGAACATGGCCACCCAGGGACCGGTCTTGAGGAGGGTGCTGAAATCCCTCTTGGCATCGGACTTCTGTTTGGGATCGGGCTGAATGCGTTCGCGCGTAGTGGCAAAGGTGACGATAAAGAGGACCACGCAGATGGTGGCCCACAGTCCCATAGTCATCTGCCAGCCCTTGGCGTTATCGCCGTGGCCGAACTTGGCGACCAGCGGCAGGGTGAAGCCGCCCACAATCAACTGCGCAATCATGGCGGAGACGAAGCGGAAGGAAGACAGGCTGGTGCGCTCGTTGACGTCGCCGGTCATGACGCCGGTCATGGCGGAGTACGGCGTGTTATTGGCGGAGTAGAGCGTCATGAGCATCATATTGGTGATGCAGGCGTAGAGGATCTTGCCGCCGGCGGAGAAGTTCGGCGTGGTGTAGGCCACCACCATCACCACGCCCCACGGCACCGCGGTCCACAGCACCCACGGGCGGAACTTGCCCCAGCGGGTGTTGGTGCGGTCGGCCATCAACCCCATCATGGGGTCGAAGAAGGCGTCCCAGAGACGGCCCACCAGCAGCAGCGAGCCGGCGACGCCCGCGACAAGACCCATGGTATCGGTGTAGAAATTCAACTGGAACAGGATCATCGTCTGAAAGACGAAGTTAGCTGCGCCATCGCCAAGGCTGTACCCGGCCTTCTCGAAGAAGGAGAGCTTCTGAACCGTTGGTTCGCTCATTGAACCGCCAGGATTAGTTTTTGCAAGTCGGCATCGCTCGAAGAGTTGCCGACCATGATTTCGAAATCGCCAGGTTCGACGGTGTACTTCATGTTGGCATCGTAGAACGCCAGCAGGCCGGGTGTGATGTCGAAAGTGACGGTACGGGTCTCGCCGGGTTCCAGCACGATGCGGCGAAAGCCCTTCAGCTCTTTCATGGGCCGGGTGGCGGAGCTGAACAGGTCGCGAATGTACAGTTGCACCGTCTCGCTGCCGGCGCGGGCGCCGGTGTTGGTGACGTCGGCCGAGACGCGGGCAGAAGAGCCCCGCTTTATCCTCTTCTTATTCAGGCGGACGTTGGCGATGGCGAAAGTGGTGTAGCTGAGGCCAAAGCCAAAGGGGTAGAGCGGAGTAACATCGTCGAACAGATAGCCGCGGCGGGCGGTGGGTTTGTAGTTATAGAACGCGGGTAAGTGGCCGGCGGAGCGCGGAATGGTGATGGGAAGCTTGCCGCCGGGGGTGAAATCGCCGAACAGAACTTCGGCCACGGCATGGCCGGTTTCCTGGCCCAGGTACCAACATTCGAAGATTACAGGCGCCTCGCGGCTCAGCGAGTTGATGGAAATCGGGCGCCCGTTGAAGAGGAATACGATCACCGGTTTGCCGGTCGAGAGCATGGCGCGCACCAGTTCCTCCTGGCGGCCGATGAGATCCAGGCTGGCGCGGTCGCCCATATGCACGAACGACCAGGCTTCCCGCGACGTCTGCTCATTGCCGCCGATGGCGAGGACGATGACGTCGGCCCGTCCGGCAACTTTGACGGCTTCGGCGATCTGGCGGCGGTCCTCGGCGGGGTCTGAGGGCGCCACTTCATCCTGCACCCAGGAGCCGCCGAGGGTGATCTTGCAGCCCTCGCTGTAGAGCACTTTGGCGCGGTCGCCGACGCGGGCCTTGATGCCCTCGAGCACCGTCACGTCGTGCTTGGGAATGCCGCTATAGCCGCCCAACATGCTGCGGTTGGCGTTGGGTCCGATGACGGCGATGGTCTTGATGCCGTCGAGCGAGAGCGGCGCCAGGTTGTTTTCGTTCTTGAGCAGGGTGATGGTCTGGCGCGCGGCTTGCAGTGCCAGCAGGCGATGGGCGTCGCAGCCCACCAGGGCATCGGCGGCGTCGGGATCGACATACGGGTCGTCGAAGAGGCCCAATTGGAATTTCGCGTGCAGCATGGGCGCCACCAGATCGTCGAGCTGGCGCTCTTTCAGGACGCCCTTGCGGACGAGTTCCACCAGGTGCAGGTAACAATCCGGCTCAGGCAGTTCAATGTTGACGCCGGCTTCCACGGCCAGGCGGCAGGCTTCCTTCTTGTCCGGGGCGACGGCGTGGCCGCGGACGTCGGCGCGATAATTCAGCTCGGTGATGGCATAGTAGTCGGAAACGATGAAGCCTTTGAATCCCCATTCCTTGCGCAGGACGTCGCGCAGCAGCCAGCGATTGGCGTGGGAGGGGATGCCGTCGATCTCATTATAGGAAGCCATCACGCTCATGGCTCCGCCCTGGTCGAGCGCCTCTTTAAAGGTGTAGAAGAAAGTTTCGCGCAGGAGGCGTTCGGAGACATTCACCGGGGAGCAGTTCATGCCCGATTCGGGCTGGCCGTGGGCGGCGAAATGTTTCAGCGTGGCGATGACGTGGCGCTTGTCGCGAAACGTGGCGTCGCCCTGAAAGCCGCGGACGGCGGCGATGCCCATGCGCGAGACCAGGTAGGGATCTTCGCCGTAGGTCTCTTCCACGCGGCCCCAGCGGGGGTCGCGAGCCACGTCGACCACCGGGGTCAGGGCCTGGTGGGTGCCGCGCGCGCGGGCTTCGGCAGCGGTCATGGAGAAGAGCGACTCCACCAGTTCGGGATCGAAGGTGGCGGCGAGGCCGATGGGCTGCGGAAAGCTGGTGCCGCCGATGGCAGCGTGGCCGTGCAGGCACTCTTCGTGAAAGATGACCGGGATGCCCAGACGGCTATGCTCCAGAAAGAACTTCTGGATGGCGTTGGTGAGCTCCGCATTGGTGCGGGCGTTGCGATTATCGGCGGAATCGCGGGGGCCGCCGGCATCGCTGGGGCGGCCGACCTGGCCCAGGCCGCGGCGCTGGCGGAAAGCTTTCCTGGCCTTGGCGAGATCGAAATTGCCCTGGGCGTCCACCAGGGTTTCGGCCTTTTTCTGCCAGACGCACATCATCTGTGCGGCCTTCTCTTCAAGGGTCATGCGGGCGAGCAGATCCTTGACGCGTCTGGCGGGGGGCAGCGCGGGATCGCGGTAGGCGGGGCTCTTGGTCGCGGATGGGGATGGCTTCTTCATATGCCTCTCGATGCGTTTTGCCAGGGATTTCGTTTTGGAATCAAACTATACCTGGATTGCACGGACGAACGCAAGGGGACAGGAAGCGGTCGGCTTTCAGCTTGCCTCATGGCGACGAGGCTCAGAACTCCTGAGGTCGTGGAATTTGCAGTGAGCCCGCAGAAGCTCTTGCCATCGAAAGCCATCTTCCCCGCTAGGCAGAAAATGCGGGGCGACATCAGGAGTTCTGACCCTGACGATCATTTGCCATTTGCGGGTTGGTAGGTCGCATGCACACTGTCGGGTACACCGGGCGTCACTGTTCCGATAGAACCCGGTTATGGAGAAAACAGTGTAAAGCTTGCCGCCAAGATCGACACTGGGGCTGAGTTTTGTCTGTTTCAACAGGCATTATGGTGAGTTAGGGCCTGTGTGGAAATAACCTGGTCAATCGCCACCTNNTAGCACGCTTGTCGCTTTTGGGCACGAAGTCTCATTGCGCGACGATTAACCGGCCGCCTGGTTTCCTGGTGACGCCAGTCGGTCCGCCCCACAAAATCACCTCTTCTCCGGCAGTACCTCCACATAGTCGAGCGCCGCGAGTTCGGCGCCGTCGGGAGTGCCTTCGATCCGAATTTCGTCGCCGGGACGGAGAGCGATGCCCGTGATCCAGCGGCGCGTGGAGCTGGTGGAATCGAGCCGCACCGCCGGCATCCGCAAATTCAGATCGGCCGGCCATTCGTCAATCAACTGGCTGCCCACCCAGACGCGGTAATGCGAAACGCCGTTGGACTGATCGAAATACTGGACGTGCAGCGAATACCAGCCGGGGACGCCGCTGAACTTCAGCGAGGCGGTACAGGACTTCGTGCCGATGGGGCACCCGACCGCTTTGCCGCCGGAGGCATCTTCGGCCGGCCTCACGTCGCGGACGGTGTAGCCATCTAATGTCATGGACTCCGCCTCAACACGACCGGGATAATGATCGACACGCCCCTTCACGTCGGCGATTTTGGAAACCCGCGCGAACCACGTGTCCACGGCGTCGCGCCAGACCACGGCTTGCCCGGCCTGGTATTGGAGCTGCGCGAGGACCTCGTTGTAGCGGCGCTCGTCGATCAGGCCTTTGAGAGATTTCCATTGGTCGATGTAAGCGGCCACGGCCTCGGCGCCTTCGTAATGCGAGTCGTAAATGGACTGGATCACGGTCTTGCCGGATTTCAGCTTGTAGGTATACGGCACGTGATGCAGGAATAACAGCACGTCGTCGGGACAGGAGGCCAGCGACTCGTAGCGCGCCGCCACCGCGGGCCGGTACTGACCGATGTAGCCTGTCCCAGTCGCCACGGTGCGATCCATGCCGACGCCGGATTCGTCGGCGCGATGCCATTGTCCCCAACCATTGCGCTCGGAAGCCTCGACGTTGACGCCGTAGTGGTTTCCGGTGATGTCCGTGAGGGTTTGCAGGCCCAGCGGTCCGGTGTAGTTTTCGTAAGTGCGCCAGGAAGTGAGTTGGATCTGGGCGACGGTCTGGTCCACTTTGGGATTGGGTCCGAAGGTGAGGCGCGTCCACTCGTCGACGATCTTCTGCGCGCTGAGCTCGGGATTCCAGGCGAGGCGACCGAAGCCATAGAGGTTGGCTTGCGATAAGTGGTTGCCAGTCCAGTTTTCGTCGAGCCCGAGATTGTCCACGCCGACGAAGCCGCCGGTGGGGCGGTGGAAAGTCTTGCCGGCAGCCAGGGCTTTCACAGTGGAGTCGCCCGAGGCTGTCGCGTGCATGTCGAAATCGAGCGTCTCTTTCCAATAGGGGACCAGAAAGACGGCGTGCTTCGACTGGCCGAAATATTCCTGGGTGACTTGCAGTTCGATGGCCTCATTGGTCTTTTCGAGGCCGCCGAATAACGGGGACGCGGGCTCGCGCACCTGGAAATCGATGGGGCCATTCTTGATTTGAACGATGACGTTGTCGTCGAACTGGCCGTCCAGCGCGTGGAAGTTATCGTAGGCGGCGCGTCCGCGGTCGTTCTTCAGGTTCTGCCAGTCCATGTGGTTGTCGTAAACGAAACCACGGTAGAAGAGCAGGCCGGAATGCGGCTGCAAGGGGCGAGCGACGACATTGGCCGCCTCGGCGTGCGTGCGGCCATAAGAGGATGGTCCCACGCGGCCTTCGGAATCCGCCTTGAGTACGATGCCCGCCAGATCGGGGACCGCGGCGTAGAGCTCTTCGATGCGCGCCTTCCACCAGGCGGCGACGCCGGCGTCGAGCGGGTCGAAAGTGTCCAGGCCGCCGAGGGTTTTCGGACTGCCGAAACTCACGGAGATGGCGATGCGCACACCCCACGGACGGAGGGCGTCGGCAATGCGGGCGATTTGCGGAGCATACTCGGGCGTGAGCAAACGCGGATCGGCATTTACGTTGTTGATGGAGCAGGCATTGATGCCCAGCGAAGCCAGCAGGCGGCCATAATCGGCGACGCGCGTGAGGTCCTGGCGCACGTGGTCGTTTTCCCAGAAGAGGGAATTGCCGCCGTAGCCGCGTTCGATGGTGCCGTTGAGGCGGTCCCAATGGTTCACCCAGCGCGCCGGCGCGTAGGGCGTTTCGCGCTGGTCCAGGTTGACGATGCTCTCGCCCATGGCGATTCTGCGCAGCAGGGCGAAGGCTCCGTAGAGCAGTCCGCGGTCGTTGGAGGCGGTGATGATGGTGTAATGCAGCGGGCCTTGGGCGGCGGATTTCAGCCAGAAAGCGTCGGCGGCCAGAGTGGCGTCGGGAAGCAGGCCGGGCGCGGCGCGGCGAATCTCCTCGACCGTTCCGACCAGGATGGCGCTTTCCTTGGGGATGGCCGATCCGCTGCACAGAGTGCGGCCGAGCATGCCCTTCAGGCCGCGGAGGATCTCGGCGCGCGCGCTGGAGGCCACCGGGGATTGGTCGAGCACCGCGACCACGGCGGGTGCGGACTGGCGAAGCTGATCGAGCGCGGCGCCCTCCAGTGGGGCGTATCGCAGCCAGGCATCGTAGCCGGTTTCGCCGTGCAGAGCCGCGGCGACGGCCAGAAGAGAGAGCAGACCGAGTTTCGACACTTGAAAATCTCCTAGGAATTTACACCGGAGGCAAGATAGCCCCCGTCGACGGCGATGCATTGACCGGTGAGAAAGCTGACCGCATCGGAAGAGAGCAGCACGGCCAGTCCGACTAACTCTTCGGGCGAGCCGAAACGGCGCATGGGCGTGCGCATGAGGATCTCCTGGCCGCGCGCGGTGCCCATCACCAGGTTGCGGTTGAGTTCGGTGGGGAAAACGCCGGGAGCGATGGCGTTGACCACGATGCCGTATTCGGCCCATTCGCAGGCCAGGCTGCGGGTGAGAGAAAGGATGGCCGTTTTGGCGGCGCAATAAGCGGCCACCTGGTGAAATGCCAGGAACGAACCCAATGAGGCGATGTTGATGATGCGGCCGTGGCCGCTTGCGGCCAGCAGATCAAAGAACGACTGGCCGGCGCGCAGTACGCTCATCAGGTGCGTGTCCATGAGGGCCGAAAAGCGGAACTCGTCGACCGTGACGGTGGGCTCCTTGAAGGTATAGCCGGCGGCGTTGATGAGGATATCGACGTGGCCCAGGCGGGCGACCACGGCCTCGCGGAAAGCGTCGATGGATTCGCGGTTGCGGGCNNTTTTCGCGCCGGCCGGTGGCCACAACGTGCGCACCGTGACGCGCCAGTCCCACGGCCAGCGCGCGGCCGATACCGGACGTGCCGCCGATGACCACGGCGACGCGGTCCACAATATTCAGTTCGTCATTTGCCGGCATGCTGGCGCTCGCGCACGTCCTCAGGCTGGACTGGGGAGGGAACTTCCCGCCAGTTCACGATTTTGCAGTGTGCCATCCCGGCGCGCGCCAGCCATCAGCCGAAGGAAAAGGTCCACGGCGGCGGAAGCATTCTGGCCGTAGCCATCGGCGCCGATTTCCTCGGCGAACATCTGGCTGATAGGAGCTCCGCCCACGGCCATTTTGATGTGCACGAGTCCGGCTGCCTGGAAGCCGTCGATCACCGTCTTCATGTAGGTCATGGTGGTAGTCAGCAGGGCGCTCATCCCGATGATATCGGGCCGGCACTTTTGGGCGGCGGCCATGAACTTGTCGACGCTCTGGTCGACGCCGATATCGTGGACTTCGAAGCCGGCGCCTTCGGCCATCATGCAGACCAGGTTCTTGCCGATGTCATGGAGGTCGCCGCGAACCGTGCCCATCAACAGGGTGCCGATGCGATCGGCGCCGCCCTGGCGGGAACTGAGCAGAGGCTTCAGCACGGACATCCCGGCTTTCATGGCGCGGGCGGCGATGAGCACCTCCGGCACGTAGAGAACGTTGTGTTTGAAATCTTCGCCCACCACGCTCATGCCGGCGATCAATCCCTCGTTCAGAATCTCCTGCACCACGCGCCCTTCGGCCAGCGCGTCGATGGTCATCTGTTCCACTTCCTTGGCCCTGCCTTCATACAGGCACTGATTCATCAAGGCGTAATCAACCATGGCGGACTCCCTGGGCGGCGAGACGGGCCGCGTCGAATTCTTCCAGCTCGAAAATTTCCCACTGGTGCGGTAGCATGCAGTTTCTCAATAAGGAATCGCCACGGGGCGGCCGTCGTTGGGGTCGGCCCAACGGTCGTTCGGAATTATCGGAGTCCAGCCCGGGCGCCCGGGGTCCTGATCGTAGGGGTAGCCACCCAGACGCTGGTAAAGCTCATGATACTCTCTGAGTTTTTCGCGATTCAGCCGAACGCCTAACCCGGGGCCTTCGGGTACGCGAATGGCGCCGCCTTCATAGTGCAGCAGACCGCCTTCAATAATATCGTCTTTAAGGTGATGATAGTGGGCGTCGGCGGCGAAAGAGAGATTGGGGATCACGGCGCCCAGGTGCAGCATGGTGGCGAGTTGAATGCCGAGTTCGCCGGAGGAGTGCACGGCGACGCCGGTCTGGAAGGTTTCGCAGACGGCGGCGGCTTTGATGCAGGCGCGAATGCCGCCCCAAAAAGTGGTGTCGAGCAGGATGACGTCCACCGCCGGNNACGGGATCTTCCAGATAGTCGTTGCGCAAGCCTTCGATGGCCTGGCCAAAGCGGATGGCTTGCTCGGTGGACCATACGCCGTTGGGGTCGAAGCGCACGGAATCGGCCGGGAATTTATGGGCCAGCGCGCGGTAAGCTTCCAGTTCGTAATCCGGATGGAAAACGCCGGCCTTCATCTTATGCGTGGTGAAGCCGAAGCGGCGTTTCAGGCATTCGGCATTGGCCAGCACCTGATCGATGGTGCGGACTTCGCCCTCGCCGGTGCGCGGATCGGGATATCGGAAGAAACAGTAGGAGGCGAACGGAACGCGGTCGCGCAAACGGCCGCCGAGGATTTCCGATATCGGCACGCCCCAGGCTTGGCCCAGGACGTCCAGGCAGGCAAATTCGAGCGCGGCGAGGACTTGGGTGCGGTTGTTGTAGAGGGACGCGGTGGGATTGGCGATGAGGAAGCGCATTTCCTCAAGGCGCGCGGGGTCATGGCCCACCAGGTATTGCTTCATGGCGCGGAAAACGGCTTCGGCCGACTCTCCGCCGCCGCCCATTTCGCCGAGGCCCACCAAGCCTGTATCGGTCTCGATTTCGACAATGGTCCGGACGAAGCGGCCCCAGTGGCAGCCGTTGGCATGGCGCAGGGGCGCTTCCAGCGGCACGGTGACCGTGGTAGCCCGAATATCCGCGATCTGCATTTGGTTTTATCATACAACAATTTCGCGAATTGGCCGGTAGAAGGGTCATCCCCGGTAGCGGGCTAAGGTCTTTCGATGCCGACATAGTGCATTCCGCCTCAGGCCCGTGGCGTGGAGATAGTTTGCGATTCAAACTAACGGTCACGGGCGCATCGCTGCGGGGCGCAGTGAAGAATTGGTGAGAAGAACCGCCTTCCGGGGCGACCAATGTCTTCATGGCCCTCTTTCGAACCCGGTCCGCCGCAGTCTATGGCATTGACGCGCACTTGATCGACGTGGAAGTCGATCTCTACAACGGGTCGGCGCGGGATTTTGTCACGGTGGGCATGCCGGACACGGCAGTGCGCGAGAGCCGGGAGCGCATCAAATCGGCCATGCTGAACTCAGGCTTCGGGTATCCCAACAAAGCCGTCACCATCAACCTGGCGCCGGCCAATGTGCGCAAAGAAGGCGTGGGCTTCGATTTGCCCATGGCCATCGGGATCCTGGGCGCCATGGGGCTGGCGAAGGCGGCGGATCGGCATCTGCTGGTGGGGGAACTGTCGCTCGATGGCACGCTGCGGCCGGTGCGCGGGGTGCTGTCGATTGCAGCGTGCGCGCGGCGGCGCGGAATCCTGAACCTGATTGTGCCGGCCGACAATGCGGCCGAAGCGTCGGTCACCGAAGGGGTGAATGTTTTCGGCATGCGGCACCTGGCGGAGGTGGTCAGCTACCTGCAGGCGCCGGAGCATTTCGAGCCTTGTGCGGCGAGTCTGGGTGAGGGAACCCGCGCGGACGTCCCCATCCCCGACTTTAGCGACGTGCGCGGACAGGCGACCGCGAGGCGCGCCTTGGAAGTGGCGGCGGCGGGGAATCACAACGTATTGATGATTGGGCCGCCGGGGTCGGGCAAGTCGATGTTGGCCAAACGGTTCGCCGGCATCTTGCCGCCGCTGACGTTTCCGGAAGCGCTGGAGACTACGCAGATCTACAGCGTCGCGGGATTACTGCCGCGGGGCACCGGGCTGCTGTCGCAGAGGCCTCTACGCGCGCCGCACCACACGATTTCCGACGCGGGCCTGGTGGGCGGCGGATCGGGCACTCCGCGCCCCGGCGAAGTAAGTTTGGCGCACAACGGCGTGTTATTCCTGGATGAACTGCCGGAGTTCTCGCGCAACGTGCTGGAGATGCTGCGGCAGCCGCTGGAAGACCGGTCGGTGACCCTGGCGCGGAGCAATATGACGCTGTCGTTCCCCGCGAGTTTCCTTCTGATTTGCGCGCTGAATCCGTGCCCGTGCGGCTTCTACGGCGATCCCACGCGCGAGTGCCGCTGCACGCCCGCGATCATTCAGCGGTACATGAGTAAGTTGAGCGGGCCGCTGCTGGACCGCATCGATCTGCACATCGAAGTGCCCGCGGTGCCGTATCGGGAACTGCGGGAGAAAGACGGCGGGACGCCCTCGTGCGAGATGCGTCTACGGGTGGAAGAGGCGCGCGCATTGCAGAGGCAACGCGGGTTCTATAACGCGCATATTCCGTCGCGGAGTCTGCGAAAGCTGTGCGAACTGGACGCGGCGGGTGAGCGGACGCTGGAAATGGCGGTGCGGAAACTGGGGCTCTCGGCGCGGGCGCACGATCGGATTTTAAAGGTGGCGCGGACTATCGCGGATCTGGATCACAAGGAGCAGATCGCGGCGAAGCACCTGGCCGAAGCGGTACAGTATCGGAGTCTGGATCGCAGCTATTGGAACTAGCGGCTCGAAGGCTGGCCCTACCTATGCAAATTATAGAGAGCGAGTATCTTGCCCACGTCCTTCAGCAGGTCTCAGCGGTCCTTGTGCTTCGGATCGGCAGGAAGACGGCTTCCAACGCCTCGTACCTGCGCGGCCATACTCACAGAACCAGTCAGGCAACCTTGACCAAGCGCGGCGTCGATAACGATCTGTACGTCGTTCACATTCACCCTCCCGTCACCGTTCAGATCGTTAACGGGCGGTGCCGCACCGAGCGCCTCGTTTATCATCTGTTGGACGTCCGATATACCTACGGTCGCATCGCCGGTTATGGCGCATGACGGCGCCAAACCCATTACCGGAGTATTCAGTGTAATCGTGAGGGTTGGGTCGTTCGAGCTATCGGCGTCGATTCCAACGCAGTAATTCCCTGCCGGGAGGTTGGCGATTGAGATCGTTCCGATGAAGCTGTTGGCGGTGTTGAGCGTCACGGAGCCCTGCCCGTTGCAGCTACCGGTGGTACCTACCGAAAACACATAGGACGCGCCGGTGTTGATAGTGCCGGTGATTGAGGCGGTAGCGCTAAACACTCCTCCCGACCAGGAGAAGGCGTAGTATTCTTGTGATCCCGATCCGGCAATTGACCCAGTGACTTGCGCAACGGAACCACTGGGCAGATCGACCGGATTGCTGGAAGTGCCGCCCTGCAGGGAGGAAAGCGAACTTCCGCTGACTCCGATCACCTGCGTTCCAGACAAGCTGGTAAACTCTGTGTCGAAAGTGGGAGGCAACGTACTGGTGATAGCATACCGAAGCGCTGCTCCGGAACTGGGAGCCAAGACAGTAAAGCACCCGCCCGGTCCGCCCGCGACGAAGCACACTCCAAAATCACCAGATGGGTCAAGCATGCCGAACAATCCGCCTTGTGCGCCGCTGAAGTTGAACAGCAACTGACTGGCGGTGGCGGACAAATCCGAGCCGCTCAGAAACAGGTCAGGGTTCGAACCGGCCGTAACATTGTAGGGAGGGTATGTGGCGTCGTTTACCAGCACATTGTAGCTAAGAATATTGGTTGAAGAGAGAGTGCCAATTGTGCCGTCCGTGACGATCACGCCGGTGACGCTGCCGGCTCCGATGGTCTGATTTATAGCGTAGGTTATCGGCGGTTGCAGCGCCGGCGGCTGCACCACGCGGATCCGTTCATTGTAGCTGTCGGCGATATAGACATCGCCGGCCGAATCCACGGCCACTCCACCAAATGGGCCGTCTAGCAGCGCACTCAGTGCGGGACCGCCATCGCCGCCAAAACCAAGCTCGCCATTTCCAACTATGGTGGTGATGATACCATTCGACACTTTGCGGATCCGTGCGTTGCCCCAGTCGTCAATATAGAGGTTTCCGGCGGCGTCCACCGCGATCCCTCCGATGTCGCTCAACTGGGCGCTGGTAGCCGCGCCAGTATCGCCGCTGAAACCATAGGTCCCGTTCCCGGCCACAACGCTCGCCGTCCCGTTCGATAGCTTGAGCACTCGAAAGTCGTAGGTATCCGATATGTAAAGGCTTCCCGAACGGTCAAATGCCAGTCCCCCAACTGAAGTGCCCAGCTCTATGCTGGTGACCGAGCCCGCCACGGTCGTGAGGGTCCCATTCAATAGCTCCTGAACAACGGTGGGACCGTAAAGCAGAGTGGCAGCCACATAAAGATTCCCGGAGGGGTCCACCGCGATGGCTGTTGGAGTGTAACCGTTCAATTGCGCTTCACTGATGGCCGTCGAGATCACGCCGTTGGCTACCAGGCGGACGGAACCGGCTGTTCCGATCAACGTCCCGTCGGCAAAATACAAGTTACCGTTTGCATCGACTGCGAGCGATTGGGGTCCGTTTAGAATAGCTGCGGTGGCCGCGACGTTGTCCCCTGTACTGGAACCTCCGCCGGCCACTGTGGTAATCACCCCGTTCGACACTTTCCGCACCAACTGGTTATAGGTGTCCGCGATGTAGAGGTCACCCTCCGAATCCACCGAGACCGCTTCCGGGAGGAAGAACTGGCCGCCAGTCGCGGGACCATTGTCACCGAGACTACTGCCGCCTCCCGCCACCGTGGTGATTACGCCCGCCGACACCTTGCGAACGCGATTAGATCCCGGTCCTGGGAAGCCGTCCTCCGCCACAAAAATGTCTCCGGCCAAGTCGATGGCAATGGCAACGGGAAGACCCAAGTTAGCGCTAGTTGCCGGGCCGTTGTCACCCAGGGTCGCTCCGCCGCCCGCAACGGTGGTGATGATGCCGTTTGTGATCCTGCGGATACGGCCGTTGACCGTGTCGGCGACGTAAATGTTGCCGGAAACATCGACAGCCACCCCAAACGGCAAGGACAGTTCGGCGGTGGTCGCAGGGCCATTATCACCGCTAAAACCTTGGGCGCCGCCCGTACCCGCGATGGTAGTAATTACCCCGCCCGCCACCTCACGAATTCGATTGTCATATGTGTCCGCGATGTAGAGGTTCCCGGAGGAGTCCACTGCGACGCCGTAGGTCCTCGACAAATAAGCGCTCGTAGCTGGGCCGTTGTCGCCCAAGTTTGCCGAATATGAACCGCCGCCCGCGACTGTAGTGATGATGCCATTCGACACCTTGCGAATCACGCCGTCAAAGGAAATATTGTCCGCGATGTAGAGGTTTCCGGAGGAGTCTACGGCCACTCCCTGCGGGGCCGATAGCTGCGCGCTGGTCGCCGGGCCGTTATCGCCACTGTACCCCCTGGTGCCATTACCTGCAACCGTCGTGATCACGCCTTGGGACACCTTGCGGACACAACTGTTGCCGGGGTCCGCGATATAGATATTTCCCGCTGAATCTATCGCAATTCCGGTAACGCTGTTATCGAAATCCACCAGGAATTCGTCATCTAATGACAACTGGGCACTGGTGGCCGGGCCGTTGTCGCCGCTGAAGCCATGCAAGCCGTTGCCCGCAATTAGAGCAAGCATGCCGGTAGCGATATTCCGACGCAGCACGATGGAATAGACTGCGTCCGCGATGAACAGGTTGCCAGAAGCGTCAATCGCGACACCGTTCACGAGACCCAGGCTCGCGGACGCCGCCGGAATGTTCGCCGGCAAGCCGCCCCCAGCAGCGGTGTTGATCGTGTACGTCTGGCTGAGCCCAGGCTCCACGATAAGAAGAGCGAGAAAGAAGGTTCCCGATGCCGTCATAAATCACAGCTCCCCTTGGGCGCAATCAATAGTACATTAGCATGGCACACTCTGACCCATCGAATTTGGTCCCATCGTCATGTTCCCGCTCTCTACGATACGCTCTTCGGCAGGTAGGAGGACGGTCATTGCCTCAATCTAAGACAGAATCGTCGCGTTCTATCAAATTCCAAGGTCGTGGAGTTTGCGAAGAACCGTGTCTTTCACGGCCCCCCGCGATCCCCCGGACCACCCCAAGACAGGCGAAGAAGAACATCCAGGCTGGCGGCGCAAGCACAAGGAGGGGCCCCTACGAGCGAATCGCGCGGGAACGCCTGGAAATAGGGCATATACGACCCATTGCCGCCCGGCACTCCAGGGTAATGCTCCGTTGCAGTTGTTATTTGCACGGGTGCCCGTGCGGCTTCTACGGCGATCCCACGCGGGAGTGCCGCTGCACGCCCGCGATCATTCAGCGGTACATGAGTAAGTTGAGCGGGCCGCTGCTGGACCGCATCGATCTGCACATCGAAGTGCCCGCGGTGCCGTATCGGGAACTGCGGGAGAAAGACGGCGGGACGCCCTCGTGCGAGATGCGTCTACGGGTGGAAGAGGCGCGCGCATTGCAGAGGCAACGCGGGTTCTATAACGCGCATATTCCGTCGCGGAGTCTGCGAAAACTGTGCGAACTGGACGCGGCGGGCGAACGGACGCTGGAAATGGCGGTGCGGAAACTGGGGCTCTCGGCGCGGGCGCACGATCGCATTTTGAAGGTGGCGCGGACTATTGCGGATCTGGATCACAAGGAGCAGGGCGCGGCGAAGCACCTGGCCGAAGCGGTACAGTATCGGAGCTTGGACCGGAGTTACTGGAATTGAATGCGGCAGATACCTCAAATGGGCCTTCCATTCCACACGCACTCAAGCTGCCCGGTGACGTCACGCGCCAGTAACGGACAGGCCCGTCCGGATAGCGCCCGGGTTATCCGCGCTGAAATTTAATTTGGCTGGGCGACGGCACGCCCGCTGTCACCTTCTTGAGCGAATTGCCCGCGTATCGAATTTCTTGCCTACGCCGGTCTGGCCGTGCGCCAAGCCAAGGGAGCCCACAATGGTAAGTGTCGTCACCAAAAACCTTCTCATGTTTGTTCTCCTTCGTAACTTCGGTCAAAAACAGGTCGCCCACCTACTCCTAGCTAGGAACCGAGCACACACAGGCGCGAATGTTGCAGCGGTAGCCGATGCGGCTGGAGACCCGCGTGCCATCCATGCCGTCAATGAAAGTTGAAGAGCCAAGCCGAAAGCGGGCACAAGCACACTCCAGCGTCGGCGGTTCACTGTTGACTCGTCGAAATAGCGTAGTTGCTGAGCCTCGGTGTAGAACGCGCCAGTTGACGGAAATTACCGCGCGCGAAGTTGTTTTTGGAACGAAAGCGAAGACTCTAAGTTTCTTGGAAACCGATCCTCTGTCCATCGGACGTCTCACTCTTTCGTTGGTTGACGGTTGCATTCATGCCGGCACTCCTTCCGGGCCGGGCCCGCGCCGGCCCGACTGTGCGCCGCCATTGCAGCGCCATCTCCGCGAACAACAGCGGAATCGTCCAGCACAACCACGCACTTAGCGCCAGCGATTCCACCTTGAAACTCTCCAGAAGCTTAGAGTCTTGAATTACCCGGAAGACCACAAACCCGTAAGTCACCACATAGCTGCGGATCATCCACTCCTTGTGCGCTGGAACCTGCCTGCGGCGAATGGCGATATATGCCATACTCGCGCAGCTCAGCCAGGCGAAGGCCATCGCCACCAGGGAGATTCCGAACGCCCGGTACTTAGTGACAAACCCCATATAAGTGGCAGCCACGGATCCGATTACCACACCGGCCAGATACAGCCTTCCGGCCCAGCGGTGCAGCTTCATGTTCCACCGCCGGAGTCCGCTGAAAAATTGCAGAGGGCCCAGCAAAAGAGCCAGCGATCCGCCGATGATGTGAACCATGAGCCAGCCGCGGTACGGCCAGTAGCGCCGGTAGGTGTGCTCGGTGACGTTCGTGTAGCGAAGCGCGTGCAGCCAAAAGAAGCGCAGGGCAATCACGGCCAATATTGCGATGGCGGCCCATTTCGCCGCTCTTGCCAACACGCCTTGAGAACCGGGCACGGTAATCAACGTTGAACTGGTCATTGCATTAGCTCCGCTTCAGAACGCGCCAGTTGCGGGAAAACACCATCAAGCCGATGCAAGAAAACTGTGAAGGCGATTTCCAGCGTTTGACGCGTATACAATTGGGGTGGGCATGGGCTCCGACTGGCAGAGAATAGAAGAACTGTTTCACGCCACGGTGGGGATGACACCCGGAGAGCGCGGCGCGTATATGGCCGGCCTGGGCGTGAAGGACGAGATCTATCGCGAGGTGGAAAGCCTGGCGGCCGCGGATCGCGGTGGCAAGCCCATGCCCGAGCCATTCCTGCTTTCCATCCAGGAACTTGCCGCCAGCCGGCTGAACGGATATGACGTCCTCGAGGTTTGCGGGCAGGGCGCCAGCGCCACGGTCTACCGGGCGGTTCATCGGGAGTCGCAGCGCGAAGTAGCCATCAAGGTCTTCCAGCCTGTCCTCTCGCCGGAGCAGCGGCGGCGCTATTTGAAAGAGGCGCAAGCGGCGTCTGCGCTCGTTCATCCCAACATAGTGAAGGTTCGCGAAACCGGCCGCGCGGGGGATCGCGACTACCTCGTAATGGACTACGTGGACGGCCGCCCGCTCAACGAAACAATTCCCGCCGGCGGCCTGCCTTTAAGCCAAGCCTTGCCCTTGGCGCGAATGCTGGCCCAGGGCCTTGCGGGGGCGCATGCGGCAGGCATTTTGCATCGCGATCTGAAGCCCGCGAATCTGATGGTGGACCGCGGCGGCGTCCTCAAGATATTGGATTTCGGGTTGGCCAAGTTCATGGAGACTGGCGCGCAATCCTCCATGGAGACAGTGACGGGGCAGATTGTGGGTACGGCTTGCTACCTCTCGCCGGAACAGGCGCAGGGCAAGCCAGTGGATGCGCGATCCGATCTCTTTTCGTTCGGAGCAGTGTTTTATGAGATGCTCACCGGCAAGCGGGTGTTCGACCGCGGTTCGCTGGCGGGCACGCTCTCGGCCATTCTCCGCGATTCGCCCCGGCCGCTGAGCCGGATGCATCCTGGTATACCGCGGCAGATCGCGCAAATCGTGGAGCGGTGCCTGGAGAAAGAGTGCGGAAAACGGTATGACTCCGCGGCTGGCGTGGTGCGGGCGCTGGATGGCTATCGGTCATCGAAAACGGCTTGGTATCGACCGCGGCGGGTTGCGATTCCTCTGGCCACGGCTTTGGCCACGCTTCTGGCAGGTGCCGCATTTTTGGGTGTGCGGCAGGCGCGCATTCAGTGGGCCAGGAACACCATGGCGCCGCGGATCGCCGCCCTGGTTGCCGCGCACAGTTATAACGCCGCCGACGAAGTGGTGCGGCAGATTGAGAACATCGTCCCCGATGACCAGAAGGTGCGCGATTTTCAGCGCGTGTACCGCATCGTCACGACGACGGTGACTACTACGCCGCCAGGCGCCACCGTAGCGATTCAGGATTACGGGACGCCATCTGCACCCTGGCGCGTGTTGGGCCGTACTCCGCTGAAAAATCTTCTGCTGCCGATCGGATATTTCCGCTGGCGGGTGAGCGCTGCCGATTACCGCACGCGCGAATTCGCCGAGTCCGGCGTAATGCACCCTGCCATCGCCTTCCAGTTGTATAAGGATGCCGATGCACCGGCGGGGATGGTGCTGGTTCCGTCTGGAGTAACGCTCGGGACGCACCCAGTGAAGGTCCCGGAGTTTTGGCTGGACCAGTTCGAGGTCACGAATCGGAAGTACCAGGCGTTCGTCGATGCCGGAGGCTATCGGCGGCCGGAATTTTGGCGGGAGACCGTGGTACGCGATGGCCGGGCAATCCCTTTTGAAGAAGCGATGCGATTGTTCCTCGACCAGACCGGCCGTGCGGGGCCGGCGACTTGGGAACTGGGAACATATGCGGAGGGCAAGTCCGAGTTCCCGGTGACGGGAGTGAGCTGGTATGAGGCGGCGGCATATGCGTGCTTCGCTGGAGAGAGCCTTCCGGCTTACGCCCAATGGCTGCGCGCTTCGAGCACGGAGTGGCTGTACGTGGATGCCATCCTGATGAGCAACTTCTCCGGCAAGGGACTGGCGCGCACGGGAAGCTATCAGGGGCTGGACCGATTCGGCAGTTACGATCTGGCGGGGAACGCCAAGGAGTGGATCTGGAACGAGGAGCGTCGAGGGCAGCGCATGGTGCTTGGCGGCGCGTGGAACGAAGCCTACTATGCGGCGCGTGAAGGGGATCGGGCATCACCTCTGGAGCGGCAGGCTAATATGGGATTCCGCTGTGTGAAGAACGTCTCGCCGCTTCCGGATGATTTCATGGCGCCGGTGGAGGTGCTTGGCCGCGACTTCAGCCGCGCCAACCTGGTGAGCGGCCGTGAGTTCTCTGACATTCTAAAGCGCTACGATTACGACCGCGCGCCTTTGCGCGCACAAGTGGTCGAGACCGACGACCGCAACCCGTACTGGCGGAAAGAGAAAGTAACGTTCGCGGCGGCTTATGAGGACCAGCAGGTGGGGGCCTATCTGTTTCTGCCACGTACCGCTGCGCCTCCTTTCCAGGCCGTGGTTTATTTTCCTAGCGGCATTGCGTCGGGAGAGCGCGATAGCAGGCACTTGGAGATGTGGTACCTGGAACCGATCATCCGCAGTGGGCGGGTTGTTCTCTATCCGGTGTTATGGGGCGATTATGAGCGCCACGACACGGGAAGCCTCAAGGGCTTGGACCTGACGAGAGCCCGGCGCGTACGCGAGACTCAGGACGTGCGGCGGTCGGTGGACTATCTGGAGTCGCGGCCGGATATCGACGCCGGGAAGCTGGCCTATTTCGGTTTTAGCCGTGGCGCTTTTATGGCGCCGATCGTATTGGCCGACGAACCGCGTTTCAAAGCTGCGCTTCTGGCAGTGGGCGGCCTGCTGCCGGGAAATGTCCCGCCGGATGTGGATCCGTTTCAGTTCGCGCCGCGCGCGCACACGCCAGTGCTGATGATGAACGGGCGGTACGATTTGAATTATCCCCTGGCTACCTCACAACAGCCGCTATTCGATCTGTTTGGCGCATCGGCGCAAGATAAGAAGCTGGTTCTTATGGACGCGGGCCACGCGATGATAGGGTTTCCCGCTACCACGCGCGAGAGTCTGGATTGGCTGGACCGATACTTGGGCCCGGTACAAAGCAAATAGGCTATTGGTAGCCGAGTTCGCGCTGGAGGAAGGCTCGTGCGAATCGCCAGTCGCGCTCCGCGGTAGCGGGTGAGGAACCGACGGCAACGGCCGCCTCGACTATGGTCAGGCCGCCGAAATAACGGAGTTCCACCAGCTTGGCTTTGCGCGGGTCGACCTCGGCGAGGCGATTGAGGGCCCTGTCGAGATCGAGGACTTCGACTTCGCGTCCGTTGGAAAGCTCCATTGCCTCGGAGAGCGAGACCTTGACGGCGCCGCTGCCGCGCTTCACTCGAAGGCGGGCGCGGGCGTGATCCACCAGCACGCGGCGCATCATTTCGGCCGCTACGGCAATGAATTGGGTGCGGTTCTGCCAGTTTTCGCCAGCCTGGCCGGCCAGACGCATCCATGCCTCATGCACCAGCGCGGTGGCCTGCAGAGTGTGACCACCCTTTTCCCGGGCAAGCTGGTGGGCGGCTAAACGGCGGAGGTCTTCATACACTGAAGCGAGTAGTGATTCCGATATAGCCATCAGAACTTCAGGATAGAGCAATCGCGAGGACCGGGTTATCCAGAGCAGACGTTAGACTCTGAGCCGGAAGATGCAGCCGATATATAGGTAAATTCAGACCTCCTGAAGTCGTGGAATTTGCAGTTTTCGCCATCGAAAGCAATGGCTCAGCCCATTTTCCCCGCCAGGCAGAAACTGCGGGGCGACATCAAGGAGTTCTGAAATTTGGCTTCCAGTCTGGACGCGTTTCGAACTTGGTGGCATGCCCGCCGCCGGCGATGCGCGCGGTTTTCCAGTCACTGATGCTTGCCGTGGTTCCCCGGGTGTAGCGCTTGACACCGCGGCAGGTAAGACGGTATCTTACCTCTATGAAGACCACTGTCTCATCCAAGGGCCAAATCGTTCTGCCGGCAGAGTTCCGGCGGATAGATCGTGTCGACCCGGGGCAGGAGTTCGACGTCGAGCGTGTCGCTCGTGGGGACTATCGCCTCGTCCGGCGTGCGGCTACGCCGAACGAGGGCGCCATTGACTGGCTACTCGCCTGTCCGCGGAAGGAGTTCTTCGTCCCCATCGACTCTGAGTCGACGGATGCGCTGTGAAGTACTTAGTCGACGCCAACGTTCTGAGCGAGCCGACGAAACCAACGCCCGATCCGCGGGTGGTGGCGTGGCTTCGCGCACAGGAGCCGGATATCGCCGTCGATCCCGTCATTCTCGGCGAACTCCGATTCGGGATTCTCATCCTTCCCAAGGGAAGGAAGCGGGGCGCCCTGGAACGCTGGTTCGCCGCGGGGGTCGGGCGTCTCCACTGTCTTCCCTGGGACGCGGACACGGGGCTGAAATGGGCGGAACTGCTGGCGCGTCTTCGCACAACCGGGAAGGCTATGCCGATCAAGGATAGCCTCATCGCAGCGACGGCGGCCGTCCACGGCCTGGCGGTCGCCACGCGAAATCGTGCTGATTTCGTGAACGCCGGCGTGCGTATCGTCGATCCGTTCGTTGATTGAGGTCTCGCGTAGGTGCGGCGCGCGCACCAAGAACATTCGGACTGCCTCCCCAGTCTGGACGCGTTTCGAACTCCTGTGGCCTAACACGCAGTCTGCTCGAACCACTCTAACTGCTTTTAGGCCAATGGCATGCGTACAAAACTGGCAAGCCCGTCCAGACTGGCACCCAGCCGGGATTATTCTCGAACCCGGCGAGAGCAAGCATCCGGCGATCTGCTGCTCTCTTGACAAGATGCTCTCATTTTGAGAGTATGCATACGTGCGCGTCATCAGTCGCAAGGCCCTTCGCGAGTTTGCCAGCGCTTACAGGGAGGCAGAGACGCCACTCGATGACTGGTATCGGATAGCGAAGCGATTGCGGTGGACCAGTCTCGTGGATGTGCGCAAGACGTATCCACACGCGGATGCGGTGGGCGAGTTCACGATGTTCAACATTAGCGGCAACAAGTATCGCTTGGCCACGTACATCAACTATCGAACCGGCAAGGTTTACATTCGCCACGTGATGACGCACGAGGAATACAGCAGGGAGGATTAGAAGAAGCGATGAAGAATACCGCGCTCGAAGTAGATCCAAAGCGTTACGGCCGTCTGCTGGCGCGCAAGCTTCCGGCTGTCATTCGAACTGAGGAGGAGAATGACCGCCTCATCGCCGAGTTGGAGCAGTTCGACAGGCGCTATGACGAACTCACGCCGGAAGAGCGGGAGTACTCCGAACTCCTGACCGTACTCATCGAAGCCTTCGAGGATGCCAACTACGCCATCGAAGGATCAACGCCCGACAGCCGGTTGCGTAGCCTGATGGAAGAACACGGCCTGCGCCAGCGCGACCTGCTCGACGTGTTTGGTTCCCGCGGCATAGCCTCCGAGGTCGTGAGAGGAAAGCGGGCGATCAGCAAGGCGAACGCGAAGGATCTCGCCGAGCGGTTCCACGTGCCTGCCGACCTCTTCCTTTGAGACGCCGCGCAAGGGCCGCTTGGACTTGGGTACCTTGACCACCTGACCACGGCCGCCGCACCTCTGCTGGAACGTGGCTCGCCAGTCCGGACACGTTTCGAACTCTCGCCACCCAGTTGGCCCAGTGATCGAACCCGTGGACGGGCATTGTTTTCAGAGCGATCCGAGCGCACCGCCAACGTTTGTCCACGGCCGGCACCCAGCTTCGACACGTCTCGAACCCGCCAGCGAGCCCCACTAACTTCCGATTGGCCGGTAGGCCAGCCGGAATCGGTAAACGCTGGGCGACCAGGCAGGATCTATTGCTCAGAATGCCGTTCCTGGCCAGTGTACGAGAAGCCCACTTCAAGACCACAACCGCCAGCAGGGGTCACGTCTAAGCTGAGAAGCAGTTTCAAATCAAGAACTTTTGGGTTGAGACCTTCCCGGACACTGGGAGTCGCTCAGGATGGAGGACCTCAGATAAACAGCTCTGATTGGGCGGTTTTGGGGGTACAATCGATACCGGGCCAGGACGGCAAAATGGAAATCCTGGCTAAGTAATAACCGGCTGAAAGGTCTTCGGGCGCAGACTGAGATCCGGGTCGGGGCGTCAGGGCACGCGCCACCGGCACTTTCGATATGGGGGCGCCTTCAGAGTGCTGTTACGGGCTTCAGTGTGCGACTAGTTGCACGAGACGCTGACGTTCATCCGACGCCCCGTGCGTAGCAGTATTCACAAAGACAAAAGGGAATGGGACCTGAGTCCCAAAGGAGAGAGAACATGCGTAACACTTCGCTGATTGGATGCCTGGCGCTCGCCGCACTCGCCGCCGGCTGCTCGAATGCCCCCGCTCCGCCCCCTGACACGCGCGCCGCCGATGTGCAAGGGGTCAAGGACGTCGAGGCGGCCTGGGTTAAAGACATGGCTACCAAGGACGCCGATAAGTATGCCAGCTACTTTGCAGAGGATGCCAGCGGGCTGTACCCCGGGGCCGGGATACTGAATGGGAGGGCAGCTATCAAAGCGTGGGCGGCGCCGTATTTTGCCGATCCCAATTTTTCGGTGACTGTCCAGTCCACGCGGGCGATGGCTTCCAAGGGCGGTGACATGGTTTATTTACAGGGTACCTACACCATGACTGTGACCAACCCGAAGACCAAGAAGCCCGTGACGGACAAGGGAAAATATCTGATGGTCTACACCAAGCAGGCCGACGGAAGCTGGAAGGTCGTCGCCGATACAATGAATTCCGATTCGTCCACGTAGCCCCTGGCGCAAGGCAACGTGAACTGGACCAGCAGATCGTAAATCGCCCACGGGTGCATTCAGACAGAAAACGGCCATTCCGGAAAGTGGACTTCGTCGGTCCGCTTCGGAGGGCCAATGGAAGGAAAGCCCACGACATGCAGTTGGCCGTCCCGGCCAGTAGACAACAGTCAATGAGATCTGAAAAGCGATTGCTTGTTGTATAATCGATTCCGGCCAATAGGCGAAAGCACCGGCCGATTCCATTTCTTAAGGTGAGGTACTTGCATGATGGAGCAAAACAAAGAAGCAATCCGCCGCTGGATCGTCGCGTTAAACGAGCGCGATTGGGCTACTCTGCGCAGCTTTATAGCCGACGGCTACGTCTATCACGGGCTCGGCGTGGAACTTCACGGGGCCGAGGGCTTGGAGCAGTTCAATCGCTCAATTCTCGCTGGATTCCCGGACCTCCAGTGCACACTTGAGGACGTTTTTGGCGAAGGCAACCGCTACGCCTGGCGCCTGAGTTTTCGGGGGACACACACCGGAAACTTCATGGGAACACCAGCCACTGGAAAGCAGGTCGAGATGGTCACCATTGGTATCAGCCGTCTTGAGAACGGCAAAGTGGCTGAGGATTGGGAGGAGGGTAACATGCTGGGCCTGCTTCAGCAGATCGGCGCTGTGCCAACCGCTGCGAGTGCCGGATAGGAACCTCGGCTGAGAATTGAATCCGAGAGGTATTGGCACCTGGCACCTCTTGGCGTGCCGGCCAGTGGGGTCGCTCTCTATGGCTCTGGCGCCCGTCATCTTCATATTGGTTTCCGCCGGCATCCCGGCGGACCACCGCCACAGGCTGAATAGACAAATGAGTGAAAAGCGCGCTTTCTGGAAACTACACCGGAGCGGTCCCGTTTGGGCCCGCCAGTTTCCAGAAAGCCCACTTCAAGACCACAATCGTCGAACGGGCTGGCGGGGACTAACTCTACGGTTTTGAGTGTTACGTCAAACTGCTGTCCCCGGACTGCGGACGGCATGCAAGCCTTCCATCCCGAGGCCACCGAGAGGCTCGATACTGTTACGTCCATATGCCATTCAAACACTGCGACAAAAAGACTTGTTTATCTTGCACTCTATTGCCAATCGATAGAGAATTGAGTCCAGGCCGTCCGGAACGTCGAGAACGAGAAGCGTATGAGACGTAGTGCCTTTGCTGTCGTTATGCTGACCCTGATCATCGTGGTTGCTACTCGGGCGCAGTCCGCGGCACCGAAGCCGCCTCCCGAGGTGAAGAAATGGGCGATCTGGGCCGGAGACTGGACTACGCCCGGAACGGCGAAAGATAGTCCCTCGCAGCCGGAGTACAAGCTGGAATGGCGTACAAACGCCCACTGGATTCTGGGCGGGTTCGCTCTGCAGGTCGATGGCATCTGGAGAGGCAATGGGACCGAATTGCATTCCCTGGAGATACTCTCCTACGATCCAGCGAAAAAGGCCAACACTTTCTCGGGCTTCCAGAGCGACGGAACGACTTGGATAGGGACGGCCACTTTTAATAACGGGACGTCCGTGGAGAACGTTGCGGTGACAGATCCCAACGGGAAAGTGGCAATCTGCCGGAATGATTGGGTCTTCAGTGCGGACGGAAGGGCCGTCTCGGGGAAAGCGGAATGCGAGCAAGACGGCGTCCGATGGACGAACTTTACCGTCAAGGGAACGAGGGTCAAAGGCGGAACATAGGAATGAGTTTGGAGCAGCACATGCACCCGGGCGAAAGACGGCCATACCGGATAGAACTGCTTGCCGATGTCCTTCGAGGGAACGCCTGTGCCGGGCAGAGTATCGAGGTTTCTGCCGGAACTGCTTCCACGCTTCCAGCAGGTCTTTCCGTGGAGGAGCATCTACAGTCTTTCCGACTTGAGTACGAAGTTTCTTCTCAGTAATCATTGAGGACGATTCATGGAGGTCGCCATAATGATCAGTCGTCGTGAACTACTGAAATCTTCTTTGTCGGGCTGCGGAGCGGTGGGCGCCGCCGGCGCGCTCGGCTC
>PLRZ01000356.1 GCA_003164075.1 Bryobacterales bacterium | reverse complement strand
AAGAGAATCGCTTACATCACCTATGCTCACAACTCCTGATGTCGTGGAATTTGCAGGGAGACCGCAGGTGGGGCAGGCGGTGCTCGCCTTCGCTCGATCCGATTCGAGCCGCGGTCCCAAATTCAGCGCGGGCGGGCAGGCGGCACCGCCTGCCCCACCTGCGAAGCTCTCGCCGTTGAAAGGAATGGCTCAGCCCATTTTCCCCGCTGAAATTGCGGGGCGACATCAGGAGTTCTGACCCTGAGCGCTGTCGAAACTTGCCCGCCGGCTAGCCGCTACTGTTTCGGCGTGCCGGCCTCCACGGGATAGCCCTTCTCGGTCCAATCCTTGCCGAAGCCGTACTCCACAAACATGGCTTTCGCGTGCGTGAAACCCATCTGGCTCAACAACGCCATGGCCGGCTTCACGTTGGGGCAATTGTTCCACGGACAGCAGCCGCAGTAGAGGACGATCTCGCGATCGCGGGGCAGTTTGCCGACGGCTTGCTTGAGCAGTTCCAGACCTTCGGGCCGCGATGCGGGCCCAGCGTAGACCGAGCCGGGAATATGCTTGCCGCGATACAGCACATTGGGGCCAACCTGAAAAATGGCCGGGTGCGTGCCCTTGGCCGCCAGTTGCGCGGCTACCTCGCCCGGTTGAATCAGCGCCAGTTCGGCCGCCAAGCCGACGGTCAGAAGCGCAACGGTCCCGAAGATGACAGTTCTCATGGCAACTCCCAGTGTACTGCCAGGCATGCCTCTGTCACCTTTGGCCCGCGATTGCATCTCTCAATTTGAAGGCACTTATTATGGAAGTCACCGTTCGACATCTTGGAAACGTACAGTTTGAAGCCAACGCGCGAGGCCATCGCGTGATCTGCGACCAGCCGCCCGGCAATGGCGGCGCCGACCAGGGCATGACTCCGCCGGAGTTCCTGTTGACGTCGTTGGGCNNGAGGTCTTCGTCCCCGGCCTGGATGCGCACCATGAAGCCGGCGTTCTGCGCGCCGTAAAAGCCTGCCTCATCCACAACACGCTGCTGCATGCGCCGTCGATCGAAACGGTGGTGCGGACCACCGCCGAAGTGCCGGCCTGATAGATGCTAGTCTGTGATTTTCGACGGAACAATCTATGGCACGTTATTCCAGACTGAAAGTCCTCAATACCATGATCGAGACGGGGATGGTGCCCGTCTTCTACCACCCGGATTTCGCCGTGGCGCGCGATGTCGCCGCCGCCTGCATGGCGGGCGGATGCCGGTTACTGGAGTTCACCAACCGCGGCGACCACGCCTGGGAAGTTTTTAACGAACTGGAGAAGTACTGCGCCCGCGAATTGCCGGAAATGATCCTCGGAGTCGGTTCGGTGGTCGACCCCGGCACCGCGTCGTTGTATATCAACTGCGGCGCGAATTTTGTGGTGGGCCCGGTGCTGAATGCGGATGTCGCGCGCGCCTGCAATCGGCGCAAGGTCCCGTATTCGCCCGGCTGCGGGAGCGCTTCGGAGATCTCGCAGGCCGAGGAACTGGGCTGCGAGATCCTCAAGATTTTCCCCGGCAAGGAAGTCGGCGGTCCCGGCTTTGTGAAGGCCATTAAGGGCCCGTGCCCCTGGGTGTCGATTATGCCGACGGGGGGCGTGGAAAGCACCGAAGCGTCGCTCAAAGGCTGGTTCGATGCGGGAGTAGTCTGCGTCGGGATGGGCTCCAATCTCATCACGAAGGAGATGGTGAAAGCCGGCGATTACCCGGCCATCACCGCCAAGGTGCGCGATACACTGAGTCTGATCCAGGCAATCCGCGGCAAGAAATAGCGGCGAAAGAATTCCACCCATGTCTTTGCGCGCCGCTGTCCACGGTTAAATGGCCGATGGGCGAGGCGCGCACACAGTCGTCTAGTCTCTGGACTCCTGATGTCATGGAATTTGCAGAGAGCCGCAGGTGGGGCAGGCGGTGCTCGCCTTCGCTCGATCCTATTCGAGCCGCGGGCCTAAATTGCCGGGCGACATCGGGAGTCCAGGGTCTCACCTCTGCGCCCTCTGCTGTCTCCGCGTCTCCGCGGTTGATCTTGCCGCTCCCGAGTTACCCTGATCGAGGTCGACGGCAGCCGGCGCGAACCCTACGCCTGCCGCGTCGCGTTCTTCTGAGCGAAGTTCCACGCGTGCCCGATGATGGCCGGCAACCCGGCGTAGCGCGGCTCCCACCCCAGTTTGCCGCGGAGTTTCGCGGAGTCCGCCACCAGGCGCGGCGGATCCCCTTCCCGCCGCGGTCCCACCACATACGGCACTTTGCGCCCGGTTACCGCTTCTACCGCCCCAATCGTCTCCAGCACCGAATGGCCCGTGCTGGTGCCCACGTTGAACTGGTCGGAGGCGCCGCCCGACTGCAGATAGTCGAGCGCCAGTATGTGGGCCTGCGCCAGGTCGTTGACGTGGATGTAGTCGCGGATACAGGTGCCGTCGGGCGTGTCGTAATCGTTGCCGAAGACGGTCACCGGCCGGCCGCTCATCACGGCGCGCAACAACAGCGGGATAAGGTGCGTTTCCGGCTCGTGCTCTTCTCCCAGGCGGCCTTCGGGATCGGCCCCGCAGGCGTTGAAGTAACGCAGGCAAACGCTGGTCAGGCCATGAATCCGGTCGAACCAGCGGAGCAGCGTCTCCACCATCACCTTCGATTCGCCATAGGGGTTTACCGCCCGGATGGGGAACGTTTCCAGAATCGGGCTCGACGGCGGGTCGCCATACACCGCCGCGGTAGACGAGAAAACGATGCGCTTCACGCCCGTTTGCACCATCGCCGTGAGCAGCGAAAGCGAGCCGCCCACGTTATTGGCGAAGTAGCGCTCCGGCTCGCGCATCGATTCGCCCACCGCGATGAACGCGGCGAAATGGATCACTGCCTGGCACCGTACCTGGCGCATCAGTTCCGCCAGCGCCTTGGTGTCGGCGATGTCGAGCTTGTAGAGGATCTTGCCCGGCACATTGTGCCGATAGCCCTTGGAGAGGTTGTCGACTACCGTGACCTCGTGCCCCTGCTCCAGGAGCAGGCGCACGGTATGCGAGCCGATGTAGCCGGCCCCGCCTGTAACTAAAATGCGTTTCGATTCCACCACCTCGATTGTAGTAGCATGGCGGTTCCATTCCAAACGGTGCGGCGCGGAAGCCTCGCTCCCCATTTCACAGTGAACTCATGTAGGATCGGAGTGCTGGGCTCTAGTACGGAGTCCGGCGAAAGGGAATTCTTTCCGATGAGCTTGAAGATCGATATTCGCGAGACTGCGCAAGCAGCCATTTTGGACATGAGCGGCCGGCTCACCCTTGGCGAGGGCCTGGGCGATTTCCGGGATTCCATCCGGGAGGCGCTGGCGGGCGAACAGAAGAACATCCTGTTGAATCTCGCCGGGGTCAGCTACATCGATAGTTCCGGGCTGGGCCAGCTAATCGGCAGCTACGCCACCATTACCAGCAGAGGCGGCAAGATGAAACTCCTGAACCTGCAAAAGAAGGTGAAGGATCTGATGCAGATCACCAAACTGATGACCGTTTTCGAGGCCCACACCAACGAAGCGGAGGCGCTCGCGAGTTTCGGGAAGTAGTGTCGTCTCGTTGAAGCCGCCGGCCGGGGACGAACTCGCGATCTGGTGGAATTTGTGGTGTGCCCGGTGGCCAACGCTTGCAATCGCCACCTAACGCTCCCTTACGGTCGCGGCTCTGAACGCGCATCGGAGCCGCGACCGCAAGGGTAATGCCGCATAGTTTTGTC
>PLRZ01000611.1:6506-24025 GCA_003164075.1 Bryobacterales bacterium | reverse complement strand
GCCGCACCGGTTCGGCAAAGTGACGCAAGGAAAGCAGTACGGCGAACACCGCCACGCACGACGTCCCCACGATCTTACCCCCAAACTGAAGGACCCAGGCGAGCTTGGGACCTACATGGACGCCGGAGGCCTCGACCCGCGTCAGAGCGAAGCCTAGCAGGAGCGAGGCCATCAGGAGGTCGAAGATGCGCTCCAGCAGCCAGGAGGCGATCTGCGAGGTGACCGGCACTTTTTCTTTCACCGCGATCAGATAAGGCCGCACAAAATCGCCGGCGCGCCCGAACAGAGTGATGGCGGTGAACCCGATGATCGTGGAAATCAATAGGTTGCGCATCGACGGGTGGGCTTTCTGCGGCTTTAGGAAGACTGCCCAGCGCAGTGCCCGGCCATAGTAGGTGCCGAAAATGGGAATCAAAGCCAGCAGCAGCCAGGGCCAGCGCAACCGCGTGACAGCGGTGGCCGCCAGGGCCCAATCGAAGGATCTGGCGGACAGTTGAGAGAGGATGAACCACGCCGCCAGCACTCCCGCCAAAGCGCAGCCAGCCACCCATTTCCACGTGTGCCGTCGAATAAAGGTCTCCTCTACCTCGGAAATGCCTCGAAATGGCTAGCATACCGGAAAAATTGAACCTATCATGGAAAAGCCTCGTTTCTCCATATGAAAGAAACGAGTGCTCATGGCGACCGCGACGCTGGCTTTCGGAGTTTTCGAAAATCGGGAGACGGAGATTGCCCCTGAAATGGGTGTCAACCGCGGCCGCAATCTGGTAGAAAGTACCTTGGACCCGGATTTTAGCCTCGTAGCCCGATGCCTTCGGGGAGACGAGACCGCTTGGGAAGAGCTGGTACGGCTCCATACCCGAAAGGTCTACGGTCTCTGCTACCGCTTCACGGGAAGCGGGTCGGAGGCGCAGGATCTGACGCAGGACGTGTTTCTGCGTGTCTTCCGTACGATTCGGACGTTCCGGTCGACGGAAGGGTCGTTCGGTACGTGGTTGGCGCGGGTGACGCGTAACCTTTTGATCGATCACTATCGCCGAACCCGTCAGGAGCGAGTGACCGATTCGATCGAGGAGCAGCTTCCCATGTTGGAGGAAGCCGGCGCTACGGCGTCGGCGCGGCCCGACCACGGCGTGGCCGGCAGGGAAGCCAGCGAAATCCTGCAAGCGACGCTGCAGAAGCTGTCGCCGGACTTGCGCGAGGCGGTAATTTTGCGCGATTTGCAGGAAATGGAATACCGCGAGATTGCCGGGGTTCTGGGAATTCCGGAAGGAACCGTGAAGTCGAGAATCAACCGCGGCCGCGCCGAATTGGGGCGGCTGTTGCGAAAGCAGAAGTTGGCGGTATGAACTGCGCAGAGATTGAAATCCTGATCTGCGACTACGTAGACGGCACGTTATCGGCGGACCGCAAGGCCGAGGTGGAGCGCCACCTGGCGGAATGCCCGGGCTGCGCCGAACTGGCGCGGGATTCCGCCGTAGCCGTAGCGTTCATCGACCGCGCCGCCGTAGTGGCAGAGCCGCCGGAGCTGGTGACGCGCATTCTGTTCGACGCCCCGTGGCGCAAGAACAAGCCCGTGGCGCACGGCTTGCGGAGCCGGTTGGCCCGCTGGTTGAGCCCCGTTCTGCAACCCAAGTTCGTGATGGGAGCGGCGATGACCATNNGAGCGGTATGGAGCGGTCTGGAGAACCGGGCACTGGATGCCTGGGACCGCGGAGTAAAGTTTTACGACAATTTGAAATTCGTTTATCAGATACAAACCACGTTGCGTGAGTGGCAACAACAGGACGAAGAGCAGCGGCCCGTCAAACGGCAAACTCGCCCGGCGACGGACGATCATAAGCTGCCGGCAAAGTCCGCTCCGGGAGGCGGGGCCTCAACCCCACCGCCGGGAGGAACGCCAGCAAACGCGGGTGGCGGAAATCACTAGGGGACAAACCAATGAACTGCCAGAACCATCCTGAAACACCAGCCACGGCCTATTGCCGGGCGTGCGGAAAACCGGTATGCGACGAATGCCGCCGCGACGCCTTCGGCACGGTTTACTGCGCGGAGCACGCCCCCGCGCCAGCCCCAGAGGCGCCGCCTCCAGGTCCTACCGCCGGGCCCATGGGCCCCCCGCCGGCGTTTGCGGTTCCGCCGGCGGGCGGTGCGGCCACCTATGCCGCCACGGGCAGTTACGCCTACGCCGACGTCTCACCCGGCTTGGCATTTTTTCTGGGAGCCATTCCGGGCGTGGGCGCCATCTATAACGGCCAGTATGCCAAGGGCATCGTACACGCGGTGATCTGGGGCCTGCTGATGAGCATGGCGAATTCCCGCGCGGTGCAGGGTATGGAGCCGTTGTTCGGCGTACTGGTGGCGGCCTGGTGGTTTTACATGGCCTTCGAGGCCTATCATACGGCGCGCAAACGGCGGGCGGGCGAACCGGTGGACGAATACTCCAGCATTCTCAACCTCACCGGCGGACGCAATCACATTCCCGTGGCGGGCATTGCGCTCGTCGTTCTGGGCGCGCTGCTGCTGCTCCACACTTTGGACCTGCTGGACTTCGAATACGTGGCGCGTTTCTGGCCGGTGCTGCTGATTGCCGCCGGCGCTTACCTGCTGGCGGGGCGCTTCTTCCAGGGCCCGGCGGAAAGGGGGCACAGCCATGAACGGTAACGCTACCAGCTACTCCGTGATCCGCGCCATCCGCGGACCTATTACGCTGATCACCGTGGGCGTGCTGTTCGCCCTGCAGAACTTCACGCGCTTCGGCTTCGACCAGACCTGGCCGGTGCTGCTGATCGTGTTTGGATTATTGAGCCTGATGCAGCGCGGCGCGGCGCCGCCGCGAGCCACTCAAATGCCCCCGATGCCGCCGCCGCCCCCGCGCGGCTACGCGTCCACGGGGTATGCCCAAAGCCCTTACGCCCAACCGCCGGCTGGAACCGGCACGACGCCGGGTTCCTCCGACCCTTCTTCCAGTCAAGGAGGCTCGGTATGAGAACGCGATCGTTGACCGGACCCTTGCTGCTGTTGATCGTCGGCGGCCTGTTTCTGTGGAGAAATCTTCATCCGGACACCCCCGTATTTGAGCTGATCGCGCAATACTGGCCGTTCCTGCTGATCGGCTGGGGCGTGCTACGGCTGGCGGAAGTGGCGTTCTGGAGCCAGGCCCGTACCCGCGCATTCTCCGGCGGCGAAGTGGTGCTGGTGGTCATGATCTGCATAGCCGGGTCGCTGGTTTGGGCAGCGCGGGAGAACGGCATCCATATCGATAGCCGCGGCCTGAACTGGTGGGGCTCCTCCTACGACTACCCGGTGGAGGCCACCGCCCCGGCGGGCAGCGCCAAACGGATCGTATTCGAGAATCCGCGCGGCAGCATCAAGGTGACCGGCGCCGATACCACCGAAGTCGCCGTGACCGGCCACAAATCGGTGCGCGCATATGCCCGCGACGATGCCGACCGCACCAACGGCAACACACCCGTGGAGATCGTCCCGCAAGGCGACCACCTGCTGATCCGCACCAACCAGGATCACGCACCCGAGAACCAGCAGATGTCCAACGATCTGGAAGTGACGGTGCCGCGCGGCGTCTCCGTGGAAGCGCGCGGCCGCAATGGCGATTACGAGATTTCCGATATCGCCGGCGACCTGGAACTGGCGTCCGACCGCGGCGACGTGCGCCTGGCGCGGGTGGATGGCAACGTGCGGCTGGACATCGGCCACAGCGACCTGATCCGGGCCGCCGACATGAAAGGCCGGCTGGACCTGCAGGGCCGCGGCGCCGATATCGAACTGGAGAACATCGGCGGGCAGGTGACCATCAACGGCGCTTACAACGGCACTCTGGACTTCAAAAAGCTGGCCAAGCCGCTGCAGTTCGAGGGCGCCCGCAATACCGAANNCTGGTGGGCAGTTCGCGCGACATTCACATGGAACAATTCACCCAGTCGCTGGAACTGGAAAACCAGCGCGGCGACGTGGAGTTGCATCCCGGCAGGCTGCCCATGCCCTCTATCGAAGCGCGCAACGGGTCCGGCCGCATCGACCTGGTGCTGCCCGAAAAGGCCACGTTCCAATTGGACGCCACCGCCGAACGGGGCGAGGCGCTGAACGATTTCGGGTCCCAGATCCGGCAGGAATCGAGCGGCCACTCGGCCACTTTGAAGGGTAAGGTGGGCGAGGGGCCGACGGTGCACATTACCTCCGACCGGGGGTCGATTACGGTGCGCAAGGAGGGCTCTTCGGGGGACGATCAGGCGGAAAAGGTGGAGAAGCCGGAGAAACCCGAGGCGCCCGAGAAACCGGAGAAGCCAGCCAGGGAACTGGAGCCGCTCCCGAACTAAAAGAAGCTGCAATCAAGCTGTGATAGCATAAACGGCCAGTGAGATCCAAAGCGGTCGGGCCCTCGCTGGCCGTTCTCTTTTTTGTCAACGTCCTCAACTATTACGACCGGCAGGCGCTGGGCGCCGTGGCCGAGCCGTTGCGCCGCGAATTCGGCCTTTCCGACGCGCAATTAGGCGGGCTGAGCACTCTCTTCATCGTGGTCTACGCGGTGGCGGGGCTCCCGCTGGGCCGGCTGGCCGATACCTGGAGCCGCCGGAAGTTGATGGCCATCGGAGTGGCCGTGTGGGCCGGCTTGACGGCGCTGGGCGCAACGGCCGCCAGTTACGCGCTGCTGGCGGCGACGCGGTTGGGGGTGGGAATCGGGGAAGCGGTATGCGCTCCGGCGGCCAACAGTTGGATCGGCGGGCTGGTTCCCGCGGGGCAGCGCGCGCGCGCCATGGCGGGCTTCATGATGGCGGTCCCGGTGGGTGTGATGCTGAGTTCGGCGATCACCGGGCCGGCGGCACAGGCATGGGGCTGGCGGACGGCGCTGGCTCTGGCGGCGGTTCCGGCGATGCTGCTGGTGCCGGCGCTGCTGTGGCTGCGGGAACCGGAGCGCGCCGCCGAAAGCCGTGTGGGGACTGACGCCGCGCCGCTGGGCCTGCTGCGGATTCCGGCGCTCGGGTGGATTGCCGCATCGGGCGCAATCCTCAATTTCGCGCTCTACAGCTTCTCCTCGTTCCTGCCCGCATTTCTGAAGCGATACCACGGCTTGTCGGTAGCGCAAGCCGGGTTGTGGACCGGCATCGGGTCGGGCGTGGCGGGCGTGTTGGGAGCGGCGATGGCGGGAGTTTGGGGAGATCGCATCCTGGCGCGGTGGAGCAACGGACGCCTGCTGCTGGCCGCGGGCGCGGCGCTATTGGCGGCGCCCCTGGCCCTGGCGGCGATTGCGTTGCCGGCCGGTCAATCGGCCGCCGCGCTGTCGCTCATCATGCCGGCGTACGGGCTACTGCAGATGTACTACGGGCTGGTGTACGCCGCTATCAATGACATTGTCGCGCCGGGATTACGCGGCACCGCCATGGCCGGATACCTGATGGTGACCTATCTGGGCGGCGCCGCCTTTGGACCGCTGCTGACGGGAATCTTGAGCGATCGACTGGCACGCCGGGCGGCTGGGGCGCGGGCGGTGAGCGAAGCGGCTCGCGCGATCGGACTGCATCAGGCGATGTACCTGATACCGGCGATGGCGCTGGTGCTGGCGGCGGTGCTGTGGGCGGGCGCGAGGTCGGCTCGAAGTTGATGAATTCTCACCTGTCTGGGATCTCCCGAGAAGGGGATTGCCGAAGGCCGCAAGGCGGAACAATTGGACCCGCTGTCCGCCGATATGTATCAGATTTTGAGCCTGGATCTGAGATTCAGCGTAATTGCGCTACGGCGAGGGCCTGCAGGAGCGCTGTCGCCCTCCGACGATCGAGGGGCGTCTCCGTGGCCTCTTCACGGATACCTGTTTTCGGGCATTCCCCGAGCGGCGTGGGCGTATACTTGGGGGCGGAGCCACTCATAATGAGACGCAACCTGCTGTTGATGGGGGCGCTTGGTGTCACACTCCTGCAGGGTCAGGCGCTGCCTCCCGAGCAGAAGCAGAAAGTCGACGACGCCATTCCAGTCAAAGCGCTGGCTAAACCGAGGAGACCTCGCCGCATGCTGGTGAGTAACCTTATGATGCGCGACGGCCATCCGTGGCATGGCAGTTCCTACGACACGATTCCGGCAGCCAATTACGCGATCGCGCAAATGGGCAGACGTACCGGCGCCTACGAGGCGGTATTCAACGACGATGTCGAGATGTTCCGCCCGGACAGGATCAAACAGTTCGACGCCATCTGCTTTCTGAATACCGTAGGCGTCTTATTCGAAGACCCGGAGCTAAGGAAATCGCTGCTGGCCTACATAGGGGGCGGCAAGGGGTTCGTGGGAATTCACGATGCCATCGCGACCTTCGTGCAGTATCCCAAGTACGACCAGTGGCCGGCGTTCGGCCAGATGCTGGGAGCGACCGAGAACGGCGGACATCCCTGGGACGGGGAAAGCATGACGGTGAAGGTGGAGGACCCGAAAAGTCCGCTGAATGCCGTGTTTCACGGCGATGAATTTCAGATTGCGGACCAGGCGTTCCAGTTCCAGGAGCCGACCCTACGCGACCATCTCCACGTGCTCCTCGCCATTGATGTGGAGAAGACCGGTTTTTCGCCAAACCACCGGATACTGCCGGTGCGCATGGCTGACAAGGATTTCCCGGTGACTTGGATCCGCGCGTATGAGAAGGGCCGCGTGTTCTATAGTTCACTGGGACATGGCGCACCCGTTTTCTGGAACGCGCCTCTGCTTGAACACTTCCTGGCCGGCATTCAATACGCCCTTGGCGATCTGAAGGCGGATAGCACTCCCAGTGCGAAACTGGCCGCTGCGAAGGAGTGACCTGTTTCGCCGCCCGCGCTTTACTCATTTTCGGGGAATACAGTGCCGCTCGCGGCGACATCGTCCACTTGGACGTGCAGGCCGCTCGGGCTTCCGCCGCGGCAAGCCTCCTGCCAATCGTCGTTCCTCCAGGGCGCCTATTCCATCTCCAGGGTGAGATACATCAGCCGGCCATTCCGCTCCACCTGGAAGACCAGCGCCTCGGCATCTTTTGCCTGGTCTAGTTGTTTGCGCAGCGACGCCACGTCCGTGACGGGCGAATTGTTCAGCGCATAGATCACATCGCCCAGTTGCAGGTTATCGCCGGAGTATGCCGAATCACCCCCGCGCGCGGCGACCAGGACGCCGTAATGCTTCCGCAAATCGGGCAGCATGTCGGACACTCTCCGGTCCAAGTCAATCCCCAGAATCCCCAGCCGATTCACCATGTTCTTGGCCGGGTCCACCATGTCGGCGAAGCGCTGCGGGTCGCCATGCCGCTCTACCGTCACTACTTGTACGGTCCGCTTCTCGCCATTGCGCACCAATTCCACGGCAACTTTCGCGCCCACCGGATAACGGTACAGGTCCACCTCCATCTGGCGCGCATCTCCCACACTCTTGCCATTCAGGCTGAGGACGATATCGCCGGGCTCGAGACCCGCGATGGCTCCGGGACCGGCCGGTTCCACATCCGACAGCAGCACGCCCCAATCCTGCGAGAGTTGCAGTCCGGAGGCCATCGGCGGCGTGATGGTCTGAGCGTATACCCCAATCTGGCCGCGGTGCACGTGGCCTTCCTGCCGGATCTGTTGGTAGACGTTGCGAATAATGTTACTGGGGATGGCGAAGCCCAGCCCTTCGCTGCCGCCCGATTGCGACAGGATGAACGTGTTGAGGCCCACCACGCGGCCGTCGGCATCCACCAGCGGGCCGCCGCTATTGCCGGGATTGATGGGCGCGTCGGTCTGGATATAGATCATGGAATCGTCCGGTCTGAGCTGCCGCGCCGTGGAACTGACCACGCCCATACTGACGGAATTCTCCAGGCCGAGCGGATTGCCGAACGCCATCACCAGTTGGCCTTGATGCAGCGCATCGGAATCGCCTAGAGGGAGGGGAGTGAGGTCATTGCGATCCACCCGGATCACTGCCAGGTCGGTCTCGCGATCCACCCCGACCACGCTGGCTTCCAGCATCTTGCCGGATGGCTGCATCGCGCCATTGGGACCGCCCGCCACCTCGTCGGCGATCCGGACCCTCACTTTGCGCGCGTTCGATACTACGTGGGCGTTGGTGACGATGTAACCGTCGGCCGACATGACCACGCCCGATCCGGTAGCGTGCTGGCGAGTGACGATAGCGGCATTCGATCCGGACTCGCGTTCGTCGTTGAGCACATATCCGGTGGAGAAAATCTGCACCACGGCAACGCTGACGCGGTGGGAAAGCGCTTCCAATTGCGCGCTCAAGTCATGCAGCGTATCGGCCCGTTTAGCCGCTGGTTGCTGGGCCGAAGCCGTGAGAACGGTGAGGAGGAGGCACGTGGATAGTTTCATGGCTGGCTCTGCTTAGTAGATGCTTGTCCCAGCCGGACGGTTGCCTCGCTGGCGGCGATGGCTCTAAACGGCCAATTATAGATGGCCCTTTTGTTCATGCCGCAACCTGTAACGCGGCCGCGGCGAACGTCGTCTTCCAGTTAATCCCCGTTACGACAAGCGGGCGCACTCACCCTATCACCCAAACGCGCCCGCTTTTTTCTTGCCCGCAGCAGACAGGTTTCAGTTTGCGATTACCGGTTACGCACCCTCCGAGCAGTCGCAAGGGCTGCCGGTATGGCTGTAGATGTTACGCTGAGATTTGTCGCGCCATCCTCTTTTCAAGCCGTACCTGGCCCTGGCGGCAGTGTGCTTTTTCTGGGGGACCACCTACCTGGGCATTCGGATGTCCTTGGAGTCGTTCCCGCCGCTACTGCTGGTAACGGTGCGGTACCTGCTTTCGGGCTCGATTCTGCTGCTGTTCGCCAAAGCGCGCGGTCTTTACTTACCGCGCGGGCGCGAACTGGCGGCGGCCTGCTTCAGCGGATTTCTCACGCTGGGAATCGGCAATGGCGCGCTGGTCTTTTCCGAGGTGTTGATCCCCAGCGGAATCGCCAGCCTGATCCTCAGCATCTCGCCGTTCTGGATGGTGGGAGCGGAAGCCCTGCTGCCCGGCGGCGTGCGTCTGCATGGCCCCACCATCGGCGGCATGGCGGTGGGACTGGTGGGCGCGGCGTTGCTGTTCACGCCCGACCCGGGAACGCACGGTATCGACCGCGCCCTGCTCGCCGGATTTCTGATGTTGCAGATCGGGATGGTGGGGTGGGCGTTCGGGTCCATCTATCAGCGCCGCAAGGCCGGCAAAGCGCACCCCATAGTGGCCGGCGGTGTGCAGCAACTGGCGGCGGCGTTGATTCTTCTGCCGTTCTCGCTGGCCATTCCGCAGGCGCCGGTTCACTGGAGCGTGCGCGGCGTCACGGCGCTGCTCTACCTGGTGGTGTTCGGATCGCTGGTGGGATACAGCGCCTACGTGTACGCCATGGATCGCCTGCCGGTGGCCATCGTGTCTCTCTATAACTACGTGAATGCCGTGGTAGCGGTCTTCCTGGGATGGCTCTTTTACCGCGAGCCTTTCGGACCGCGCGAACTGCTCGCCATGGCGATCATTTTCGCGGGGGTCGCGGTGGTGAAGAAGTATTCCAAGGAGTGACGCTCCCTTGCCGGGAGGCAACAATGCCGTCTAACGAAGTGCAGTATTGCCTTTCCCGCGGCGGTCTGGCCAGATGAAGTTTGGACACTGAGATCGCCGCTGCGCCAGCGCGTGCCGTCGCGCGCCCTCTCCGCCTGGAAGCGCCCGTGGCGCTCTTTTTGGGCGCGTGGACGGCGGGCCTGTGCCAATTCCTTTTTATCGGAGGATACGGGTTCGGCCGAGGTTTCGAGATGGCCGCGATTGCACGCAGCCTGGCCGAACACGGCGCCTACGCCAATCCCTTTGCGCCGGTTATCACCGGCCCAACGGCACTGGTCCCGCCGATTCATCCTCTATTCCTGGCCGGTCTGATCGCGATTTTCCGGAATTCCGTCGCGATGAGTATCGCGGCCACGTTCGCCAACATGGCGGCCAACGCGTTGATCGCGGCGCTGCTGCCGCGTGTCGCCGTGGTGTTCTACGGCGAGGCGAAAGCCGGCGTAATCGGCGGGGTTCTCTGGATCCTCTCGATGCGGCTCCTCCCCCAGTGGGATGTGAGCGACACCATCGTGGGGCTGCTCTGTTTCTGCCTGTTCACCGCGCGCAATGTCCGGCGCGGAGAGGGCGGCGTTTGGGCCATGGGAGCAGGCGTGCTGGGCGGATTGCTCCTGCTAC
The DNA here is from genome assembly GCA_003164075.1 of Bryobacterales bacterium. Next base: position 13,846 of record PLRZ01000611.1, on the reverse strand, counting down.
AAAATCCCGCCTCGGCATTCGTACTGGGGCCGTGGCTCATTTGGCTGTTCGTGTCCCACCGCGTCCCGTGGCGGTCCGTGGTCCGCTACAGCGCCTTTGCGGCGGTAGCGACTGCTCTTTGCATCGCGCCCTGGATAGCGCGCAACTATCGCATCTGGGGCGTATTCGCACTCCGCACCAGCCTCGGCATTACCCTGTACTCCTCCAATAACGACTGCGCCGCGCCAAGCCTCTACCAGGAAGCCGTGAGCGGGTGCATTCAAAAGACGTTCCCCGTCGACAGCGAATCCGAGGCCCGCCTGCTGCGGAATTTGGGAGAGGTTCGCTACGACCGCTTGCGGACGGCCGATACCATGCGGTGGATCTGCTCGCACCCGAAGAGGTTTGCGGAATTGACAGCGGGCAGAATCGTGGATTTCTGGTTTCCCGACCCCAGGCCGTCGCTCTATACCAGTTACGCGATCTGGGCGATTACTTTGCTGTCGATTCCCGGCATGGTTCTGATGCTGAAGCGGCGGGAAGCCATCGCACCGTTGATTCTCTGCGTCTGGCTGATCTATCCGCTGCTGTACTACGTGGTGGTATCGTGCGACCGGTATCGGTATCCCATCCTGTGGACTTCGTTGCTGCCCGCGGGATACGCGGTGCACGCAATGTTCCCTTCGGGTTTCGCAGCGGCTTCCCGCCGGTCGATAAAGTTCAACGGGTAATCGAAGAAGTGAGAAGACTGCAAGTCAGCTTACGTGCAATTCCCGCGGGACGTGCTGGCGCTGCACTTTTATGCTCTTCTCGTCTTTCAAGGCGATGGCGAGGTCGTAGGCAAGTTGCATGCGCAGCCAACGTTTCCGGCGTACTGCCGAATGCCTTGGTGAGCCGGATGGCCATGTGGGGGCTGATGCCGGACTTGGCGTTGAGAATCTTGGTCAGCGTCTGCCGGGTGACGCCAAGGACCTTCGCGCCTTCGGTCACGGAGAGCCCCAGAGGCTCCAGGCAATCGTGCCGGACGATGCGGCCGGGATGTACGGGGTTCTTCATGGGCATGACAGCTTCCGCCCCTTGTGCTTTACATCGATATCGCGCGCTTCCGCTTTCAGGTCTTTCCAGAACTCCGGTGTCACCGGAATGTCGGCGCCGCCCGCCAAGCCTTCCAGCAGCAGGGTCTCCAGTTGGGCGTCTTCTTCTTCCTTCTTTGGAAGCCGCGACGGGCGGGTGATGGAATTACTCCGGTACTTATAGGATTCCAAGAAGGCTCCACCAGTCCTGCGCGGCGTGTAGTACATGCACGATCGACACTCCACCTGCACGCGGCAAATAGAAAATCAGAATCTTCTCAAACCCGATCACTGGCCATCTGCGCAACCCGTCCAACTTCGGCGAGCGCAAAGATACCGCGACACCCATTCCGGGATGCCTGGATAGATCCTCGAAACTCTTGTCTGCGTTCAGCAGGAACCGTTCGGCGATCTCGATCCCCGCATGTTCGGCGAAGTACACGTAATGTTCAACCAGGTCCCGCTTGGCGCTTGCTCGCTTATGGATGGACGTCGCCATCAGTTTTGTTTCTTACGGCGCTGGAGCAGGGCCAGCGCTTCTTTGCGGATGTCAGCGAAGTCCTGCCGGGTCAGTTCGCTCTCTTCGCTCTCCAATCCTTCCAGCAATAGCGCCTCCAGCCGTTCTTCGGCCTTGCGCTTCTCGTCGTCTCGGATCAACTCGCGGATGTACTCGCTCACGCTGCTGTAACGTCCTTCGGCGATCTGATGGTCGACGAAATCCTTCAAGGGGTCGGGCAGCGAGATATTCATGGTCTGCATGACAACGGAACTCCTGATCCCGACATCCTAACGCGAATGGCAAATGTTGTCAATTCATGCCATGGCGGATTCCGGAACCCTGGCCTAAACTTTCGGACTGCCCACCAGCTTCGCGCCCAGCGCGCCGCCCGCCATACTCAGGCACGTCACCAGGACGAACAGCATGCCCAACAGGAGGACAATCACCATCCCCGGATTACTTTCCACCATCTTCGTCGCCTGTTGAACCGTGGTCGGATCCTGGATCGCGGAGGTCTTCATTTGCTCCAAGATCGTCTTGCCCAGGTGCCCCGAGAGGGCATCGGGCAATAGCCGCGCGGTGAAGACGATGGCGTAAAAGGCGTACGCGATCAGGCCCGTGATCCAGCCGATCTTGACCCCGGAGGCCACGTCCAGACGGAAGCCGGTCTTCTTGCAATAGAAAAACACCGCGAAGAATCCAGCCCCCAGCCAATTCAGCGGCAACAGCACGATCAGCACCGTCGCGCTCACCGCGGCCAATAGCGATATCCGCACCGCCACCCGATTGTGGAAGTTCAGCGGCAACGGTTGCGGCTGCGGCTGGGTGGGCGGCGGAGGAGGAGGGACTGCATCCACAACCGCTGCCGGGTAGGTATTGCTTTCAACCTCCGGCGCCACCAGCTCGCGCTGCGGCTTTCCACACTTGTGGCAGAAGAGAGCATCCGGTGGTAATTGTGCGCCGCAACTACAGTATTCCGCCATGTTTTCGATAGACCGAGCCTGCCTTCAGTGTATCAGTGCCGGCCGCTACCGGAAGCGAACCTTTACGTCGGGCTTGTTTTCCAGATGCGTGGTGTCGATGAAACGCACCCGCGCCGGCGTCGAGGTCATCACGATGGATTGCGTGTGCACCCCATCCCCGGTGAAGCGGATCCCTTGCAAGCAGGTTGCCGTCGGTCACACCGCAAGCGTCGAATACCAGGTTGCGTTCCTTCTGCGCTTCGTCCTTCACCGCCAGGCGCCCCAGGATCTCGCCGTTCAGGCACGATAGCGCGGCCGCCGTCAGCACCCTCGGGAGCGCCGCCCGAGCCCATCACGACATGCACGCCCGTTCCGGCGACGACCGCGGCGATGCCCTCCGCCACCAGGTCGTCCACTCCCCTCTTGCAGGCGGCGCGCGATGGCTTTGAGATTCTGCTTCACCGGCGCGTGCGCACCCTTGGCCGCCGGTCCCACCACGATTTTTCCCATGTAGCAATCCGGCGCGTGCAGCAATCCCCCGCCTTCGGAAGCCGCCAGCACGGTGATGGCCCCCGCGCCGCCGGTGGCGCACAAGTTCAGAACTCCTGATGTCGTGAAATTTGCAGTGAGCCCGCAGGTGGGGCAGGCGGTGCTCGCCTTCGCTCGATCCTATTCGAGCAGCGGGCCTGATTCAGCGCGGGCGGGCGGGCAGGCGAGCACCGCCTNNCGGGGCGACATCAGGAGTTCTGACCATGGCGCCGTCCATGCCCATGGTGCGCGCGGAGGCGATCGCGGCTTCCTCCACAACCCGTAACATTTCCAAACGGAGATCGAACATGTGGTAGCTTTCCCTCATGGACAACAACATAATCCTGGTGCTGGCAGATCCCAACGAGCCTCAACTGGCGATGCTGGAGGCTCTGCCGCCGGACACTGGAATTGCCGTGGGCAACACGGCGGAAGCGTTTAAGAACACGGCCGCGGAGGCCTCCGTGATCTTCAACTGGTCGGGCTCCGGCGCGCTGCTGCGCGAGGTTTTGGGGATGTGCCCCTCCGTACGTTGGGTGCACTGCCGCGCCGCCGGACTGGACGACCTGCTGTCGTCCGAAGTGATCGCGAGCCCCGTCCCGCTCACCAACGGATCGGGCGTCTTCAGCCCCCCGCTGGGCGAATTCGTGCTCGGCGCCATTCTGTATTTCGCCAAGGATTTCCGCCGGCTGATCCGCAATCAGACGGCCGGCGTGTGGGAGCCGTTCGACGTCACCGAAATCAGCGGCCAGACCGCCGGAATCGTTGGGTACGGCGATATCGGCCGCGCCGTGGCCACGCGGCTGAAGGCCATGGGGATGAACATTCTGGCCTCGCGGCGCACGCCTCCGCCGGCGGGCAACGCCGACCCGCTGGTGAGCGGGTATTACGGCCCCGGCGGCCTGCTGGAGATGATCGCGCAGTGCGATTACGTGGTGGTCACGGCGCCGTTGACGGCCCAGACGCACGGCATGATCGGCGCCCGCGAATTCGCCGCCATGAAACCCACCGCGGTGATCCTCAACGTGGGGCGCGGCGCGGTGATCGACGAGCCGGCGATGGTCCGGGCGCTCACCGAAAAGCGCATTTTGGGCGCGGCGCTGGATGTCTTCGCCACGGAGCCGCTCCCTCCCGGCCACACCTTCTTCCAACTGGAAAACGTGCTACTTTCCCCGCACAGCACGGACCACACGCGCGACTGGCTGGAACGCGCCATGCAGTTTTTCCTGACGCAGTTCGAGCGATTCTCCAAAGGCGAGCCGTTACTCAACGTGGTGGATAAAAAGCGCGGGTATTAAAGATGCTACGCGAGAAGCCAGTCACTCGCCTTTAGAGCGTCCAGCTTGGGAAAACGCTCGCGATTAGACTGCATCAAGCGTCCCGGAGCGCCGGGATGAGTCTCCGAACTCCCGATGTCGTGGAATCTCCGGTGAGCCCGGAGGTGGGGCAGGCGGTGCTCGCCTGCCAGTCCGCCCGCGCTGAACCAAGCCCGCCGCCCAAGCAGATAGAGGGCAGGTGAGCACCACCTGCCCCACCTCCGGATCTCTCGCCCAAGCCGGATTTACATACGCGGCCGGGGCCTGTAATATTTGTTGGGCGCACCGGGCGTGGGAACGTCGCTGGCCACTTGCGCCCCACTGGCGTGCGCCTGGGTCAATGCGGTGGTCAGGGTGATGCCGGAGCCGGAGACCTGTGCACCGGACGCGTGTGCGGACTTGAGCGGCGCCGCGACGGTGATGGTGGCGCCGGGGCCGCCGCCACGGCCGCCTCTGCCGCCGGTGGTGGCGGCGACAACCGCCGTCTCCTGGTTCGCGCCGCTGTCAATAGTGATGGTCTGGCCGGCGGTGAAGCCTGCCCCGCTGGCGACAGGGATAACGGTCGCGCCCACGCTGGTGGCGGCGCCCACCGTGGTGGCGCCTGCCGTGCCNNGGCCGATGCGGCCGACAGGGTGGTGGCGGGTTGCAACAGGAAATCGGTGCAGTTGCTGTCGGTGTCGAGGCCGTCCGGGAAGCGGCCCGCGCTCCTGTTGGGCGCGCTGGCGGCCGGAGCGGCCGGCCCGCCGAAGCCACCGCGGCCCGGGCCGGGCGTAGGCACGCGGCAGCCACTCTCCCCGGGTCCCGATGTGGCTTGGTAACCCTCGGAGGCCCATGGGTCGACGAGGCCGCCGTAGTTGAGGCTGTCGACCACCAGGCCGGCGGCGTCACGCAGCACCATGTTGCCGGCGCTGGCGGAGAGGGCGGGGCCACCGAACCACTGGTTGGGCGCCGGCGTCCCCTGGTAGCCCGCGGCCGTGACCTGGGCGTCACGCACAACCGCGTCGATCGCGTGGTCCTTGGCCAGGGGGCTGTCGAGCGCGATGCCGGCGCCGAGCGGCTGGACGGGCTCGTTGCTCGAGTGGGCAAAGGCCGTCGCCGGCTGGAAGGCGATCCCCGTTCCCCGACCGCTGAAGGGCATGTTGGCCGCATGCTTGAACTTCAGCGGGGCGGCCAGGTCGAGGCCCGTTCCCAGAGCTACCACCCACTCGCGGTTGGCATGCGCCTGGGCGAGAGCCGGCGTAAACACGACGCTGGCCCCGGCCGGACCCGAGGCGCCGACGGCGGTGATGGTAACCGTCTCGTGGTTCGCGGGGGTGCCAACGGTCAGCTTGTCGCCCACAACCAAACCGTTCACGCCGCGGACATTGATATTGGTCGCGCCGGCGCTCGCATTAGCCGAGAGCGCCGAGCGGCTCGACTGCGTGCCGACTTTCGTGACCGTGACGGTCTCGATCCCATGGCCGACGCTGTCGATGTCCAACCTGATCTTGTCACCGGCCGAGATGTTGGCGACCGACGTCACCTTGATGTTGGTCGCACCGGCAACCGCGTCCGCTCCCAGGAAGGCTTGCGTGCCCGGCTTGCCGACCGCGGTGACCGTAGCCACCTCGTACCGCTCCAGGCCTCTTGCGACGGCGGGGTAGGTGGCGCCGTAGCCGAGGGCGATCTTCTCGCCGGCCGCGAAGCCGGCCACGCTCGTGACAGGCACGTTGGTCGAGCCGGCGGGAACGGTGATCACCGGACCGTCGGGGAGGGGTTGCCACAGCGTGGTACTGTTGCCGGCCGCCGTCCCGATGCTTGCGATCTTGCGGGTCTCCACGCTGGAGCCGGTGTCGATGAGGATGGTATCGCCGGCCGTCATGCCGGCCGTGCTCCTGACGCTGATGGTGGTGTCGCCCGAGCGCGCGGGGACCGCCAGCCCGGAGTTGGAGAGGCCGAGCAGGTAGAAGCCTTTAGCCGCGAGCTTCTGCCCGGCCGGGATCTTCACGTTCGAGAAGATGGCCTGCTGGGTCGGGTGCTCGGTCAGGGTCCAGTTGGAGAGGTCGACGGCGCCGGCGCCGGCGTTGTAGAGCTCAATGAACGAGTTCGTCGAGTTGGTGGTAGAACCGTCGCTAATGCGGAACTCGTTGATCTTGATCGGGCTGACGTTCCGCACCTTCTCGGCCGTTGTCTCGGAATGCTTCCTGCCGCCCGTCGTCCACGAGGCGTTGCCAACCAGGTCGCCGTTGAAGGCCGCCGGCCCCGAGGTGACCTTGAAGGTCGCGCTCACGCTCGCGCCCGGCGCGACCGGGTCGGCGATCGTCGCCGACGTCTTGGTGTTGCCCGAAACGAAGGAGGTCCACTGCCTGGGCGCGGAAATGCTCAACTGGACGCCCACGGCCGGCGCCCCCGTGGTATTCGTGAACGTCACGGTGGTGTCCTGCGAGGACCCCGGTGAAAACGTCTGGAGTCCCGGCGGCGTGGCAGTTGCCGGGGCCGGCGCCAGGCTCAGCCGCTGCACGTCGTACTTCGCAGCCACGACGTTGGACTGCACCAGTTGGTCGGTGCCGTTCGTCGGGAAGGTACCTGCGGCCGTCATCGCGCCTTCATAGAAGGTGCCCTGCGAGCCATTGCTGTTGTCGCCGCCATTCCCCAGGAGGATGGCCCCCTGCTTGCGCATCGGGTCATAGGTGACGTCGATACGCGGTCCGTCGAACATGACCGACAGGGCGTCGCCCCGTTGCGCGTCGCCGCCCATGGAGGTCCAGTGGTGCGGTTCTCCCTTGGCGATCCCGGTCACGAATCGCCACGCGATGTTCGGCAGGTTGGCGCAGAGTTTGGATCCATCCGGGTTGACGCAACCGACCAGATTGTTCTCCTGGTCGGTCATCACCCAGGGGCCAGCGGCGTTCCCGCGATACCAGCCGGTGGCGTTGCCGTAGTAGGTGGTTTCCATGGTGCCGTTGTCGTCGTCGCGGCTGTCGGTCTCGGCGTTGCCGTAGTC
>PLRZ01000611.1:0-6410 GCA_003164075.1 Bryobacterales bacterium | reverse complement strand
TGTTGGCGCAGAACGCGTCCTGCGCAGCCGCGTTGGCGTATCCGCCCGCATCCGGGACCGGCGACGCGGCGGGCTGGACCACGCCAATGTCCAAGGTCTTGCCGTCCGACTGGCGCAGGACCTGGTAGAGCGGGCCCTTGTAGGAGGCGTACAGCGCGCGCGTGGTGCTGTGGGCGGCCACGCAGGGGTCGCCGGCCGCGGCGTAGATGTCACATGGGCCTTTCGGCCTGGGCGGAGGAACATTGGCTCCCCCCCCGGTCTGCTGGGCCATCGTCAACGTGGCGCCAATCAGCGTGAGCGCCAGTGCGAGCATTAGCACAAGATCGATTCTCGTTTTCATGTTTGTCCTATTTGCGTTGTTTAGAGACCGCATTGGCTCCTCCTTATTGTTGCGTAGAAGTGGCATTGTAATCGCTTGCAAGCGCAAATGCTAGGGGGGAGGACACTCTTTGGCGATCGGAAGTGCGTACACGCCAATCATCACACGCACCGCGACATGCCAACCGGCGATTGATTGTGAAAGCGATTACACGGCAATCCCGAGGCTCGGAATTATCGAGGGGCTTGCTTGCGGGCTAGCTCGCTATCGGTTGTTCCAAGTCTCTACTTAAGTACTCGAGGATCTCCTGCTCGCGCTGTTGAATCTCAAGGAGGATCGGCTCCGCCATTCGAGAGTAGTCCTGTCTCGAATGCACTTTGCGTGCCTCCAGGAGGACTCTGCGGAGGTTGCTAACGCATTGCTGCGCGACTAGCATTTGATCGTCGGTTTGAATCACGGCAGCACCAATTCCACAATACCGCGTTTTCGAAAACTTCTGGAGGTTTGATAGGTGTCCAGCCAAACATCGAGCACTTGGTCTCCGATCGAGGCGCGTGCCCAAAAGACATCCGATTCGAACAACAGCTTGGCCCGCGTGGAATCGAAGACGGCTTGCGCCGAAGCGGCTAAGCGATCGACTTCGAAGCCTTCGCTCATGATCAGGAGGATGTCGAGATCTCCGGCGCCGGTTTCCCCGTGACAAAACTGCCCCAGACGAAGACGCGCCGCAGTTCTCCGGATGTGGCAGCGAGTTCCACTAGAGTCCGTAGACGGCCCAGCAGCCACAGACGCCTCGGAGAGAACCCGCCGAATCGCGATTTGAACTCCTGCCAGTCGGCGATGTGCACTCCAGGAGGCAGTTCTCCGGCATCGGTCAGCTTGGGCAGCACAACTAAACGGTAACAAATGGATCAAGCGCCGTCGTCAACAGCGAGGCTTCGTTCAATAAATCCTACGTATGCCGGCCCTTGCAGTTTACAAAGAGCCGGCCCGGGGGCTGGCGGGCCCAAAGGGCGTCCGCCCAACTAATTGTGCAGATGTGCGCACGTGGGAAAACTTGGGCGCGAGTGCCCACGCCATGGGACTTTAGATTTAGACCCGCACCTTCACCAGCGCCAAAATCCGGCCCACCCCCAACCACACCGTGAGCGCGACCGATACCACCATCCCCGCGTACAGCCACGGGGCCGGCGCCAACGCCGTCAACGAGAGATCGTGCGCGTGCGCCGCCGCCCCATGCGCCCACCATCTCCACACATCCCTCGCGCGCATGGGGGAAGATTCGCCGCCCGCATACATCGGGAACAGCTTGAGCGTCCAGGTGGCCACCAGAATCCACGCCCACAATGCCACCATGGCGCCCGCCAGTAAGTGGCCCACCCGTTTCCAGCGCGACAGTCCGAGACATACCAGCGCCATCGCAGGGACCAGCAATACCTGCGTGTACCAGGGACTGGGACCGGCCACCTGGAAGCCGCGTTCCGCAACCATGGCGCAGCCTTCGTACCCTACCCCGGCCAGAAACAGCAGCATCGCTCCGAATACCACGCGTTCCGTTGACTGGATCTGGCGGCGGTGCCAGACCCAGGCCGCGATTCCGAGAGCCAATAGCCCGAGCGCCACATTCAGCGTAGTTCGCGAATAGCTGCTGAACCAGTTGTTCCCGGTCCACAGCGACCCGCGCGCCAGATAGCCGCCGGCCGCCAGCCAGTCCACGCGCGTCGCCGCCGCCAGGGTCTGTCCGATTCCGATTTTCCCGAACGCTTCGGGGGTACCACCGGCATTGCCATAGAGACTGATATTCCGCGTGTACCACGGGCCCGCCAACACCACCACCAGTGCCGCGCCGGGCAGTATCGTTCGAATTCGCGTGCGGCGCCGCCAGATCAGCATGGCTGCCACACCCGCGGCGAAGCCGGCGAAGACCAGGAAGTAGGCCTTCGTCAGGAGTCCCGCGGCAAGCCATGCGCTGGCCACCAGCCCGGACCGCCGATCGGGCGTTCGGGAATAAGTCGCGAGAGCGGCCAGGAAGGGGGCGCCGATTCCCACCGCAAGCCAGTCGTTTGCCACGTGCGCCGTGGTGGCATAGAGCATCTCCGTGGAGAAGATGCAGAACAGCGCGGCGTTGGCAAACGGTTCCGGCACTTCCAAAACCCGGCACAACGCCGAAGCGCCAAGAAACAACAGCACCACCGCACCCATCCCGCAGAACAGCCGCAGAACCAGCACCCGCACCGTCAGCGGGAACTTCGCCAGCAACCAATCCGGAGGCGCCAGCACCACATAAGCCAGTGGCGACTGGTGGGCTTCGTAGTTACCGCGGGAAATGGGGCGTGGATCCGGCGTTAGTCGCTCCACGCCGCGCCGTCGCCTCTCGCGCTCCAACGCGGGCAGCGCGAACCAGTCGCCATACGCGGTGGCTTCGGGAATCGCAACCTTGGCCACGTTGCTTACGGGCGCGAGTGGGAATGACGCCGCCACGTCGTAGGGAAGCGAAGTGCGGCCAAGCACCGGCAATCGGCGCGTTTGCCACAGCGTCTCGACGTAGCCGTAGTGGAACGCCTCATCGAAGCCCTCCCACAGCGGCAGAAGCGCGCTGAACAGCGCGGCATTGACGATTCCGAACAACAGAATCGTCTTGCGGGTCAGTGTCACCAGCGCAGTCTAGCACGCCATGCGAGGGGGTGCTGGCTAAGAACCGCTCTGGCGCGCGCGGCTCAGAACGGCGTCTCGATGTTTGGAAGTGCTTGCGGAGCCGGGCCCAAAGAGACGCGCTTCCCGAAAACGTTAGCACCCCACAGCGAGGAAGTCGCCATCGCAACAGAGCGTGAATTGCGAGAATGACAAGCATGACTTCGCCCTCAATGCGCAGCCGTTGGTTATTAGCGTCCATCTGGATTTGCTTTTTGTTGCGCGGCTGTTTCTACGCTTCCATGTTTCCACTTTGGGAAGGCTATGACGAGTTCGCGCATTTTGGAGTGATCCGCGCCACTTCCACAAAAGGTCTTCTATTGGTGCCTCGGGACCAACCGGGCCCGCGGGATGTGGAGGAATCCTTTAAACTCGTGCCGGTGCCGTGGGAAGTGCGGGGCTGGCCGGTCTTTCGGCTTTCTCTCACGGAGGAAGGGTACTGGAGCCTGCCGCCCGAAGAGAGGCGCCAGCGTGAAATCCGCCTGCACGACATGCCCCTGGAGTGGGCCCGGGAAGACTCGGCCAACGGAGTCTCGGCCTATGAGGCGTATCAACCGCCGCTCTATTACTGGCTGATGGCGCCCGTCCTCAGCATGCTCCGAAGCTTCAGCCTGCTGGCGCAATCGATGGTGCTGCGGTGGCTCGGAGTACTGATCGCGTCGCTCGCCGTGCCCCTCACCTTCGCCATCGCACGGAAGATTATCGGACGCGACTCCGCGGCCCTCGGATGCGCAGCCGTTGTTGCGGTCATGCCGGGATTTGCAAGCAACGTGGCGCGGATTAGCAATGAACCGGTCTCGATACTGCTTTTCACCCTGCTGACCTATGTCGGACTCCGAATCGTCACCGAAGCGCCGAGTGTTGGACGCGCAGTCGTATTGGGTGCGATCCTCGGTCTCGGACTGCTGGCCAAAGCTTACTTTTTGACGGCTGTCCCGGCAGTGCTTCTGCTGCTGCTGTTCAAATACAGAACCGCCTGGAAGCCCGCGATGGCAACGTCGCTGGTGGCGGCGTCGGTCGCCGGTTGGTGGTACGTCCGCAATCTCGTGACCACGGGAACTCTCTCGGGACTGGCGGAACCGGTGATGCTGCGTGGCCGAGGTCTGGCCGCAACGTTGGCTGCCATCCCGCATGTTCCGTGGATCCGGTCCGTGGATGTGATCCTGTTCTCGCACCTTTATTTTTGCGGATGGAGTTCTCTGACGGTGCGTAGCTGGATGTATCATATCTTTTTCGCCATCGCTTTTCTGGCCGCCGCCGGTCTGATCCTGCGCGTGCATAAACCAGGGGTCCTGTGGCTGGTGGGTATCTACGGCTTCTTCTGGCTGGGGCAGCTCTACAACGTTTTGCTGCAGTATCTGACGAAAGGGCTGGCGGGATCGATGGGGTGGTACATGTACGCAGTGGTGGGTTGCGAAGTGGTACTCTGCGTGGTGGCGTTTGGCCGGTTCCAGGTTTGGGCGGCGGCCATCGGCGCCACCCTGTTCGGCCTGCTGGACTTTTACGGCATGCACCTGCTGGCGATTCCGTACTATACGGGCATGATCGGACACCGTGCCAATGGAGCCCTGGCGGCTTTGCATATAGGGGAGTTCCGCGCCATGGGCTTGAGCGCAGCATTCGGGCGTCTGGCGGCCAATAAACCCGCTCCCATTTCTCAACCGGTCCTGCTCGTTCTGTGGGCCCTTTATTTGGCCGGCACTGTGCTGCCCATCGTGCTGATGCTGGGATTGGCGGTAAAAGGCAGGAGGAATCAGCCGGCAAAGGCCCAGTAGCCCTCAGTTCCCCACGTAGCGCGCGTACAGACTCCGCGCCACGCCTTCGTCGCTGGTCCCTTTGACGATCGCGCGGCCATCCGGAAACACCGTCATCTCATACGGCGCGATCAGAAACCGCAGCGCGAACTCGTTGGCGCGCACTTCACCCAGCGGCTCGAGGCGCGCCTTCAGCTCCGCCAGGTCGAGGGGGCGATCGCGCTCGTGGACCTGCACGGCATTGCGGCCGCACAGCGTCACCGGCGGCCGGCGCCGCTCCTCCAGGTATGGGAATTCCCGCCGCCCGCAGGTGGGACACTCGGGGTCGCGCGCCGGCCCCTCGATCTGCCGGATGCCGCCATACCATAAGTCGATGGTGGTGATCCGCGGGTGCACCTGTGAGGCGCAGCCACAGAGAATTTTCAGCGCGTCGGCCACCTGAATCGACGCCACGGCGGAGACGATCGCATTCAGGATTCCCGCCGTCTCGCAAGTGGGTTGAACCCCGCCGGGAGGGTCGGGATAAACGCAGCGCAGACACGCCGTGCGCCCCGGAATCACGGGCATGGCGAGGCCGTAACTGCCCACCGCCGCGCCGTAGAGCCACGGAATCCCGCGGCTTACCGCGAAATCGTTTACCAGGTAGCGCGCTTCGAAATTGTCGGTGCCGTCCAGGATGGCGTCAGCCTCGCCCAGAAGCTCTTCGGCGTTGGCCGCCGTCAGATCGGCCACCACGCCGCGCGCCTCCACGGTGGAATTGATGCGCGCGATGCGCCGCACGGCGGCCGCGGCTTTGGGGAGCGACTCGGCCGCGTCGCTCTCTTCGAACAGCCACTGGCGATGCAGATTGCCGGGCTCGACATAATCCCGATCGACGATCGTCAACCGGCCCACTCCCGCCCGCGCCAGCGCCGCCGCATGGAAACTGCCCAGCGCGCCGCAACCCACCACTACCGCGTGGGAGTGCAGCAGCGCTTCCTGTCCCCTCTCGCCGATCCCTGAAAACAGAATCTGGCGCGAATACCGTTGGCGCTCCGCCGCGTTCATGTCCCCGATGGTAACAAAATTGCCTAGGATCGCTTACGTTATCATGAGGATGGTGTGCCCCACGCTCGCCCACTTTGCCAGCGCCATTCTGTTGCTCGCGGTCCAACCTGACACGCTTCTCGCGCAGGCCCAGAAGTACGAGGGCAAGCAGGTGCTCACCATTCAGTTCGATCCCCGGCAGCAGCCGCTCGACCCATCCGAACTGCACGACATCCTGCCGCTCCAGACCAACCAGCCGCTGCGCATGGCCGACGTACGGGCCAGCATCGAGCGCCTTTTTGCCACCGGCCGCTACGCCGATATCCAAGTGGATGCCGAGCCCTATAACGACGGCTCGAAGGATGGCGTGATCGTCCGCTTCCTCACCAAGAACAGTTGGTTCATTGGAGCCGTCACCGCCACCGGCCGCATCTCCAATCCGCCGCGCGCCGGCCAATTGGAAAACGCTTCGGCTCTCGACCTGGGGCAGCCGTTTACCGCAACCAGGATGCAGGAAGCCGCCGCGGCCCAGCAGCGATTGATGGAGTCCAACGGCCTGTTTCGCAGCCAGATCACGCCGTCTTTCACCTACGACAACAACTATCAACAGATCAACATCC
>PLRZ01000602.1 GCA_003164075.1 Bryobacterales bacterium | reverse complement strand
TGCGGGGCGACATCAGGAGTTCTGGCCCTGGCGCAGTTGGCTGTGCGCGTCCTTCAACTGAAAGCCGTAGACAATCTCAGAGACTGTCACGCTGGTGAAAGTGAAAACGCCGTGCTCCTGGGCGTAACGCGCGGCATTTCCGAACTGACGATCATTAGAGCGCGGTCGCCGGTTTGGTCGGCCGCCGCCATTCTTCGTATGCGATGGAGACCACCTCATCCAGCAAAGCGGAGTCTTGCGGGCTACCGAACGAGCCCAAACCCTGTTCAAATACCGTTGGCGCAAGTTCGTGTTCCCGAACCTGGCGAGCGAATTCCTCCGCTGAGAGACCTTGCGCCCGCGTCTTGGCCGCAAGAGTCGCGGTCCGGTCGTCCGGGAGGTAAATGGTCAGCGTCATAGGAACTCTTAAATCAAGGTATCACCGAGTTCCGCGCTGGCTCCCGTGGGCTAGAATAGTGCCCAGACCATTAAAGGAGGATCGGATATGGGCTGGGGAAGCGGGATCGGCGTTGTTGCCTTGACGACCGCGGCGGGGGGATGTGCGGCATTCGGCCTGGCTGCTTTCCTCATCAAGTTGCTGTCGATTTCGAATTTCGAAGGGGGGTCCGGCTATTTCACCGTCTTCGTCACCTTAGGCGGACTGATCGGCGGTTTTATCGTCGGCCTCGTGACGGCAGTGACGGTACGCTCCGGATTCGCGACCGCGCAATTGTATGCGTTGGGAATCGTGGCGGCGCTGACGGTGGCCGCCGGGATCCTGGCCGCGGTGCTTCAGGATGACGGGCCCCGGCTCGACGGGGACAAGGTGGTGCTCGAAGTGGAATTGAAATGTCCCCGCGATTGGAAACCGGACAACTATACGCGATCCGAACTGGGCAGCGGCTGCTGGCTGCAGCGGTACCCAGCCAATGGCGCCTCGGAAACGAACCCCATTGTCCTGGGAGGGCTGACCTTGAAGACCGCTCCCGAACTCGACGGCCAGTGGGTGGCGGCATGCGCGGTGGATCTGGAGAAAACAGCCAGCACTCGGTACCTGCGAGTCTACGCGGGCCACAAGACCGACGTCACCATTCGAGTTCCGCTTCCGCGACATCCGGGCCCCGCCTTGATGCAGTGGAGCCAGTGGAGTAACTCGGGATTCGTGCCCCAGGCTGGCAAGCCGGCAGTGCTGGATTACGCGTTTCGCTTCCGCGTGCAACGAAATACCGATTACAGAGCGGCGCACCCCAGCGCCGATGCCGTGTTCGAGGAGAAGCGGCAGAAGGCCCTGGCGGCGATGCCCGCCGATGCTCCGCTGGTCCAATGGCTTCCTTTCTTTGAAATTCCGAGTGGGAGCGCCGTTTTGAACTCGGAGAGCACGCGCCCGGAGGTGCAAGCGGTCCGAGCCCATCCCGAGGAACTTCTGCCGTTGCTGCGGCCGGGCGATCCGGCGGTGGTCCGGCGCGCCGTTCTTGCGGCCGCCAATCTGGAGCAGGTACCCGCCTCGTTGATCGAGCCCCTCGCGGCAGGTGGCCGCCAGACCATCGAACTCATCCACGAGGCCCGCGCGAGCTCTCTGCCGGGAGATCCGGACCTGGTAGCGGAGGGCGCTGCGTACACCTTCTTTTCTAACTGGAGTACGGCCATGGATCACGCCGGAGACACGGGGATTCCGGCGCGCCGGAAGGTGCTGGAGGAGATCGCGCGGGAGGTCGGCGGGGACGTGGGACGGGATGGAATCCATCTGATCGCCGAGCAAGTGCGGAAGGACTTGGACAAGCTCGGTCCCGCGGCGCAGTGATGGACCTGGCTACCGCGCCAAATCGACACTCTGGTGCAAAATCGGTGTCCCGACAATATGCGCGTAGAGGACGTCGGGATCGAGGTCGGCCCCGTTCGGCCAAACCACGGTGCCCAATTCCCGATCGGCGCGGACTTGCGCGAAGTAGGTGGGATCGCGGAGGGGCGCGAAAACGCCCCGGAAGCTTAGGGTGGGCGCGAGGTCGATCGAGCCCTCGATGCCATCCTCAAATCGAAGATACAGGCGATAATCGCCGAGCGGTTTTGCGTCAACAATGTCCTTTAGCATGGCTACTCCAGCGGCGCGGAAGCGCGTGAGATGTCAATGATACACTGGTTTGAGGAGTCGTTATGGAGTATCCGGTTTCTCCCTATATCGAAGCGCGGGACGGGGGGCTGTACCTCGCGGGAACCCGTGTGTCGCTAGACTCCGTGGTCATTCGCTTCCAGCAGGGCGCATCGCCTGAAAAGATCGTCCAGTCGTTTCCGGCGCTGAGACTCTCGCAGGTATACGGCGCAATTGCGTATTACCTGGAGAACGAAACGGTAATCGGCGAATACATTATCGAGGGCGAACGTGAACTGGAACGTTCCGCATCGCCGCTGAGCCAGACGAATCCCGAACTCTTTGCCCGGCTTGACGCGGCCCGCCGACAGGCCGGTTCGAAGCGCGCGTGACGGTTCGCTTACTCGCGGACGAAGACCTCGACGCGGACATCGTCCACGGTCTTCGCTCCCGGGAGCCGGCAATCGATATCCTTGATGTCAAGACCACCGGTCTGCGCGGAACGAAAGATCCGGATCTCCTCAGACTTTCGGCGCAGCAGGGTCGGATTCTCATCACGCATGACCGTCGCACCATGACTCGCCACTTTCGAGACTTGCTGGCCAGCGGTTCGAGTCATCCAGGGCTGTTTATCGTTTCCCAACGCGGCGCGATCGGCGAGATCGTCGAGTCGCTGCTTCTAGTGTGGCTGGCTTCCCGGGCGGAAGAATGGCATGACAAGATCGTGTATCTGCCATTCCGTTGACTGCACTTCTCCCTCAGAATCTCTTCTTAAAGAAAAAGTCAATCCCGAACAGCCCGTTATCTTCGCGCAGCGCCACTACGGACCACTGCCTGGCGAACGACCACTCCATGCGCACCACTTGCGGGTTGCTGTTGGTCACATCGGTAATGTAGGTGAACGTGATGTCGGACGTCACCTGCTGTTCCAGGGTGAGGCGCGCTTGCGGATTGCTTTCCACTCCCGGCAGCGTTGGGTCGATGCGCAACTGGCTGACGCCGAAGAAGCGCTGCAGACGCCCGGTCACCGGACTGGCAAGCGCCTGGCCCAGCAGCGCCGAAGCGCCCATCTGCTGCCACGATTGCGGCGCCGTGCTCTCCTGCGCCAGTCGCGTGGGGTCGGACGTGGGACTGCGGCCCGTCGCCAGCAGCGCCACGATTTCGTTGAACTGCAGCGGCGGGTCCGAACGCGGCGTCAGATTGGGCTTGGTGAAGGGGCCGGAAACATTCAGCGTGACGTCGATGCCATTCGCTTTGGTCTCCAGATCGATATCTAAGATCGGGTCGATCCGCACCGGGTTGAAGAATTGCACCGTGCCCTGGGTGACGGTGTATTTGGTTCCGAAGAAGATCAGTTGGCCCTGCGTGATGTTGATGCGGCCCAGTACGGCGGGATTGCTGAACGTGCCGCGCAGGCGCAGGTTGGCCTCCATCTGCACATCCTGCGTGAGCGAGCTCTGAAATTGCACGTCGGGCGTGGTATTGATCTGGATATCGAAATTCAGGCCGCCCAACAAGCCGGTGCGCGCCGCCGGCGTCTGGACCGGCTCGGCGGACTTGCCCAGCAGCGAGCTGAAATCCGACTGCGGATTGAAACCCGTGCGCACGATGGTGAGGGTGCCGTCCAGGTTGCTGCGGTCTTCCGAGCCCGTGAGAGTCAGGTTGGCGTTGACTACCGTGCTGACACCCTCGGGATAGCGGATGCGAACCTGGGTGGCGCGCGCGCGGACCCGAAAAATCGCCGGCCCGCCGTTGTAACCGGCGAAGCCCGTAAGTTCCACCTTGCCGCCGCCCGTCTCTCCCGAGAAGCTCTGGATGGTGGCCCTGGCGCCGTTGGTCTTGTCGTCGGTGAATGCCACCACTCCATTGGCGTTGGAGATGCCGTTCGGAACGCCTTCGATGCTGAAGGCAGCCTTCTGAAATTCGGTGTGGCCGTTGACCTGGGGCGCGTCCAGGGGACCGCGAACGGCAAGATCCACCGCTACCGAGCCGGAGGAAGTGAAATCGCGATTGAAGTCGTGCAGCAGGGCCAGATCCAGGCGGCCGGTGGCGCGCAGGTCGAGCGGACTCTTCTGCTGGAAAGAGACTTTGCCGGTGATGGAGAAATCGGTGGCTACTCCGGTGAGATGGGCGCTGTCCACGGTGATCACGTTGTTCACCATGCTGACCACGATGGGGCCGGCGTTGTGCAGCACGAGCTTGCCCACGGGCAGGGTGGAATCGGGCGCGGGACCGAACTCGAACTTGGGGATGCGGAGTTCCGCTTTGAGCGCCTGGAGCTGCAGGAGCGGCCCGTCGATACGCAGTTCTCCTTCGGCGGATCCGATAAACGGGCCGGGCGAAACGGCGGCCTTGGGTTCCAGCCAGGCACGCAACTGCGCCAGGTCGAGCTTGCCGAGCGTGATGGTTGCGGAGCCTGGATAGTCGCCCTCCAAACGCCATTCGCCATCGCCGCGGACATCGGAATTGGCGGCATTTGATTCCAGGTGGGCGCGCAGCACGTTGCCTTGCGAGGAGACCGTCAGATGGGCGTCGCCCAGCGCCTGCTCGGATATTTGCAGGTTGTGTCCGCCGATGTCGGCGTTGAGCGCGGTCAGGCGGAACGTGGGGGTATCGCTGCCGGCGCGCGGCGGCGCGATGTCGAGCTCGCCATCGGCGGTTACCTGGACGGTGCCTTTCAGCCCGGGGAATGCGTTCCGTAACGTCCGGATCTGTTCCAGCGACCGTGCATTGGTGCTCACTCGCAGTTGCAGATGGCCGGTATCGAAATGGCCGGGTGCATGACGGTAGGCGCCATTCACGCTGGCTTGTCCGTTGCCGGCGTTCAACTGGCCGCCGGTCAATTCGATGAGACTGGCATTGTAGTTCAAGTGCCCCGTGAAACGGTCGAAGGGTTCGTCGCGAAGCGCGCCGTGGGTCAGTTGGAAATCGGCGGCGACGTGGGGGTCGCCGATGGTGCCCGATATTTGCGCGGTACCTGCCGCATCGCCGGTCACCGGAATGTCTTTCAGCTCCAGCACGCGGTCCAATTCGTCCACGGTGCCGCCGCGCAAAGTTCCGCTGCCGGAGAGCGGGCTGTCATCGCCCGACTTCCAGTCGTCCAGGCCCACGGCGATCTGAAATTGTGCGCGCAGTTGGCCCTGCGTCACGGCTCCATCGCGCATGCGGACCCCGGCGGGCGATACCTCGGCGTCGCCCTCCAGGGAATCGAAGTTCTCGCCTTCAAAGAGGATTCCGGTAACGCGCGTGTGGCCGGAGATCTGCGGATTGTCGATTGTGCCGCTGACGGTGCCGTCAAAGATGGCGGTGCCGGTGAGCTTGGCGGGAAGGGCGGCGGCGCTTTCTCCGATGGCCGGCAACAGGTCGTCGAGATTGCGCGTGTCGAGATGCACGCGCAACTGGCGGCCCAACGTGCCGGAGAAATCCACGCGCGAAGAGGGCAGCGTCACGGTGGAATGGCCCAGGCCGACGGTGCGGTCGCGCGCCAGGTAGGCGACGTCGATCTGGCCGTGGACGGGCGCGCTGTCGCCGGCGGGCGCAACGGTGAGCGTGGCGGACGCGCGCAATTCGGAGGCGCGCTGGAAGGATCCCTCGACGTCCACGGGGCCGGACGCCAGGGCGTTCCACGGCAGATGTTCCTTACTGTACATGGCGACCACCGGCCGGACCTCGATGCCGGCGATCGTGCCGATGGCGGAATAGCGTATCAGGTCCAGCACTTTGCCTTCGCCCTGAAAGCGGCCTCCGAATACCGCGAGGTCCATGCCGGCGAGTTGCAGGTCCTTGCCGCGCAGGGTCACGGCGGCGATATGGCCATCCACGGGGGCGCGGCCAATGTCGGTGACGTAGCTGCCGTTCAGACGAAGTCCGCCGACATCCACGCCCTTCGGGTTGACCGTCAGGGAGCCGTCCGCTCGAAAACCTTCCAGCCGAATGGAGGGATCGCGATAGGCCAGATCGGTACCGTGGAGCGTGCCGGCCACGAGGAAATCGGACGCACTGCGCCACGTGGCATTGCCGCGCAGTTGCATTGTGCCATGGTGCAATTCCGGGATGCGCAGAATCGGGGTGGTTTCGTCGACCGAAATGCCGGCATCGAACTGGAATGTGCCGTGGGGCGAGGCCAGGTTCTCGATGGCGCCGGAGAAGACCACGTTCGATGCGCCCGCCATCAGGTGCGCCGAATTCACGGCAATGCGATTGGCTTCGATGGTGAGAGACGTGGAGATTCCCACGGGCATGGGCCGGTAGCTGCCCAGTTGGAGATCGAGCGGTTGAATGGAAATGTTGCCGCGATAGCGCGGGCCGGCCAGATCGTACAGGAAACGCGCATTCAGGTTGTGGCCGCTGGCGGAAAACGGAGTCTTGCCGCCGGACGCCACTTCGAACTGGCCGCGCTCGAGGGAGAAGCGGCCGATGGCCAGGTCGAGAATGGTCTGGATGGCCGGCTTGCCGGCTTTTTTCGCGACTTTCGGTTCGGGGACATTGGTGCGGCCATCGGGCCCCACGATGAGGTATACCTGTGGCGCGGTTACGTCGAGATAAGAGATGTCCACGTCGCGCTTGAGGAGGGAGACGATCTTGAGTCCCACGGCCACCGATTCGGCGCGGAACAGCGGAGGCTTGTCCGCGGGTTCGGTCCCGTGGAGCGTGAAGGCGTGGACTTCGGCGCGCAAGCGGCGCCAGTCGAACTGGAAAGAGCCGATCTCCACCCGCCCGCCGGTGGCCGTTTCCACCGTTTCCACCAGGCGTCCGCGGACGCGATGGTAGAACCACTGGCTCTGCACAATTATTACGGCGGCTGCCGCGAGCAGAAGCAGCAGGGCCGTTCCGCCGCCCAGAATCCAGGCGATCCGTTTGCGGCCGCGGCTCATTGGAAAGCCTCCGCATGGGTCACCACTTCGGAACGTTTGCGGGCGTTGTCCAGCCAGGAGCTCAGTTGCAGATCCACCTGGTCCCCGGTCAGTTTCTCTTGAATCTGGCCGCGGTAATCGTCCAGGTTTACCGGCTGGCCGGGATTGGCAGCCTGCGCGGCGGGTTCCACCACCTTGGTGAAATAGTCCTGGATTTCCTGGTCGCTCACCTGCACGCCCGCGCGGAAGCGAACGTCGATGAAGGCCAGCAGGCGGCGCTCCCAGAGCAACTCGTTGCGGACATCCTGCTCGCTGATGCCGCGGTCGGCCAACGCGCGGCGGTACTCGTCGTCGCTGGGGAAGTTGTCCTTCTTGAATTTCTCGAAGATGGGATCTATTTCCGCGGCGCCCGGTGTGGGATAGCGGCTGTTTTCCAGTTCGCGCAAGATGAGGCGCTGTTCCACCATGCGGTCGGCGGTGGCGCGGCGGGCTGCGGGGCTGAAATCGGGCTGGGTTCGATTCAGAAACGAAGTGACGCGGATTTCGCGGTCGAGATCGCTGGTGGTGATGGCCTGGCTACCCACCGAGACGGCGATGCGGTCGATGATCTCGGCGTGGATGAGGAACGCGCAGAGTAGGAGGAGTACAGGGACGTGGCGCAGGCATTGGCCCAGAGAGCGCCGGGATGAGTCTCCGAACTCCTGATGTCGTGGAATGAGAGTGAGCTCCTCGAGTCCGGGCAAAGACATTATTGGCCACGGATGAACACAGATAAAAAGGCCAAAAAAGAAGGGTTTTTCTTATCTGTGTTCATCTGTGTTCATCCGTGGCTAAATTTGTTTGTGCGGAGCGGCGGCTCAGTCCGATTCCTCCCCAGAGGGCGCCCCGCGGACAGGAGTGTCTGCACCACGTCATGGCGATGGAATGGGTCGGCATCTTCGCTTTCAAAACGTCTGTCCGATCGAAAAGAAGAATTGAAAATGGCTCACATTTTGCACCACGCATTGGTACGGCGCGCCGGCCGGCGCGGGGCATGGATTTACACCGGCATTCAACAACTGTTCCTGCGTACCTTTAAACCCATTAAAAGAAGGCGGATTGAGACTGGTGCCAAGGTCCACGCGGAGCGGGCCCACGGGCGTCCGATAGCGAATCCCGAAGCCTACTCCGTGCACCATGTAATTAAAATCCTGGAGGTTGTCCTGATGGTAGCGGAAAGATATGTGGTCGAAGCTGGAGTAGACATTACCCATGTCGTGGTAAATAACGCCTCCGATATTGTCGCCGATTAACGGGAAGCGCAATTCGGTCTGATTGAACAGCAGCGCGTTGCCGCCGATCGGAAACCCGGTAAGGTCGTCGCGCGGACCGGCCTGAAATTCCGGAAAGCCGCGATGCGAGTCGCCGCCCCCGAAGAAGCGTTCCGCTAGAGGAATGGCGTCCACCGGATCGCCGTTATAGTGGAACGAATACATATCGCCGATTTCGGTACTGCGAGCCAGCACCAGTTTCTTGCCGATGGGATAGTAGCTGGCATTGCGGACCAGCAGCCGGGTGAAATTGCGCTGCGACCCGAAGGCATGTTCGGCCAGACCCAGTTCGACGGTGTTGTAAACGCCCCGGTGAGGATCCACGGGGTCGTCGCGCCGGTCTTGCACCAGGTTGATGGATATGATTCCCACCCGCACGGGCTGGGAGAGTTGCGAGAGGAGGAAAGGCGTCACTTTCAGATCGGCGACGCTGACGCGCCGGTAGGCCGCCCGGTAGAAGAGCGTGGTGGCCCTGGTAAGGCGCTGGGAGAGCTGGGCTGAGCCCTCAAGCCGGGTGTAGTTGTAGGTGCGGATGTCTTTGGAGTTATCGAAAAGCCCGGTAAAGGAAACGCTCAACTTGTCGTTGTCTTCGAAGTGCGGCCAGGAGTAGTTGAGCAANNTCCAGGCAGTCGTTACATCCACCGATGCGCCCCAGTTCCGCGCCCACGCCTAATGCCAGCGAATAGCGTCGCGCTTCATCCAACTGGTAGAGCACGTTCTTGGTGTTGGTGTCGCCATCGGGATCTTGAATGGCCGCATCCACGCGCGCGAATACGCCCAGGTCGTACAGCTTGCGCTGCGTTTCGGTGACCTCGGTGGGAGACAGCGGGTCGCCCGGATTGAGCGTCAGCCTGCGGTTGACGAGGCTGGGGCGGGTGTGGACCAGATTGTTGGTGACCACCTGGCGGACGAACTGCTGTTGGCCTTCGCTGACGATGTAGTGCAGTTCCACGCGGTTGGGCTCCGCGGCCGGCTGGGAATTCCACTCGAATGTGGCGTTGGCGAA
>PLRZ01000219.1 GCA_003164075.1 Bryobacterales bacterium | reverse complement strand
CCGCTGATCGGTTCGACTCCGATACGTTCCCGCCATATCGATTGCCCAGCGCAAGCCGCCTTACGGGGACGATTCCGAATGCGCGCTCACGTCCTCTTCGGCAAGGGCAGCATAAGAACTCTGGATTTCTCGCCGAACGCCACAAAGCCATGGTGCGGATAGAAGTGCTCCGCCTGTTCATCCTTGGCATCGACGACAAGCGCATAAACAGCGACTTCAGACCGCTCGGCACGCTCGACAGCGTCCCACAACAAGGCGCCCCCGAGTTTGCGTCCATGGTAGGCGAGAGCAACGGCAAGGCGCCTCAGACGCGCGACGGGCACCGTTGGATAGCGCGGCAGCCGTTTGGCGCGCCGGACAGGCATGGGCGCGAGGAGAATCCCGCCTGCGGCCAATGTGTAGAAGCCAGCAACCCGATCTGTTGCAACCTCGCGGGCCACGAAACATGCGGAGGCGCGGCGTCGCACATCCTGACCGGCCTGCTCCCGAAGATAGCGGTCGAGCGCCTCCACCCCGCAAGTAAACTCCGTACGGTCATGGCTGTGCCCAAGTGGCTCTATGATAAATGAACCCGGCGTCACGAGGATGCGATCAAACGGGCATGGGCCTTTTTCGCACGCTTCATGGCAGGCGCAAGAGCCGGCGGCTTCAGAAGTAATTCCACAAAGCGCTGCTGGTCTTCCACAGACATGCGAATGACCTGAGCTTCGTCGATTGTCCTGTGAGCGACCTCTTGAGCGGCGGCAACCACAAAATCGCTGATACTGCGGCCCTGCAATTCCGCGGCACGCTTGACGACCCGGAGCGCGTCGGGCGCAATGCGAGCTTCGATACGTGCTGTGCGGGATGCTTGCTGGGGCATGTCGGACACCTGGATAGTGTGGGGAGCCTGAGGTAGCCGGTACCTTCTACAGGCGGCGGTGACTCCGCAGTCGTTTGGATTGCAAGACCCAGGCGCGTTTATGGGTCCTAATCCGGCGAAACCTCCTAGAACGAGACTTGGCGTTCCTTGGGCCTACTCCTGCGAATAGGGCACCTTGCGACCCCGTTACCGCTTCCCACGCGTCAGGTCTGCAAATCCCGAAGTTCGGTGACCCTATCGACCAAATCCTGGAGGCTCAAGCCAAACTGTTCGAAGTTGTTCGCTGGATCAAACTCTAGAATTTCAACGTTGAAGGTCCGAAGGAACGCACCCCGGATAGCTTGATGTAGCCCGCTCCCCATCAACGCATAGTGCGGGTGAGCGCTGGGTGCCGTAATCGAGGCGTTCTCAAGTAACAATTGAATATCCGGATCAGTTACGCTGTAACCGATGAACAGGAGCGTATGCGTCAAAAACAGGCTTTCGAGTGTCTTAAAAAAGCCCGTATATTCCGCTCGCGCTCGATAAAAATCGGACTTGCTCAACACCGTCTTTTCAGGTTCTGTTACACACCCGTGCACTTTGACTATCAATCGCTTCGGTGACCGCATCCGGGCAATTAGACCATCGTCATAATATCGCAGGACGGAATAACCGTGTGCCCCATCCCCTTGTCTGCAGTGGTCCTCGTAGAGCGTATCGAAATTCGTAGTAACCACGATCTTTTGATCCAACGCATCGGTTAATCGATGAACTTCGGTAGGACGGTACCGTTCAAATGTGTCGCCAAGCAGTCGGTTATAGTCTGCACTATGGAGGCAGGTTGATCGTATGATTTCCGCACAGTCGAGGTATTGCTTGTCTTCTAGTAGTTCATCCGCCTTCGCCAAGTCATCGGCATCCCCGCGATTGCTACCCGCGCGAAGTATGCGAAGAAACTCAGACCAGCCAGGAGGATGCTGAAGGGGCTTATCCTGCCTTGTGGCGCTGGCCGAAGACCCGGCGCCGAGGAATAGAATACACCTCCGCGCAGCCAATTCGATGACGAGAGATTCTGGCCAATTAACCATTGTCCGTCGCTTCGTCAAGAATGCCGAGATTTCGCAGAAGATTTCGCGCTATTGGATCGATCATTTTCCTGAAGTCTCTGACCGCAGCGAACTGAGATCCAACCAAGCCATCGGTGCTCGACAAACCATGAATTGGAACCGCACGCTTCTGAGCCAATGGCACTAGGCTATAAAGGTGCGGTATATCGCCTAGTTTCGCCCGGGCATTATCATTGAGAAGGGGTGGGCTGTAATACTCTTTAAGCGCGGATTGAATTTCGGAATCGACATTACCTATTATGGATTCGTAAGCCTTTGTTGCCCTCCTCTCCTTGCCATATGACTTTGTTATATACTGCTGCACGGTATATCCAACGTAGCCACCAATTATTGCCGGCTTGCTGGCCACTTGGTATCGCGTACGAAGGTCCTCCTGCTCTCCCAACGACAATCCTTCCCAGGAATGGGCGTAGTCGCTGATCCAGTTGGACAGCCAGGTCGAAATATTCTTCACACCGATGATGCTGAATACGTCAGACCCGAGAGGTGTCAAGAAGTTTTCGCAGCCCATCAATACGGACCGATTTATCGATCCTAAGCTTGGCCCAAGATCGAATATTGCCAAATCGTATTTGTCGGCCAACGATGCACATAGAAGGGTATTCCAATTAGTCTGGCGAAAACCCTGTTTATCGCGAGCACGAAGCATCGACCATGCTAAGCCGAGCCGATCCTCGATAATTGCAAAGTGAGGATGTCCTGCGAGCAGATCCACCTTGAAGCGGTTCGATGCGGCCGGCAGCACCCGCAAATTCGGATCAATAGAGGAGTCACCATCTTCGATCGGCCTCAGAACATCCTTAATCGTGCTGATGGGGTTGCCGTCATGGATTTCCAAGTACAACTCGGCTGCAGCATCAACACCCATGACCAGCTGAGTGGAGTTACATTGTGGATCACAATCGACGATCAGTACCTTCTTTCCAAACTCCTCAGCGATGTACGAGGCCAAATTGCACGTCAGGGTGGTCTTTCCGACGCCCCCCTTGTTGTTGAACATCGCTACTGACTTCAAAGCGATCTCCCGCAATTATCTAATACCCCGGAGGGCCACGCTTGATTGGCACAGTGTAAAAATGAACTGCTTGACGCCAACGCCAACGGTCTATATTGGCGCCCAAACCTTGAAAAGCCGTTTCTCTGAGGATGAAAGTCATCGCGTGAGCCGGAGGAGCATTTCATTTGACCCTCCGAAGGACGATGACGTTTTCGACCTTCACTCCGCGGCAATCGCGCCGGGCTCGTCGTACGTCTGGAATTAGATCCGAAACAGTCTGAACAAGCTGAAACGGGTACGAGCCGGACGTAAACACCTCGACGGCAGTACTTGCCGTGTGGCCCAGCGTCCCGCGAGACACAGCCTCACCAATCACCAAAACACAATATCCGCCGACTTTAAGACACGAACTAACCTTGATTGCTAGAACCGACATAATACGAGCAAATTCCAGAATTGTGCTCGGAGTGCTATTGTCAATCGCTGCGGCGGCAGTAGGGCTCATGAACCATAGCCGGAGTCTGTTGTCGCGGCCATAGTCTAGTGCATTCATATATGGCGGACTCGTGATTACGGCGTCAACCCGAGCGGGTAGAATCACGTCCTCGATAGATGACTGGACAACAGTGCTGGCTAGTCTGGGGCCATCGTCGACCCGCTTGTACGCGCGAACCACTTTGCTCAGAATCCTAGGGCGCAGAGCGCGGTACTCATAAAGCGCAGGGAAATCCTCGGCCGGGAAGTTTTTGCCGCGAAGATATGGGACGAGATGACTGCTTGGATAGGAAAGAAATCCCGGGCGCTGGTGGTGCAGGATTCCCAACAGGCAAGACAGTCCCAAGGTATGCTGGCGATCTTGGCAGACATTGGAGAAGGAAATTGCCTCTTTGAGCGTTCGGGGATTGAAGTAAGCACGTACCCAACGCGGTACGGCCCGCAGGTCTGGAGTGGCGGAGGCTGCCGATTCTTCAAGGAGCGTCTCGATCTGGTGGACGGCAGCGTCAAGAGTGTGCGGTGCATTCAATTTGGCGTGCGTGAGCGCGTACGCATATGGACTCAGATCAGATGCGAAGACCCGACGACCGGCCAAACTCGCCTCGAACGCTATTGTCCCAGCTCCACTGAAAGGGTCCACGACCAATTCGCCGGGCCGGGAAAGAGCCTGGACCAAGTCTCCGGCGATGGAACTCTTGAGTTTGCCGATATAGGGTGAAAGTTGGTGCAGTGAGTACTCTGAATGGACGACGGGAGCGCGCCAATTCTGAGGGGAAAGAGACCTCTTGAAAGAATGCAACGGGCCCAAACCCGCACGGCGCGCGTTGAGGGATGGGCTAGCGGCCGTCATATTCGGAATGCACCTTCGATGTGGTCAACAAAATGCGTCTCCAGTCTTTTGTAGCATACTTGCAATTCAACCGCTGCACAAGTTGATGCATCGCCAGGACTTGTGCTCCTGCCGCGGCATCAAGTGCGCGCGTTTCACGCTCCCGTTCGGCCACCGCGCCTATTGTTCTAATCATCATCGAGATCGCGGTACTTTATCCGCGAGTACTGGCCGCTTGCTCAGCTCGACACTGTCGGCGTTTCCCCGGTTGCTGCTTCGTCTGAATCGCCCTGCTGCATCGCGCTAAGCCGGTTTTCGACGATTTCCGTACGGAAACTCGACTGCCATTGAGGCATCCTGCCTACAATTACTTTCCAGGATCCTCCGAGTCCTCAACGAGTGTCCGCCCACCCCGCCCTATTCCCCCTGCCCAATCCCCAGCGTCTTCATCTTTCTGTACAGATTGCTCCGCTCCAGCCCCAGCAGCTCCGCCGTGCGGCTCACGTTGCCGTGAGTCTCTTCGAGCTTCTTCAGAATATACTCGCGCTCGGCCGCTTCGCGCACTTCCTGCAAACTGCCGAACCGCTCCAGTGGACGCTCCGCCGGCCGCCGGGCATTCAGCGGAATGTGCCGGGCATCCACCCGAATCTGCGGATTCAGAATCACGATCCGCTCGATCAGATTCTTCAACTCGCGCACATTGCCCGGCCAATGATATTCCGCCAGCACCTGGAATGCTTCCGGAGTCAACTCCTTGGGCTTGCGGCCATACGCCGTGGTGAACTCGCGCAGGAAATGTTCCGCCAGTTCCGCCACGTCCTCACGCCGGTCGCGCAGCGGCGGAACGAAAAAGGGGATCACGTTCAGCCGGTAAAACAGGTCCTCGCGAAAATTGCCGCGCGCGATCTCATCCTCCAGGTTCTTGTTGGTGGCCGCCACCACCCGCACGTCCACCTGCATCGATCCGGCCGCGCCCACCGGCTCAAACCGCTGCTCTTCCAGCACCCGCAGCACCTTCGACTGGGTGCGCAGGCTCATGTCGCCCACCTCGTCCAGAAACAGCGTGCCGCCGTCGGCCTTCTGGAATTTCCCGATCTTGGCCTCGACCGCGCCTGCGAAGCTGCCCTTGCTGTGCCCGAACAGCTCGCTCTCGATCAGGTCCTCCGGGATGGCCGCGCAGTTCACTTCCACGAACGGCTCCGCGGCCCGCGGACTCAGNNAGTTCCTTGCCCGTGCCGCTTTCCCCGTAAATCAGGACGCGGCCGTTGCTCCCCGCCATCAGGGCCAGTTGCTGCCGCAGCGCTTTCATCGGAACGGACTCGCCAATGATCCGCCAACGGCTTCCCGAATCCGCCTTCAGCCGGCTGTTTTCCAGCGCCAGGCTGAGATGCTGCAGCCCGTTCTTCACCACCACGGTGACTTTTTGCAGCGAGAGCGGCTTCTCCAGAAAGTCGAACGCCCCCAGCTTGGTGGCCTTCACCGCCGCTTCGATGGAACCGTGGCCGGAGATCATCACCACCACCGGACGCTCCGCGAACGGGACCTCCTGGATGCGCGTCAGCACTTCCATGCCGTCCATTCCGGGCAGCCAGATATCCAGCAGCACCAATCCGTACCCCGCGCCCGGCAGCGCCGCCAGGCATGCCTCGCCGCTCTCCACCGCGTCCACGGCGTAGCCTTCGTCCTCCAGGATGCCGCTCAGGGAACGCCGGATTCCGGGCTCGTCATCCACCACCAGCACGCGCTTGGCTTTCATGTGCGCGCCACCGCCGGCCGCACACCATCGGCAGGGCTCTCCGTCTCCGGCTCCAGCAGCACGGGAATCTCCACCGTGAAGCGCGCTCCCGTGGGCTTGTTGCCCTCTACCCTTATATGGCCGTTATGCTCGGCCACAATGTGGCTCACGATCGCGAGTCCCAGCCCGGTCCCGCGATTCTTGGTCGAAAAGTACGGCAGAAACAGTTTCTCCTTATCTTCCGGACTGACTCCGCAGCCCGAATCGGCCACCACCAGTTCCACGGTTTCCGCGGCGCCCGCCTGGGTGGCCACGTACAGTTTCTTCACCAGCGACTCCTGCATGGCTTCCGCGGCATTGTCCACCAGGTTCACCACGGCCCTGTGGAACTGCTCCCGATCCAGGTTCACGGCCGGCAATCCCGGCGCAAAGCTGGTCCTGATGTCGATGCCCTCCAGCCGGCCCTGAAAAACGCTCAAGGCTTCGCGCACGATCTCGTTGAGGTCGCAGCGCACCGGCTGCGCCGCGGGAAAGCGCGCGAATTGCGAAAATTCGTCCACCAGCGTCTTCACCGACTCCACCGACTTCGAAATGGTGTCGGCGCACTCGCGGATAATCCGCGCCGCCGGCTGCGGAAGATCCAGCCGGTTCATCTGCCGGTCGATGCGTTCGGCCGAGAGCGCGATGGGAGTCAGCGGGTTCTTGATCTCATGCGCCACCCTGCGGGCCACCTCGTGCCACGCCGCCGCTTTTTGCGCCCGCAGCAGTTCGCTGGTATCCTCCAGCACCATCACGAAACCCGAAGTCAATTTCTCTTCGAGCGCCGCCACGGTGACCGAGAGATTGAGCTTTCCGTGCTCCGTGCTCAGATCCATTTGCCGCGCCGCCACCCCGGTGCGCCGCGCCCGCTTCATGAGGTACTTGATCTCCGCCGTGTCGTCGCGCGAGAATAAATCCTCCAGGCGGCTGGCCTTGGCGACCTGTCCCGGCGGAAAAATCTTCAGCAAGGCATGGTTCACCAGTTGGATGGAGCCATCGGCGCCGATGGACAGGACGCCCGTTGGAATGCTCTCCAGAACGGCCTCTGTGAAGCGCCGCCGTCTATCCAGCTCCGCGGCGCTCGATTCCAGTTCCTCGGTCATCTGGTTGAAGCCGCGCACCAGCAAACCCAGTTCATCCACCGCATTCACCTGGACGCGATACTGCAGATTCCCCTTGCGCACCTGGCCGGCGCCCTCCAGAATCGCCGTGATCGGCACGCTGATCTGCTTGGCCAGGAACAGCGCGATCCAGGTGGCCACGAACAGCACAAAGAGGGTGATGAGCGCCTCCAGCATAACGTAGAAGAGCCGCACATCTTTCCGGCTTTTGGCAATCTGGTGCCAGTCGTTGACCGCATTGGCGATGTAATCTCTGGTCTTCTGGACCTGCAGCGGAATGGTCGCCGTCAAGACCACCCTCCCCAGCACTTGGTCGCCATCGCGCACCGCGTAGTCGGCATTCACCTCCTGGTTGGGATCCAGTCGGGCGTCGTAGGGGCCCCAGAAATCCAGGGGCGTGCCGCCGTCAAGTGCGTAGATGGCCACGGACTTCGACTCCCGCAGCCGGCAGAATTCCTCCAACGCACCCGGAGTTCTCACGCCATCGCGAAGCAATCGCAGGGTTTCCGGTTGCGCCGACAGCAGTCCCGCCTGCGCCGTGGTTTCGTCCTCCATTTCCTGGTGGAACATCCGCGCCATTTTCACAAAAGTGTCCACCTGGTTCTGCATAGGCTCGGTGAACCAGGCGTTCATGTTGTAGCTGAATACGGAATAGCTCCACAGTACCAGGCAAAATACGGGCACACTGGTCAGGGTCAAAGCACCTAGAACCAGTTTGGTGCGGATGCGCGAACCTTCGCGGTTACTCTGCCGCTCGATGTATAGCTTGACGCCCGTGCGGAACAGAATCCACCCCAGGGTTACCATCAGCACGAACGTCAGGATCGAAATGGCCCAGAAAATGAACGTCTGGGTCAGGTTGGTGGGGAAAAATTTCAGGCGGAAAGAGCCCAGCCAGACCACCAGCACCACGCAAATGGCCAGCAGCACCG
>PLRZ01000281.1:29976-34739 GCA_003164075.1 Bryobacterales bacterium | reverse complement strand
ATCCCAGGGTCAACTAATGCTCCCTTACTATTACAGTGTTAGTAAGCGTGGCGAACCCGGACAACCTTCAGAACTCCTGACGTCGTGGAATTTGGGAGGAGCCCGATTTCGTGGCGCAGGCACTCCTGCCTGCTGGGTCGAGACTCATCTCGACCCTCTTCGCGAGCGGTAGCCGCCGTCCCGGAGCGCCGAGATGAGTCTCGGTGCCGCAGACTCGAGTGTCTGCGCCACGTCGAAATCTCCGGCGGACACCAGGAGTTCTGAATTTAGTGAAACGGCAGCGCCGCGAGAATCTGCCGGACGTATTCCATGGTCTCCGGGATCGCCGGGACACTGCCGGCAGCGTCCACTTTGGCAGGGCCGGCATTGTAAGCTCCCAAAGCTTTGGGAAGGTCGCCGCCGTATCTGCTCAAGAGCTGCTTCAGGAATCGCGCGCCGCCGTCCAGGTTGCTGGCGGCATCGAAAGGGTTGTCGATGCCGAACTGTTCGGCGGTCGCCGGCATCAGTTGCATCAGTCCCATGGCGCCTTTGGACGACACGGCACAGGGACGGAAGCCGGATTCCCGCTGCATGACGGTGCGCAGCAGGTCGGCACTCAAGCCGTCGCGGTCGGCGGTCTCTCCCACCAATGACTCCACCTCCCGCGGGGGCAAGGGGTCGCAGTCGGGAACCAGGGGCGCCACCATCGGCGCCGTCACGGTGCCGGTCACCGTCCCCAGACTGGCGGCGCGGGGCAGGACAAAAAAGCTGCCGCTGCCGCCGGTTTGTTGCATCTGCTTCTCGACGGCAGCCTGCTGTTTAGCCAGGGAATCCTGCATGGCGGCAGCCGCATTCCGCTGCCTGGCGATGGCATCGTCTTGATTTTGACTGGTTTGCGCCCACAAGGGAGCGGCCAACAGGGCCAGCAGACCGGCCACGTATTTATTAGATGGGGTCATAAAAATTCCTTCGAAAGTGGGAGGGCATACGCCGAAATGTCTAGTAGAGGGCAGGCCATGGAAATACCACGAGTGGATTCCGCTGGCGCAGCGGCTGCTGGGAGCAACCCAACACCATCGACCGACAAGGACGTGCCGGTACGCCAGATAGTGACAGCCGTCCACGAAGTGAACCGGGCGGAGTTGATGGGCGAAGGGCGGCAACTCAGTTTCACCCGCGACCCGGAAACGCGGCGGCCGGTGATCCAGATCGTCGACCGCGACACCGGCGACGTGGTTGACCAGATACCGCCCGAAACGGTTCTGCAACTCGCCGGGCAACTGAAATAGCACCACCCCAAGGGAGAATCGCAAACATCATGTGGAGAGACGCGTACCTCGATAGCCGGGTTTTGTCCGCGGATCCGCTCGAACTGGTGCATATCGTTTACGAGCACGCGCTGGCGATGGTGGGCGATGCCCGCCGGTACCTGGCTGCGGGGAATATTCCCGCCCGCGGGCGCTCCATCTCGCGCGCCATAGCGGCCATCGACGAACTGGACGGGTCGCTCGACCGTCAGGCCGGCGGCTCCATCGCCCGGAATCTGGCGGGCCTCTACCAGTACATGCGGCTGCGGCTTCTGACGGCGAATATCCGCCAGGAAGATGCACCGCTGGCGGAAGTGGAGGAACTGCTGGGAACACTGGGTGAAGCGTGGAGCGCGATTCGTCCGGGGGCACAGCTCACGGAATGCGATGCGGTTGAGGCTGGGCGGGGATTCGGCGCGTTCGCGCCAGAGACGCAAGCGGACTACGCCGGCCAGGGCTGGAGCGCGTAACGGCATTACTCTTTGGCGGCCTGCTGGAGTCCGGCGGCCACCATCTTTGCCAGCCCCAATCCACCGTTGGCGGACATGGCCTGCGCGAAGGCTTCCTGACCATATTCCATGGCAGCCGACGAGGACTGGTCGTCTCCCGTGCCCAGCCAGCCGCCCTCAGCATCCTGCATGGACTTCATCATCTGGGCCACCAAAAGCGATTCGAACTGCCTAGCGGCGTTCAAGATTTTAGCGGGGTCGTCCTTGGGCTTGGGCGCGGTGCTGGCAACGTCCATACCGGCCGCGAGAATGGAATCGATATTCATAAGTCCTTTGCTTTATCCGTGTTCATCCGTGTTCATCCGTGGCCATTACTGTTTTCAGGTTTAGATCACTTTCAACTCCGCGTCCAGCGCTCCGGCGCTCTTCAGATTCTGCAAAATCGAAATGATGTCGCGAGGCGTGGAGCCGATGGCGCTGAGCGCGCGCACCAGTTCTTCCACCGTGGCGCCCTCTTTCAGCATGAGGCTGCGCGCGGCTTCCTGCTTGACGGTCACACTGGTTTGCGGAACCACTTGCGTGGTTCCGCCAGAGAGCGCGTTGGGCTGGGAGACCTCCATGGTGGTCCGAATCTCCACGCTCAGGTTGCCCTGCATGATGGCTACCGGCGCGATTTGCACGTTCTTGCCCGTCACGATGGTGCCCGTGCGTTCGTTGACCACGATCGCGGCCACGGTGTCCGGCTCAATGGTGAGAGCTTCCATTTCGGCCACGAATTCGGTGGACTTCCGGTCGTATTCCGCCGGCAGTGCGACCGTAATGAGCGCGGCGTTGTCGGCATGGGCCACCTGGCCAAAGTGCTTGTTCAAGACGGCCGCGACCCGCGCCGCGGTGGTGAAATCGGCCCGGCCCAGTTGCAGATGGATCTGGCTTCCCAGGTTCACGGAGGGAGCACCGCGCTCCACAATGGCGCCATCGGGAATGCGGGCCACCGTGGGATGATTGACGGCGGAGCCGCTCGAGCCCTGGCCGGCCACGAATCCTCCCAGCACCATGGAGCCTTGCGCCACGGCGTAAACCTGGCCATCGGCGCCTTTCAAGCCGGTCATCAGCAATACGCCGCCTTGCAGACTGGGCGCATCGCCCATGGCGGCAATGGTGACATCAATGCGCGAGCCGGGTTGCGCAAACGGCGGCAGAATGGCGGTCACCATGACGGCAGCGGTGTTCTTCACCTGAATCGTGGACGGGTCGACGGTGAGCCCCATCCGTTCGAGCAGGTTGGTGAGGCTCTGCGCGGAGAACATGGTCTGCCGCCGGTCGCCGGTGCCGGCCAGTCCTACCACCAGCCCGTAGCCCATCAGTTGGTTGTCGCGGACGCCTTCGAGCGTCACCAGTTCCTTCAGCCGGACGGTCTCCGAGACGCCAGTGCGCGGCCAGGCGGCCAAAACGAGGAACCAAGCCAATATTCTCTTCATAGACCCTCAGAAAGGCAGAAGTCCGAGTATCAGACGCCACAGGATGAAAGGCCGCTTAATGGCGTCGTTCACTACGCCCTTACCGTCGATGCGGATCTCCATTTGCGCGATCTGATTCGACGTGATGATATTCCCCGGGCTCAAATCCGCCGGCCGGATGACCCCGCGAACCGTCACCATCTGGTGTTCGGAATTGACCAGCACATCCTTGGTACCCTGCAGCACCAGGTAGCCATTAGGCAGCACGGCGGTCACGCGGGCGCTGAGCGTAGCGGTAATGGTGGAACCGCGCGAAGTGGTGCCCGCGCCATTCAACGATTGGGAGCCGGTGAGGTTCAACAGGTTCGCCAACGCGCCGCCGGGGCTCTTGGGAGCGGCCAGGGCAGTGATCTGGCTGGAAGCGGCGGAGGTGCGCGAGGTCTGGGTGGCGCCCGAGGCGACCGCGGATGCCTGTTCATTCACTACGATGGTGACCAGGTCGTCCACCTGCGCCGCGCGGACGTCGCTGCCGATATCCGTCAGGCGCGAGGCCGAAGACCAGAGCGAACCGGCCGAAGGCTGGACCGGCGCCACCGGCTGCTTGAGAGCTTCCTGCAGGTATTTATCCAGGGCGGTCGGCTCAGTCGATTTCTTGGGCTTCTTGCCGGCGGCATGCAACGGTTGCGCCAGAAGCAGCGCGGCCATCGTCAGACACCGCAACGTAGTTGAAAAACGCATCTCAAATCCCTTTCGGAATACCCGCTTCGACAATGGCCGTGCCTTTGCCGGTAACGCGGGCCTGGAAGGTTCGATTGCTTTCAGGATTGCGAACGGAAATCGTGTCGCCGCTGCGCCCGCCAGTCAGGGCGCGGGCCGTCAACGCCAGGCGGGCGGCGCCGCTGCGGACCTCTATATGCACGGCGTCTCCGCGGTTCACCTCGTTGGCCGGGGTCAGAAACTCGGGACGCAACTCGCTTCCCGCCGTGACGGAACGAAGCGGCACCATGCCGGCTACTTCCTCGACTGCCGGGATCTCTTTGCCGGATAGCGGAAAACAGGCGCCCGTAGTGTCGCGGACCTGGCGCGCTTGAATCGGCTGGCCGGCCTTCAGACTCTCCACGGCGACCAACCTGCGGCAGGGAACCGTAATCCCCACGCGGACCCAGATGGGAAAACGGTGGCTGTCGCCGTACACCACATCGCCCCTCCAAAGCACCGGGGCGCTCGGACCGGCCGGAGAAGGCGTCCCCAGACGGCTGAGCGGAAACTCGATGCGGCCCGCCGGTACGCGGTCGGAGATCATGTCGGCGATTTCGATTTTGGCGCCGGGTATTTGCAGCGATTCCTCGATGGCGGCGATGGCACGGGCGCGGTCCAAAGGCTGCAAGGCCCATTCGAAACAAGTGTCGGGAGCCGACGAAAGGACGATTCCAAAACGGTGCGCCAAGGCCTGCAACTCCGGCGCATGAAAAGTGCGCCGCGCGCCGGGCAGGGGGGCCTGCCCGAGGATGGCTTCCGGGGGCGCGGTAGCGAACTCCGGGAGGATGGCCGCCAGGTCTTGCGCCCGTATG
>PLRZ01000281.1:0-29878 GCA_003164075.1 Bryobacterales bacterium | reverse complement strand
GGGGCGGCCACGGTGGCGTCGCCCGAGGCGTCCGTGGGCTGGTACAGATTCTTGCCGATGCTATTCAGGCCGGCTGGATTCTGGAAGCTGGCGATCTGAATTTGCCCCGCCTGTTGCGCGTTGACCTGGCCGGGAGTGACATAGCTGACCGTGCCATCGGGAGCGATGGTCACGGATTGGGCATTCGCCGGTATGGTGATCTGCGGATCGAGCGGGTTGCCGCTGGAATCCACCACCACGCCGTTCTTGTCCATCTGGAACGACCCATCGCGCGTGTACGCCAGGGTTCCGGTAGTCATGCGTACCTGGAAGAATCCGTTTCCCTGGATGGCTACGTCGAGCGGGTTGCCGGTCTGGTTCATGCTGCCCTGGGTGAAGATGATCTCATTGGACGACGCCCTTGTGCCGAGCCCCAGTTGCAGTCCGGCAGGCACGGTGGTCTGTTGCCCCGCGTTGACGCCCGGCAACACGATACTCTGGTAGAGTAAGTCCTGGAACTGGGGCGTACGCATCTTATAACCCGTGGTGTTGGCATTCGCCAG
Source organism: Bryobacterales bacterium (assembly GCA_003164075.1). The sequence goes on along the minus strand of PLRZ01000281.1, from coordinate 29,336 downwards.
GTTATTAGCGATGTTATCGACGTTGAGCTGCTGCGCGGTCATGCCACTGGCGGCGCTGTAAAGTGCTCGAATCATATTTTTATGTTCCTTGCGTTGCGGTACTCTGCATGGCTGGGTTGATCACGTTGCCGTCGGCGCCAACCGAGCCGGAAGCATAGGCCATACCCGTGATGGCGGGCCCTACATAGCCTGTAGCGAAGGTGGGCATCTGGCCGCCATTCTGGTACCAGTTAGTCCAGGCGGCGCCCTCATTGATTGTCGCGGTGATGTCCGCGGTAAGTTGCGTGGCGCCTGCCACCCCTGCGCGGCTATAGTAAGCCACGTCGGCGGCATTGAACGTTTGGCCGTTGGGAAGCTCGATGAAATTGGCGTTCGGTTCGGTCCAACCCTGGTCCTGGCCGAAGGCCTTCATCTGGACCACCTTGCCGCCCAGCAAGGCCGCCAGTTGCGAGGCCGTCTGGTCGGAAGCGTAATAGAAATTCGGCATGGTGTCGGTGCCGATAGGCGTGGTTTCCTGCAATTGCGACGGATCCGTCACGTTGGTTCCCTGGAACGAGCCGTTCATGATGGCGTCGACCAGGGTCTCGATCCCCGGAGTGGACGTGGCAGCGCTTGCCGGGGCCGTAGTGGTGGCAGCCGCATCCATAACCGTGGTGGTGGCTTGTGCGATGGCCGTTTGCAGGCCTCCCGCCGAAGAGGCCGGGGTGGTTGGCGACGAATCCGCGGCCGACGATGCAACCGGACCGCGCTCGTCGGAGGCCGCGCCGAAGATTTCCGCGAAATCGTACTGTGCGCCGGACTGCTGGCTGGCCGGCGCCGGCGCGGCATTTTGAACGGTTACAGCCGAGGCGTTGTTGTTAGTTATGGAATCGATCATGTAAGTACTCCGCTGTTACTCTGGCCGGACGCGTCAGGAACCTACGCGCGCCACTTCCTGAATTGTCTTGGTATCCATGTCATTGCTGACGCTCACGGCTTTCTGCAACATCTCGAATTGGCGCATCACGCCCACGAGGCGCATGGCCGCATCCGCCACGGGAACGTTGGAACCCTCGATTTTTCCCTGTTGGACCGTTACATTCGCGGCGGAAACAGGAGGATTCCCGGCGTCCGTATTCTGAAAACAGGTGCTCCCCATTTTTCGGAGAGAGTCAGTGGATTTGAAGTTCACTACATCGAGCTGGCCGACGGATTGGCCGGATTGCTGCACCGTGCCGTCCGGGAGAATGGTAACGGGCTTGCCGGGAGCGACATCGATGGTTCCACCGCCGACGGTTTGCAGCGGATAAGAATCGCTTGTGGCCAATACCCCGGAGGGGAGCACTTTCAGATTGCCGGCGCGTGTATATAAGGTCCCGCTGGGACCGCTCACGGCCAGAAAGCCATTGCCATCGAGCGCGATATCCAGGGGATTGCCGGTCACTTGAATGGTCCCTTGCGAGAAATCGGTCCACTGCTTCTCTATCGTAGGAAGAGTGGAACTGGGGCCGCCGGTTGAGGGATCGTTGGAGTCGGCGGACGAATACAGGCCGTAGAATTCCTGGTCGCGCTTGAATCCGGTGGTGCCGGAGTTGGCCAGATTATTGGCCAGCAGGTCGAGCGATTCCATGCGGGACCGCAAACCACTGGCGGCGGCGATGGTGAGATTATCCATAACGGAGCGACCGGTGAGGGCGATTGCAACTGAGTGGCCTAAGTGTTAGCTGGAAAAATTCCCTAGAAAATCAGTTAGAAGCGGCGATATGTATGGATAAGTGGAGCCGGAATTTGTCAAAATTTTGACTAACCGGCTTGACAGTCAAAACGCCAACACCCCTCCGGCGCGGCTATCGGATTGAAAAGAATAGCGGGGCCGCTTGGCGCTCCATCTGCATTTCTCGCCGCGTGACAATTGCTTCCGCTGCTTGCGCGGCCGTCCCTTCCATGCTTGTTGGGGCGACATTTCGTCCGCCCGCGGACGCTGGCGATAGCAGCGGTGTGCCGTTCGCGGAGCAACTCAGCGGACTGACGGTTGTGTCCCCGAGTGCCGGCGCGGGGCGCTCCGTAGGGCCAGCGCCCCAGACGGCGCCCGTGACGGCAAACGTCCCGGCCGTGGCCCAGCCCACACTACCCTACGAAATTCACTTGCCCCACGACGGCGCAGGCGATTCCACCGGGCCGCACGCCAACACGCAGAAGTCCGAACGAGGCGCGAAACGTGCAATTCCGCAGCGGCAAGCGGTTTCCGATGAATCGACGCAGGCAGCGCCAGTAGCCGTCTCGCCCGTGCCCGCGCCGCAGCTCACCGCAATGTTGCCGCCAGCCACAGTTGCTCCTGTGAATACCGGCGAGCCAGCCAATGCAGTGACAGCGGCTGTTTCCCGCAGCGAACCCGGCGAGCCCGCGGAACCCGCAAAGCCAGATCTCACGGCCGCAACCGGATCGGTCTTGCAGCCGCGGGAAATGGCATTCGCCGCGCGGGTCGAACCGGTGCAGGGCGTCGACCGCTCCGCGCTTTCCTCTGAGATGGCCTCCGCCGCGGCCGTGGCTTCCGCCAGCAAGAAAGTAGTAGCCGCGGATAACGAAAACGCTGCGCCGTTCGCCGCACCCGGGTTGCTGGCGGCCACAACCGCAACCGGGGAGCGCAACGCGGAGCCCGCTGCCCCGCAATCGCCGGCCGCCGCCAGCCATCCTGTTGAGACGTCCGCACCCCTGGCCGAAAGCCTGCCGCAGGCCTCCGCCCCGCTCAAGGACATCTCGCTGCAAGTTACGCAGCCGGGTAAAGAGCCGGTGGATGTGCGCGTGGTGCAGGCGGGCAGCGAAGTTCGCGTTTCGGTACACAGCGGCGACGCCACCCTGACCAGCGGACTGCGGCAAGGCTTATCCGAATTACAGAGCCGGCTGGAAGAGAACGGGTATCGCTCCGAAATGTGGCGGCCGGGCGTTTCCGCCGCGCCGCTTACTCCCACTGCCTCGCCCCAGGCGCCCACCAACCATTCGCGCGGCGGCGACGGGCAGCCGCAACAAAACGGGTCGCAACAGGATGGCGGCCGGCGCCATCAGAATCAGTCCAACCAGCCCCGCTGGGTCGAAGAACTGGAATCCAGTCTCACCGGCGGAGAGAAGTCTTCAGGAGGTTTTTATGGCTTCAGCAGTTAGTTCCCTTGGCAGCAGTTCCAGTTCGAGCAGTTCCAGCAGCGCGGCCAGCGCGCTGGGCGGCACCGCGCCCACCGAACAGATGTTTCTGCAGCTTCTGGTGGCGCAACTCCAGAACCAGGACCCGCTGAACCCCACCGACAGCACGCAATTCGTTTCGCAGTTGGCGCAGTTCAGCGAATTGGAGCAGGTCATGGCGATCCGCACCGATACCGATACACTGACAACCGACGCGTCAGCCGCCGCAAGCTCGTCCACCGGCGCCGCGTCCGGCACTACGGCCACGAATAATCAGACTCAATCGTAGGAGGCACAGAGAAACGTTATGGGAACCGCATTCAACACCGCACTATCCGCGCTGAACGCCGATTCGACGGCCATCGACGTGGTCGGCAACAACCTCGCCAATCTCAACACCACCGGCTTCAAAGCCAGCACGGTCGACTTCTCGGATTTGATGGCCCAACAGCTTGGCACGGGATCCGATACTGGCCAAGTCGGCGCGGGGGTGGGACAGATCGGGACCGTCCAGGATTTCTCGCAGGGCAGCCAGGACACCACGAATGGCGACCTGGACGCCATGATCCAGGGGAACGGCTTCTTCGTCGTCAAGGATTCCAGCAACACCCAACTCTACACCCGCGACGGCAGTTTCCAATTGGATGCCAGCGGCAACCTGCTGACTGCGACCGGCCAGAACGTGCAAGGCTGGACGGCGACCAACGGAGTGGTCGACACCAACGGAGCGGTCGGCAATATCACCGTGCCCGTGGGGTCGGTGATCGCCCCGAAAGCCACCACCACCATGAGCATGAACGTGAACCTCGACAGTTCCACGGCCACGGGCGGAGCCTTCAGCGCCCCCCTCACGGTCTACGATTCGCAGGGTACGGCCCATACCCTTACCGTCAATTACACCGAGACCGCCTCCAATAGCTGGAGCTACACCGTGACCGTACCGGCCGCGGACCTGGCTACCGGCGGCAACACAACCGTGGCCACCGGCACGCTGGCGTTCAACAGCAGCGGAGCCCTGACTACTCCGGCGGCCGGCTCCCCGGTAGCCGTCGCGGTCACTGGCCTGGCGGACGGGGCCGCGGACTTGAACATCAACTGGAACCTGTACAACAGCACGGGAACTCCGGAAATCACGCAGTATGCGCAGACGTCCGGCATGTCCAGCCCGGTGCAGGACGGTAACGCGGCCGGCGAGGTTTCACAGGTCTCCATCCAGAACGGCGGCACAATTATGGCGACTTATACCAACGGCCAACAAGTGACGCTGGGCCAACTGGCGGTGGCGTCGATTGCCAATCCCACCAGCCTGCTACAGGTGGGGAATAACAACCTGCAGGCCTCCGCCGCCACTGCCCAGGCCGCCCTGGGCGCGGCCGGAGCCGGCGGGCGCGGGCAGATTGTTGGCGGCTCGCTGGAATCCTCCAACACCGACATGGCCGCTGAGTTCACGAAACTGCTCACCTACGAGCGCAGCTATCAGGCGGCGTCGAGGGTGATCACCACCAGCGACACGCTGGCGCAGGAGACGGTCAACCTGGTCCACGCGTAATCCAACATGGCGAAACTGGCACAAGCANNCCCTGCGCGTCAGCGAGTTGTTGGAATTGACGGTGGGAAGCCTGGTGGTGTCCGGCCGGGCGGCCGGCGAGAGCGTCGATATTCTGGTGGGCCGGGCCTTGCTAGGCTCGGGCGAACTGGCCCGCGCCAACGGACGCCGGGTGGTCCGCATGGTGGGTTTCAAAGGCAAGAACTGACATGGAAGCGATTCAGCAAACGCTGGTGGTGGTGTTCGTGCTCGGCCTGTTGGGCGGCACGCTCTACTGGCTGCGCCGCAAGGGGCTGGCGCAATTCAACGTGACAGGCGTGGGGCGCACCGGCGCGCGCCGCATGCAGACGCTGGAGCGGCTGGCGTTGACTCCGCAGCATTCGCTCCATCTGGTGAATGTCAGCGGCCGCGTGCTATTGATCGCGGTCTCTCCGGGAGGTTGTTCCGTGCTGGACGGCGAAATTCCTTTGGAACAGACGCAGGTGGCGAAATGAGTTTCAACGTGGCGCGGGCACTTCTGCCTGCGGGGTCTTGCTCGGTGGGGCAGGCGGTGCTCGCCTGCCCTCTATCCTGTCTAGGCAGCGGGCCTGTTCAGCTAAGACGGGCGGGCAGGCGAGCACCGCCTGCCCCACCTCGGGGCTCATCCCAAATTCCACGGCATCGGGAGTCTCGACCCCGCCTGCGCCACATCGGCAGCACCCTGCTTTTCGCTTTGGCGGCTGGGGTGGCGCAGGCCGCTCCGCAGTCCGCCTCAGTGATGGGCATTCAACTCTCCAAGGGCGGCGAGTCGCTCAGCGTGCCCATGCAGATTGTCATTCTGCTGACGCTGCTCACCCTGCTGCCCGCGCTGGTGATGTCCATCACGCCGTTCCTGCGCATCGCCATCGTTTTGCATTTCCTGCGCCAGGCCCTCGGGACGCAGACCGTTCCCTCTAACCAGGTGCTGGTGGGGATCGCCCTGTTCCTCACCATCCTGATTATTTCGCCGGTAGCGGCGGACGTCTACCACCAGGGCTGGGAGCCGCTGCAAAACAACCAGCTCACCGCCGACCAGGCCTTCGATGCCGGGGCCAAGCCGCTGAAAGCTTTCCTGGTGCGCTTCGCCCGCGAAAAAGACGTCAAGCTTTTCCTGGACATCACTAAATCGCCCGCTCCGCATACTCCCGACGACCTGGAATTGCGCATTCTCATTCCGGCATACATTCTCTCCGAACTGAAGGCCGGATTCCAGATCGGCGCGGTGCTCTTCCTGCCATTCCTCATCATCGANNTTTAAAATTCTCCTGTTCGTGCTGGCCGACGGTTGGAACCTGGTGATCGGCTCGCTCATGAAAGGCTTCTACGCATGACCCCCGAATTCGTGATTCAGATTCTGCGCGAGGCCCTCATGACGGCCTTCTGGCTGGCGTTGCCGCTGCTTACCGTGGGCTTCGTAGTGGGCATCTTCATCAGCCTGATCCAGATCGTCACCTCTATTCAGGACACGGCCTTCAACGCCATCCCGCGCCTGCTCGCTTTTCTGGGCGCCTTCATCCTCGCGCTGCCGTGGATGCTCCACAGAATGAGCGCCTACACCATCGGCATCCTGGGGGACCTGAGCCGCTATGGGCGGTGACCTGGTCCTTTCCACGGCAACTCTACTGGGCTTCCTTTTGACGCTGGCGCGGGTGGCCGGCGTTTTCGTTTTCGTACCCATGCCGGGCATCGGCGCGGTCATCAATCCGGCGCGGGTGATACTCGCGTTCGGCATCACCGTCGCCCTGTTTCCGCTGTGGCCGCACATTACGGCTTATCCCTCGGCCGGCACGCTGGTGATGTGGCTGATCGTGGAAGCGGCCCTGGGAATCGGCATCGGCCTGGGGGTGGCCTTCGTCACCGAGTCCTTCGCGGTGGGTGCGCAGGCCTTGAGCATGCAGGCGGGCTATGCCTTCGCCTCCACTTTCGACCCCAATACACAAGCCGATTCCGGGGTGATGGTGGTCTTCATGCAGATCGCTTCCGGCATGTTGTTCTTTGCCACCGGTTTGGATCGCGAAGTGATTCGCGTGTTCGCCCGCAGCATGGAGACGTACCCCGCCGGGTCGTTTGTGCTCACCCGCGGCGCGGCGGCGCAAGTGTTGACGGTGGGCTCGACGATGTTCTCCACCGGGCTGCGGCTGGCGCTGCCTATTATCGCCGTCATGGTGATGCTCGATATCGCGCTGGCGCTGCTGGGCCGGGTCAACGCGCAACTGCATCTGACCACCGTGGCCTTCCCCGTCAAAATGTTGATTTGTCTCACCATGTTGGGATGGCTGGCGGTGCTATTTCCGGTTCTCTATCGCGCCGAAAGCGGCGTGGCTTTGACCATGGCGCGAGGGCTCATCGCGCGCTAGGGTATGGCAACAGTCGTTCAGACACGGATGACGTTAACGCTCCCTGACGGTCGCGGCTCGGAACGAAGGCCGGATACCGAGCCGCGACCGTGAGGGAGCGATCCTGACACCCCATGGCCGACCAGCAAAAGACCGAGCAACCGACACAGCGGCGCATGAAAAAGGCCCGCGAGGACGGCAATTTCCCTACCGCCCGCGTGTTCGTGAACGCCCTGCAGTTCCTGGCCTTCGTCACGCTGTTGCACTCCTGGGGCCCGGGCTGGATCCAGTCGATGCGCGCCAGTATGGCCGCCCTTCTACAACATGCGCTCGACCCGCGCCTGAGCACCTCCGAGGTGGTCGGCCTGGGACTCGACCTGCTGGTGCACATGCTGATCCCGCTGGGCGCCCTGGGCGCCACCATGATCGCCATCACTCTGGCGATCCAATTCGGCGTCACCCGCATGGGAGTCAGCCTGAAAAAACTGGCGCCCGATATCAAACGTCTGAGTCCCGCCTCGCGCCTGAAAGAGTTGCCCAGGCAGAACCTGCCTTCGCTGCTGCAGGCGGCCATCATGATTCCGGCATTCGGATTGGCGGTCTACTACCTGGTGGCCGACAATTTCCAGAGCTACCTGTCGCTGCCCCTGCGCAGCGTGCCCGATGGCGCGAGCCTGGTGGGCGGCTCCATCCAGACGCTGCTGTGGAAGGCGTCGCTGGTGTTCATCGTGTTCGGCGCGGTAGACCTGCTGCGCCAGAAGAGGCGCTACCAGAACGATTTGAAGATGAGCAAGCAGGACATCCGCGACGAGTTCAAGGAAGTGGAAGGCAACCCCATGATGAAGCAGCGCATCCGGCGCATCCGCCGCGATCTGGCGCGCCGCCGCATGATGCACGAGGTTCCCACCGCCACCGCCGTCATCGTCAACCCCACCCATTACGCCGTGGCGTTGAAGTACTCCATGAACGCCAAGGGCGCCCCCATGGTCGTAGCCAAGGGCAAGAACTATCTGGCGCTGCGCATTCGCCAGAAGGCCGTGGAAAACCAGGTTCCGCTGATCGAGAATCCGCCGCTCGCGCAGGCGCTCTATAAGTCCGTCGACGTGGGACAGGAGATTCCGGCGCAGTTCTATCGCGCCGTGGCCGAAGTGCTGGCCTACATTTTCAAGCTGATGAATGGAAGGCGAAGTGCATAAAAGGTTAGCAATGTCAAAAAACGGACGGCAGCGACGTGGCGCAGACACTTTTGTCTGCCGCGCCGAGACTCATCTCGGCGCTCCGGGACGGTGTATACCGCGTTCGAAAAGGGTCGAGACGAGTCTCGACCCGGCAGGCAGGAGTGCCTGCGCCACGAGTTTCAGCATGACACCTAAAGGAGCGTAAGTTGGCAGCACAGGCAAAAGCGATCGCCGCACCCGCACCGTGGAAGCTGGCGCTCGCAAATTGGAAAGAGCTGGGCGTCCCCATCGCCGTCCTGGGCATCGTGATCGCGCTGATCACGCCGCTGCCGGGCTTCATGCTCGACGTCCTCATCGTCACCGACATCATGATGTCGACGGTAGTGATGATGGTCGCCATGTATATCCGCAAGCCGGTGGAGTTCTCCGTTTTCCCCACCACGCTCCTGCTGCTCACGCTCTTCCGCCTGGCACTGAGTATTTCCGCCACCCGCCTGATTCTGATGAACGGCAACGGCGGCACCAGCGCCGCCGGCGACGTCATCCAGGCCTTCGGCAACTTCGTGGTGGGCGGCAATTACATCATCGGCACGGTCATTTTCCTGGTCCTGATCGCCATTCAATATGTGGTCATCAATCACGGGGCGGTGCGCATCTCCGAAGTGACCGCGCGATTCACTCTCGACGCCCTCCCCGGCAAACAGATGTCCATCGATTCCGACCTGAGCTCGGGCCTGATCGATGAGACCGAAGCCCGCAAGCGCCGCAAAGACCTGGGGCGCGAAGCCGAATTCTACGGCGCCATGGACGGCGCATCGCGCTTCACCCAGCGCGACGCCGTGGCGGCCATCCTGATCACCGGAATCAACATCGTCGCCGGATTCCTGATTGGCGTGCTGCAACATGGCATGGACTTGGCCAAGGCCCTGCAGACTTACACCATCCTGACCATCGGCGATGGCCTGGTGACCGTCATTCCCGCGCTGATGATTTCCATTTCGGGCGGCCTCATCGTTACCCGGGCCAGCTCCGACGATCGCATGGGCGCCGATTTCGCCAAGCAACTGTTCGGCAGCCCGCAGCCTCTGTTTCTGGCCAGCGGCGTGCTGATCGTGTTGGCGGTTTTTCCAGGGCTGCCCAGTGTGCCGTTCCTGCTGCTCGGCTCCGGCCTGGGCTTCGCCGCCTGGAACATGCGAAAGAAACAGGCGGCCGCGGAAAAGACCGCCGCCGTGGCCAAGCCGGCTGCCGCCAAAGAGAATATCGATGCGCTGCTGAAGGTGGAACCGCTGGCCATCGAGATGGGCCTCGGCCTGGTGAAATATGTGGGCGGCGGGCAGGATTCCCCGCTTATCAAACGCATTGGCGGAATCCGCCGGCAGATCGCTTCCGACCTGGGCTTCGTGCTCGGTCCGGTACGCGTGGTGGACAATGTGGCGCTCAAAGCGCACCAATATGCGATCTCGCTGAAGGGCGCCGAAATCGCCCGCTATGAGATGCCAGCGGGATGCGAACTGGCCATCCCGGTGGGCAAAGTGGACCCGCCCGCGGGCGGCAAACCGACTAAGGAACCGGCCTTCGGCATGTCCGGCTGGTGGGTGCCATCGGAGCAGGCCGAAGCCGCGCGGCGCGGAGGGTACACGGTAGTGGACGCCGTCAGCGTGCTGGGCACGCACCTGTCCGAACTGGTCCGCCGCTACGCGCAGGAACTGTTCTCCCGGCAGGACGCCAAGAAATTCCTCGACCGTGTAGCCATCGACCATCCCAAGGTGGTGGAAGACCTGGTTCCCAAGCTACTGCCGCTTTCCACGGTGCAGCGCGTGCTGCAGAACCTGCTGCGCGAGCGCGTTTCCATCCGCGATGCCGTCACCATTCTGGAAGCGCTGGGCGAGGCCGCCGTCACCACGCGCAATCCCGTGCTGCTCACCGAATACGTGCGCCAGGCCTTGCGCCGCATGGTGGTGAAGCCGTTCCTGAATTCGGCCGGGGACCTGCCGGCGTATTTGTTGGACTCGCAACTGGAGCAATCCGTGGAATCCACCGTGCAGCACGGCGAACAGAACAGCCATGTGACGCTCTCGCCGCCGGCCATCCGCGACCTGCTGCAGCGCATCAACGCGAAGGTCGGCACGCCGGAGACGCCCGTGGCGGCGATCGCCAGTTCCGGGGCGCGCTTTTTCCTGCGGCAAATGGTAGAGCCCAGCAACCGCAACGTGTTTTTCGTCTCGCATAACGAGGTTCCCATGGAAGTCAAAATCATCTCGCAGGGAGTTATCCAATAACCATGCCCAATCCTGAAAAAGCCGCGAACCTGTACGTGAAATCGTTCTTTGCGGGCTCCATCCCCGCAGCCATGGAACAGGCCCGCCGCGAGTTTGGGTCAGACGCACTGCTCTTGAATTCCCGTGAAGCGCCTCCCGAGGCGCGGCGCCTGGGCGATTTCGAAGTGGTCTTTGGGGTGTGTCCCGAGGCGAGCCTTCCCGCGCCTAAGCCGGCATCGCGCGCCGAAGAACTGCAGCAGCGCATGTCCCAAATCCGCCGGATGCTGTCCCACAACAGGTCCGCGCTAGCCGGGCTTTCCGGCGACGATGCGGACGTGGAGGAACGGCCGTTTTCCACCGAGCCCGCGGTGCGCAAGAAGGGCGCCGTGCTGGACATCGTCCGGCCCCATTCGGCCGCCTCCGAGACGGAATCGGCCGCCATGGCCGGCGAGCTCGCCAGCCGCTTCGAGGTACTCCCCGAAATCGGCCGTATTACCGCGCTGGTGGGCCCTCCGGGATCGGGCAAGACCACCACGCTAGTCAAGCTCGCCGTCCACCAGTGCCTCAAGCTGGGGCGCGCCGTGCGGTTGATCTCCGCCGATACTTTGCGCATTGGCGCCGCCGAGCAGTTGCGCACCTACGCCGCGATTCTCGGCGTACCGTTTCAAGCCGTGGAGAATACCGCCGCACTGGCCCAGGCCATCGACTCCGCGCCCGCCAATACCTACGTCTTGATCGACACTCCGGGCTTCAGCGCCGCCATGCAGCAGGAACTCGGCGGCGACCTCGCGACGTTTCTCAGCCGCCGTCAGGATATTGACACTCACTTAGTTTTGACAGCTTCCATGGACCGCGCCGGTCTGCGAAGCGCCATCGACCGCTTCGGCGAGTTTAACCCCGGCAAACTGATCTTTACGCGCATGGATGAGACAAGTTCCACCGCTGCCGTCTTTACCGAGGCGGCGCGCACGCAAAAGCCGCTTTCTTTCTTCTGCCATGGCCAGTCCGTACCCGAAGATATCCAGGAGGCAACCAAGGACCGGGTGATCGATTCACTGGTACGCCAATTGCCTGATTCGTTGCAGGCCGTAGCTTAGCCGAGAGATCCGATGGCCACTGGCCTCCAACACTACCGTCCCGCTGGCGATGAGGGAATCAACTCGCAGCGCGAGGCGCTTGTCCTCGAGCACCTCCCACAGGTTTGTCTGATCGCCCGGCGGATTCACGACCGCCTGCCGGACTACATCAGCCTGGACGACCTGATTTCCACCGGCGTGATCGGGCTGATGGCGGCCATCGACAATTTCGATCCGACCATGGGCGTGCAGCTCAACACCTACGCCGAGCGGCGCATCCGCGGCGCCATCATCGATAGCCTCCGGGAGATGGATTGGGCGCCACGCGAAACCCGCAAGCGATCCAAGCTGATCGAAGGCGCCATTCACCGCGCCAAGCAGCGTTATGGACGCGAACCGGCCGAAGAAGAAATCGCCGCCGAATTGAATATCGGCATTGCGGAGTATCAGAAGTGGCTGGCCGAGGTACAGTCCGTGGAACTGGAGCGCCTGGAGTTCGAGCCCGGAGAGAATTCCGGCCGCAACCTGCTCCACTTCATCTCCTCGGGCGAAGATGCCTGGCCGTCGCACATGGTGGAACGCGCCGAACTGGTGCGAATCATGGCATTGGCGATCGAGCGCATGCCTAAGCCGGAGCGGACCGTGCTGAGTCTGTATTACTACGAAGAATTGAATCTGCGGGAAATCGCCGCAGTGATGAAGATGCACCTCTCGCGCATCGCCCAATTGCGTACGCAGGCCATCCTGCGGCTGCGCAGCCACATGGAACGAGTCTGGCTGAATCAGCCAAGGAGAAGAGTATGAGCGCAGGAATCGGTCAGCCGGGCTCGGCCCTGGATCTGCTGTTGGACATCGAACTGCCGGTCACGCTGCGTTTCGGGCGGACGCAGATGACGCTCGACGAAGTGATCGATCTGAATCGCGGGTCGGTGATCGATTTCGGCCAGAGCGCCGAAGAGCCGGTGGAAGTTCTGGTCAACGGCCGGGTAGTGGCGCGCGGCGAGGCGGTGATGGTGCAGGGCAATTACGGAGTGCGGATTTCGCAGATCGAGAGCCGCCGCGAGCGTCTGGAAGCGGCTCCGGCGCCGGAAGAGGAGAAGTAATGCGCCTGGAATGGCTGTTGAATCCCGTGACCTTTTACTCCGGCGCGTCGTTGTGCCTGCTGACCAGCCTGGCGCTGTTCGTCAGCGTCAAAGTGGAATTGGCCAGGGCGCGCTTTCGGGCGACGCAGTCGGACACCGCTCGCGAGTCGGAGTTGGTGGCGGTTCGCGGGCTGGAAGCCGAAATCGAGAGCCTGCGGGAATCGGTGCGCCACCTGGAAGCGGTACCGCCCGGCCGCCCCATCGGCGCGGGCATCGATCTCACCAAGCGGGCGCAGGCGCTGCGTATGCATCGGCGCGGAGAATCGGTCCCCAGTATCGCGGCGGCTCTGGAAACTCCGGCTAACGAAATCTCGCTGCTACTGAAAGTGCACTCGCTGACCAGTCAGGTACAGGCGAAAGCTTCGTAAGGGACCTACAAAATCCGGCGTCCGATTCCGCGGTTCGTAACGGAAGGGGTGCAGGTTCGAGTCCTACCTGGGGAGCCATATCTCATTTCTGGCCGTTTCCGCCATTCCCGCGCCCACCCGCTGCTGTTCCGACGCGACCGCAACTGCCAACACGTCAAAGGGTTGCCGGTATTTCGCGGTCAGTTCGCCGCCCTTCCAGGTGCAGTTCGAGAGTACAAAATCCAGGAGTTTGCGTTTTGCCGTTGCGGGCTGACTCTCGAACAGGGCGTGCGCGCTGTGCGCCAGTTCAAGGAGTTGGACGCCTTCCTCGATATAGCTGCGGTTGGCGGTCTGGTGCGCCCCCAGGTCCCGAATGATGGCCGTCTGCGCCGCGCGCATCTCGGCGGCCTTGGCGTCGAAGAAGTCGTTGGCGATCCGGCCGTCCAGTTTGTCCTCGTACATGGCGTCGATGCGGTCCTGGAGACGGCGGTGCTCACGCTGGAGCTTGGCGATGGCATCGTCGTGGAACCTGGCGTTCGTCGCGGTGGCTTTCGCGTAGAGCCTGCCGCACCCAGACCAGCGTCTCCTCGCTGAACGCGATGCCCTTCAGCAGGCCGGTGAACTTTTCCTCCAACACCTCCTCGCGCGTGTACGGCTCCGGGCATTTCCCCTTGAAACCGGTGCAGTGGTAGTAGATGTAGCGGCCCTTCTTGATCTCGCCCACCATGGCGCAGCCGCAGTGGCCGCAGGTGATCAGGCCGCTGAAGGCGAACTGTTCTTTCATCTTGCGCGTCTTCTTCGAGCCACGCCCATCGAGGATCGCCTGCACCTGCTCCCACAGTTCGCGCGTGACGATCGGCTCGTAGGCGCCGTGGTACATCGTGCCGTCGAAATCGAAGTCGCCGCAGTAGATGCGGTTGCGCAGGATCTTGTGCACGCGGCGCGAGCCTTCCGGGATTGTATGTCCCCGGTGCGTCGACCGCACCCACAAAGGAACAGGCCATCGCGCGGGCGCTGGAAGCCGATCCGGATGTCTACGCGCGCTATCGGGCCGAGCACAACGCCCGCGCGCTGGTGAACACGTTGCGGGCTGCCGGTGTTCAGATCGTCCAGCGTTGACCGCTGGCGCGATGTTGAGGCCGGCCGCTGTACCTTCTTCGCCAGCAGCCGGGAGGGCGGTCCCGAGGCCACTCCTGCCTCGCACCCGCCCATGGAGGGGTGAACCATGTTGACGTTTTTGAAAGACCTATTTCGTCCGTCGGATCGGCGCGAGCCGCAATATGATCTGAACGATCCGCGCCACCCGGTCAATGCGGGCTGGCGGCGGTCCGATCTGCCCGAAGGCCACCGCCGCGTTCGCTTCCGGGTGACCATGCCGAACGTTCCGAAGGTGGCTCCCCCACCTGCGGAAATCACGAACCGCGAATTTATGGGCGGGATTCGATAGCGGGCCGGGCTTACAATGGAGGGGTGCACCTTTCCATCGAGATTGACCGGGAGGATGACGGTCGCTGGATTGCCGAGGCCCTGGAACTCCCCGGCGTCATGACCTATGGGCAGAGGCGCGAGGAAGCCATCAGCAACACGGAGCGCCTGGCCATCGAGGTGATCGCCGATCGGATCAAGCACGCCGAACTACCGACTTCGGCCCTCAATGTGTCGTTCCAGGTGCTGAGTGAGCAACTGGCCGGCGACTAAAGCACGCCGCGTGCTGGCTGCTCTGGCGCGCATAGGCTGGCGCGTGAAACGCCAGAGTGGTTCCCACAGCTTCTGACCAGCGAAGGCTGGCCGGACTACGAGTCTGCCTTCCACGACAATGATGAGCTGGGCCGTAAGATCCTGAGCCGCATCGCCAAGCACACGGGCTTGCGGCCTGAGGATCTTTATAATCCCATATTCACCAACCGCGAGTTCATGGGTGATCTTCGACGAGACGTTGGCGATGAGATCACAGTCACTATCACGTTTTGTGATAGTGGCGTAGCGGTCCCCTGAACTGAAAAAGCCGCCAGCTTTTCAGGCTGGCGGCCTCGTGCCGCCGCGTCCTTTACTTCACGGGAATCTGGTACGTCCGCTCCCCGGCACCGTTCTTGGCGGATTCGACCGCCAGCTTCAACTTCTTCCCGACCGTGCCCGAGATGAAGCCCCTGATGCTGTGACTCTGCCAGCCGGTCGCCTTGGCGATCTCGCCCATTGTTGCGCCTTCGTTCCGTCGCAGGAGGTCCAGAACGACGGCCTTCTTGGAGAACTCTCGCGGTACGGTGGCGGTGCCCGTGACCTTCCTGGTGGATGCCTTAGCGGCGGCTTTGGTGGCCTTCTTCTGGCCCTCCTGTCTGGTGGGCGGGCTGACCTTGGCGGCTACCGTCTTGGCGACCGGGGCGTCCTTGCCCTTCCTGGCGACCTTTTTGCCCCTGGGCGCGCCCTTCGTACTGGCCGCCTGCTTGCTCAAGGTGGCATGTTCCAGCGCGACTGGCGGGCAGTGCTCCGCAATGGGGGTCTGTATGGTGGTGCTGGCGTTCTTCTTCATCGTGGTGCTTCCTTTCCTGCGCGTGATCCGCGCATGACGATTCATCACTCCGGTGCCGCGAAACATCAAGCGCAAAAAGCGTTTGGCGTGGGAGCGCCGGTGCCGATGCATGCTGGCAAAAACGCACGTGCGTTCTTTGTTAACCTACCCTACTGGACCGCCCCGGTGCCGGGCCTGCGGCGGTCGCGTACGCCGAAGGAACGAAGGAACAGCGGGCGCAGACCCGCGGTCTGATCGAACAACACCGGCACCTAATCGCGCTCTTGGCCGGCGAGCTGGTTTGGCCACCAGGAACTCGACCGTGTCCAGATTGAACGCAGTCTGACGCATCGGTTTTCGCGGCGTGTGAAACGGCGTGAGCCGCCCAGGCTCCTTCCCGCACAAGACAACTATGCCGGGTGGCTCACCGGGCGCTTGTGGCCATCGCAGGCGCGCTGGGTATAGCGTCCGTGGGCCGCACGTCGTGGTATCCTCAACTTTCAAAAGGCCCTGCAGCTCTTGGTAGTCTGCTCTATGCCTTACGTCTTCGCTCCACTCTGGTGGGCAGCTTGGCTTGAGGAGATTTTGAACAATGGACGAACCACAGATTTACGCTCGGCTGGCGGAGATATTTCAAGACGTTTTTGATGAAGACTCAATAGCGGTGACTCCTGAACTGTCGGCTAAGGACGTAGACGGTTGGGATAGCCTCACCCACATCCGCTTAATGCTTACTGTCGAGAAAGCTTTCAAAATCAAGTTCTCCGTTCCGGAAATTGGCAAACTGGAAAATGTGGGCGACCTCGTGATGCTGATCAAAGCGCGAACTTTGAAGAAACAGCTCCAATGAACTCACTTTATTCGGAATTACAATGGCTGCCGCGGCCGCCGCGAGAATTTCGTGAGAGGCTGAGAGATTTGGAAAACTCGGCCGGTCAACTCGGGCGCGAACTGCAGTCGCTGGCGTTGCACGCCTTGGACGTGAATCAGTTGACCAAGCTGGCCAAGACCATAGGCAAAGCGCGCGCGGACGGCAGGTCGCTGGAACCGCTCGTACCGTTACGGCTGGCGGTGCTCAGTAACTCGACTATCGATTTGATCGTGCCGGCGCTGGTGGCGAGTGCTGCGCGGCATGGCATAGCGCTAGAGGTTATACAGCCCTCGTACGACCAAGTAGCACAAGAGGCCTTAACTCCGGGGTCCAAGGTCAATAGCTCGAAACCGGATGCAGTGCTCCTAGCACTCGATTATCGAGCGCTGCGTTGAAACTCTCCCTGGCGGACGCTGAAGCTTCTTCCGCCACAGTGCAAGGCGTCATTGGCTACCTGCAGGTGCTTCGCAACGGCATCAAGACTAATTCGAATGCCGTTTGCCTTTTTCAAACTTTCGCTCCGCCTGTGGAAACGCTCTTTGGAAGCCTAGACCGGGCGCTACCGGGAACGCTGAGAAGCCTCGTCGACAACATCAACCGAGAACTGGCTGAGTATGTTCTTGGATCGGGCGATGTGCTGCTAGATGTTGCCGGCCTGGCGGAAACGGTGGGCCTCGCCGACTGGCACAACACACAACTGTGGAATATGGCCAAGTTCTCCTTCTCCGACGAACTCATTCCGCTTTACGCCGATCACGTTGCTCGGACGGTTACAGCCATTCGCGGCAAAAGCCGAAAAGTTCTGATTCTCGACCTCGATAATACGGTTTGGGGCGGAGTGATCGGAGACGACGGCTTGGAGGGTATCAAAGTCGCACAGGGCGATGCCACGGGCGAAGCGTACCTGGCAGTGCAGCGTCTTGCGCTGGACTTGCGCCAAAGAGGAATCGTGCTGGCTGTATCGTCGAAGAACACAGACGAGGTGGCGCGTGCTCCTTTTGAGCAACATCCCGAGATGTTGCTGAAGCTGGACCACATTGCCGTTTTTCAGGCCAACTGGAATGACAAAGCCACTAACATCCAGGCCATTGCTGAAGAACTGTCGCTTGGCTTGGACGCCATGGTATTTCTCGACGACAATCCTGTGGAGCGGGGGCTTGTGCGAACGCTACTTCCGCAGGTGGCCGTGCCGGAGTTGCCAGAAGAGGCGGCCTACTACGCGAGAACCCTCACCGCGGGCGGCTACTTTGAGGCCGTTGCCTTTGCCACTGAGGATCTCAAGCGGGCGGGCTTCTACCAGGACAATGCCAAGCGTGCCAACCTGCAAAAGCAAGTTGGCAGCGTGGATGCATACTTGGCGTCCCTGGACATGACGATCACATTTCAGCCCTTTGACGCGACTGGGAGGGCCCGCATTGTCCAACTCATCAACAAATCCAACCAGTACAACCTGACGACGCGCCGCTACACCGATCCGGAAGTGACCGCTGCGGAGAACGACCCTGAGGTCTTTACCCTGCAGGTCCGGCTGGCGGATATTTTCGGCGATAACGGCATGATTAGTGTGGTCATCTGCCGGCCTGGCGAAGCCGGAGTATGGGACATCGACACCTGGCTGATGAGCTGCCGCGTGCTGGGACGCAAGGTGGAACATATGGTGCTGCGCGAGATTCTGGAGCATGCCCGTGCAGCCGGCGTCCACAAGGTGACCGGTACCTACCGGCCCACGGACCGCAATAAGCTGGTCGTCGACCACTATGCTAGGCTCGGATTCGAGAAAGTGATGGAAGAAGGGCCCGGGCTGACTCGCTGGGAGCTGTTGGTTGAAAACGCTGACCCTGCGAATGCTCCGATGAAGGTCGTTTCGCAGGGCTTTGTGGCCAAAGGGGAGTCACTCGTATGACCCAACCCAACGCCAGCGAGCCTTCGAACTCTAAAGAAGTGAAGCTGCCACGGCGAGACTGGATTCTGCTCCCCGCGCTCAGCTTTGCGACGATCTGTCTCCTAGTGTTTTCTACAGATGTTATTGCGCGGCGGATGTTTGCAAGTTTACCTGGGTCAGGGGAAGACTGTATTGTGTTCAACGATCCCTCGACCGGCGCGCGGGGGATTCCAAACAGCGTGTGCCGGGAAAAGATTCCCGAAGGTGAAGTAACGGAGTACCGGTTCAACAGCTGTGGCCATCGCACGGATCTTCAATGCGGGACTAAGCCGCCGCCGGGCACCTACAGGATCGTGATGATAGGTGGATCTTATGCGATGGGAATGCGGGTGCCAAACGAAAAAACCATCGCCGCGTTGCTGCCCTCGGAACTCTCGCGGAGGACGGGGCGCAACGTTGAGCTCTACAACGAAGGCATGCCTTGGCGCCCCCCGCACATTGTCGCTCTTCACTTCAATGAGGTTTTGACGGCAAAGCCCGACATGATTCTCTGGCTATTGCACCCATCCGACATCTGGAACCCGTTGTTACCGCTGCCTGATCCTGGAGCGTCCCAAGTTCCCCAAGCCTTCTCGGCACTGTCGCCATACCGCAAGGCAAGGCGGATTCTGGGACGCTTGAAGTTGGAGTTATCCTCACATAGCGTATTCATGTTTCGGCATTTTCTGTACGAGAGTCAGAATCAGTTGATCAGTTCTTACCTGGCAGAGAGGCCCGACGCGCCTTTTGGGCAGAAGATCCACGGCCCGGAATTCCTGAGAACCAAACCGAACGCGGAATGGCAAAGCCACCTAAGGGATCTCGACAGCGATGTCGCGGATATTGAGGCTCAGGCCAAGGCCGCAGGCGTACCTGTGGTGGCTGCGCTACTACCGCAACGCGCTCAGGTGGCCATGATCTCCAAGGGCGTGTGGCCGGCTGGCTTCGACCCCTACAAGCTGGACAATGAACTGCGCTCCATGATTGAGAGCCATGGCGGAATCTATGTCGACATCTTGCCGTACTTCCGGAGTATACCCAATACTGAGCAGGGTTTCTTCCCACTCGATGTGCATCCCAATGCTCGCGGGCACGCCATGATCTCCGGACTGTTGGCGAGAGAGCTTACGAACGGCGCGGTGCCTGTGCTCAAAGTTGCGGCCCAGCAAAGGGCCGTATTGGAGGAAGGCAGGTAGCCAATGGATACTGCGTCTTTCCAGTTCGTGATTTTCGGCCTCGCTGCAGCATTGGTCTCAAACATCAAAGGCAACTCGCACATCTGGCGGTCAAGCGTGCTCATGTTGGCGAGCATTGCGTTCCTCGGTGTGCTCGCGCATAACCCGGTTGCCCTTTTGCCTCTGGTCGGTTTCTTGCTTTTGGGCTACGCCGGACTTAGCCTGCTTGAGCGCGGCTGGCCCAAGCCCATGGTCTGGAGCATTCTGGCTGTCATCTTCGCCTATATATGGTTGAAGAAATATACCTTTTTGCCAGAAGGAATCTTTCTCGCGTATCCCTATTTCACCCTTGGACTCTCCTACATCTTCTTTCGCGTGCTGCACGTTCTCATTGAAACGGGAGATGGAGACGAAAAGCGGCACATTGGTCTGGGCGCCTACCTGCTCTACACTCTCAATTTCACGACGCTGGTTTCCGGCCCAATCCAGCGCTATGACGAGTTTGCCCGCGACCAGTTTGCCGGCGAGCCGATCCCGTTGGGGCTACGCCTCGTCGGACTGCAAGCGGAGCGCATCGTTCGCGGCTTCTTCAAGGTCAACGTGTTGTCGGTACTCCTCCATGCCGTCCAGGAAGACGCACTTGCGCAGATGCAGCCATCGTTTCCTCTGTCGCTCAGACTCATTGCTGCCTTCCGCGTGGCCGTCGTCTACCCGTTCTTTCTGTACTCGAATTTCTCCGGCTACATCGACATAGTAATTGCGCTGGCGAGGCTGATGCGGGTGCGCCTGCCCGAGAACTTTGACCGGCCGCTGTCGGCATCGTCGTTCCTGGAGTTTTGGAGCCGGTGGCACATTACGCTTTCGGACTGGTTCAAGAAGTATGTCTACAATCCGCTGCTGGTAGCCCTGATGCGGCGGCTTCCGTCTCCATCGGTGGAGCCGTGGTTGGACGTGTTCTCCTTATTCGCGACCTTCTTCCTAGTAGGAGTGTGGCACGGGCGGACATCAGCTTTTGTGGTTTATGGTCTGCTGCAGGGTGGCGGGATTTCAATCAACAGGCTGTGGCAGCTGGGGTTGACGAGGGTCATGGGGCGCAGAGGCTACAAGGCATTGGCGGTGAACCCGATCTATGTCTCATTTGGGCGGGGGCTAACGTTTAGTTGGTTTTCACTGACACTATTCTGGTTCTGGGCGGGATGGGAAGAGATCTACAAGGTATTCTCCTCCATCAGCGTGATGCAGTGGCTGGGCGTTTGGCTGGCAATCTGGATCTCGGCTACGGTGGTGCTGGCGGCGTGGGAGGTGCTACGGAGCGCGCTGCTTTCGATCAGGTCAGCAGAGGGGCCGGTGCTCACCAGTCGCTACGCGCGGGTGGTTTATGCGAGCGGACTGGGATTGATAGCGGTTGTGATGAGGCTGCTGCTGAATCAGCCAGCGCCAAGCATTGTCTACAGAACATTTTGAAGGGCGGCGGTCGGAGGAAGATCGATGAGGCTGGCAGAGCGGACGTTCACCGATACGGATCAGCAGCGTTTTGCCTCGACGTCGGGGGACCATAACCCAATGCATGTGGATGCGCTGCTGGCGCGGCGGACACAGGCTGGGTCTCAGGTGGTGCATGGCATCCATCTACTGCTATGGACGCTGGATGCGCTAGCCGCGGCCCAGCCGGAATTGCCGCCGCTGTGCAAACTACGTGCTCAATTCAGCAGATTCGTTTATCTAAATGAGCATGCCGAGGTCGTACTAATGCAACAGAACTCGACTCGCGCTCGGTTGAGTGTGTCGGTGAATGGTATTGCGCGGTCGAAGTTCACTTTCGAGTTTGGTGATGTGGTTGGGCATGTCCCGGATTGGCTTGAAACGTCCTTGGAGGAGATTGCGTTCGCGCCCAGCCGCCCGTTGGCGTCGTACTGATATCCGGCCGTCGGCATGACCCCCGGGTAGTTTCCCCACCCCGTTATCTGCACGGTGGGATATTGCAGCGACGTCATTCTCCCCTCATTGTCCCACTGATAGGCCGCGGAGAAGGTCAGCCACGTAGCCGGGCTCAACTGATGAACCGGCTGCGCCTGCACCCCCATCATCTGGGCGCCCACGCGGCCCGGCGGCGTGTAGCTGTAGAGGTAGTAGTAGGAGTCGCTGAACTCGTCGTTTATTCCGCCGTTGAAGGTCACCGCGCTCAGCCGCCCGATGGTGTTTTGAAGCGCCGGAGGGGGCGAGTTTCCCCACTGACCGTACCCTTTTCCCAGATTGGCCGGGAGGGTTCCGTCATAGTAGTAAGTCACGCGATCCGCAGTGGTTTCGTCGCACACGCTGCATGGGTAGTATTGCGCTTCGGTGAGGCGGCCGTAAGAATCGTAGATGTACTGCGTCTGCTGTCCCAGCGCGTCGGTGCGGCTGAGGACGTGGTGGGAGCCGTCGTAGGTGTAGGTGACGGTGCCGTTCTCCGGGTTGGTGGCGCTTATCAGATCGGAGCCGCCGTAGAGGAAGGTCCGCGTTTGCGTGACGTTGCCGCGGGTCATGGAGACGATGGTGAGCTGGTTGGCCAAGGTGTAGGTGTAGTTGGTGGCGAAAGTGCCGCCCGCCGGGTTGGGCTCGGTCACCACGATCAGGTTGCCGTAGGCATCCACGGTGGAGGTTTTCCACTTGCCGGCGGGGTCGGTCACGGTAGTGTTGTTGCCCTGGTAGGCGTACCTCGTGATGCTGCCATCGGGGGCGGTCACGGTCAGCGTGCGGCCCGAGGCGTCGTAGGTGTAGGTGGTCCACACGGGGGTGCCTCCCGGCGCATAGGGCTCGGATACGGCCGACATCTTGCCCAGCGGCGAGCAGGCACAAGGGGCGTACTGGGTGTCGACGGTGGATACCGTGGTGCTGCCGTTGCCGGTCTGCACGCGGATAGTCCGGCCGAAGCCGTCCAGGGTAGTGGTCTGCCAGCGGCCGTCGAGGGTAGCGGTCTGGCTGTTGGCGCCGGACTGGGTCGCGGAGTTGTAATAGGCGTATGTGTAGGTGGTGACGGCGCCATCGGGGATGGTGGTTTGCGCGGGCCGTCCGTAGGAATCGTAGGTGGTGGTTCCCTGGTCGCCGTTCGGCCCGGTCAGGCTGGTGGGGGCCCACGAACTGGCGTAGGTCGCGCTGGTCTGCATGTCGCTGTTACTGTTCGGCTGGATGGCGGTGGGCAGCGAATAGTCGGTGGTGGAATCGGTCTGGATGGTCACCGATTGCGTCCCGTTCCAACTATAGTACGGGACCCCCGCGGTGTCGTACGCGGTGCAGTACCAGCCGGAGCCGTTCAGCCCGGAGGTGCCCGAGAGGTTGCCGCGGATGGTGACGGAGGTGTTGTAGGCGGGGTCGTGGCTGTTGGTGGCGTTGGTGTTCGTCATCCCGTTCGTGAAACAGCCCGAGTCGTAGGTGTTGTTAACCAGCGCCAGGGGGCTGCCACCGTTTGTCACTGTCGCGGTGAGCAGGCGGTTGAAGATGTAGCGCGCGGCGTAGTTGCTGCTGCCCGCCGTATACGTCATGTTGTAGGTGCGGGTCCCAGTGGCACTGCCCGCATAGTCGGTGATCTGCGACTGGGTGAGGTTGCCGTGGTTGTCCAGCGTCTGCACGGTTCTGGTTTGCGCCGGTCCGGCGCCGGGGTTCAGGGTGGTCACTATGGTGCTCTCGTAGGCCTGCCCGCCGCTGCTCTGCCAGGGAGTGTAGTCTTTGTGCAGCAGGGTAGTGGGTCCGCCGGATCCGGTGAAGATTTCGTCGTACGCGGTGAGGCTGCCTAGGAGCGCGTCGGGGTATGGAGTGTTACCGGCCAGGGCGGTCGTGCTGGTGTTGAAGGTCCAGAGCTTCTCCGATTGGGCGCCCAGGTCCTGCACGGTTCCCGTCCCGTGAAGGCTGCCGGTACCGTTCGCCAGTGACAGGCTCCAGGTGTTGGTGCTGCCATTGTAGGCCGGCGACATGGTGCGGGTCTGCACTTCCCGGTATTGCCGGGAGGAATTGCCGGCGGTGTAAACGAACGTCCGGTATTGCCACCCCAGCACGGCGCCCAGCGGGGTGGTGAACTGCGTCATTTCGCCGTAGGCATTGTACTGAAACTGGTTGGAATTGCCGATTCCCATGGGCGTTACACTACTCAGCACCTTCACGCTGCCGAACGACGCACCGAGAAAGGGATCCTGCTTGCAGACCCATACCGATTCCAATTCCCGACGATCTTCGAGCCGCCGGCCTAATCCCACCAAGGTCCATCCGGGCTCCGGAATCGGCCGTCCGCCCGCTGAAGGGCCGTTAACAGCATCCCTTAGAGGGGCCGAATGCTGCGCATTACAGCGGTCAGAACGCCTTCGTATCGCTTGCCCTTGGGGTCCCCGACCGCGTAGATCAGATACGTGGCGAAGCGATGCCCACGAAACTCCCAATACACCGCAACGGTGTGCTGCACAGGCACCGACGGGCCGAACGTTTGTTCGTCAAACGCCGCGACAATTGCCTTCGAGACGTCGGTCGAAGGCGGCATCTCGAATAGCCCGCTCGTTGCCGTTCCGCGCACCGAACCACGCTGACCAAATTCCGCCCAGCCCTCCAGCGTGTAGTGCGCGACAGGGGCAGGAAGATCCTCCTCTGAGAGCATGTGGATAGTCGCGGCACCCTTCGGCAGGGCAGGCCTGCCCTGTATGCGCGACCATGGAAGATTTGTGAAAAGGGGCAGTCCTTCGTCTGGTCCAGTTGCGGTTCGCCAGCCTGACGGAACTTCCACTGAAAACCGGAACCGGTCGCTTACGTACCTCGTGGCCGCGACCGTCGCGTTCCCAGGCGGGTGTTGCCCGAACGCGGCTGCGGCGAAGCATGCCAGAAGGAGGGTCAGTTGTCGCATGGAAATCCGAGGCTGTTTGGGTTGCCGCCCATCCACTGCATGAATCCGGAAATCGTCGCTCCGGTGTTCTGGCACAGTTTGACAGCGGCGGCGTTCGCGCCATAGCAATAGGCCGGAGGCTGTGTGGTTTTCGCTGGGTTCTTGGGATCCGTTTTCCAGCCGTTACCGCTCCATAGTTGGGAAACCGTTTGCTCATTCATGGTATAGATGAGCCAGTCTAGAAATGATCCCGCCTTCTGGATCGCCGTGTCGATAGAGCTGAACCTGGCCGATCCGTTCCCGCCCAGGCCAAATGGGTTGTTGGTTGCCGTGCCGTTCTCCCCCGCGGCAATAGCGGCGAACAGTCGCGGGTCGATGTTGTCGTAAACCCCCACCATCTCCATCTCGCTCGCGTAGCTGGCCAGCGACGGATAGTGCAAATCAAGGAAACCGTTGACCACGTCGACCAACAGATCCTCACAAGTTGGCGCGGGGGGTGGGGGCGGCGGGGGTGGCTGGTCCCCACCAGTCGGACAGCCGGGATCGGGCTGCTCCGCGAAGCCGAGACCGTCGCCATAGCAGCCGCCACCGCCGCCGTCATCGCATGGCCCTTCCAGGGACGCGTCCGTCATCCAGCCGGAGCCGCAGTCAGCAATTGCGGCATAACGACCGTGGGGGTCGAAGCGATTGACCGGATCGCCGCTCACATACGCGTAGCGGTTCCAACTGGCTGGCTGCGCCGCGTTCGCAGTCTTAATCCCACCCGGGTCCACGCTCCAAAATCTCCCCGTCCCCGAGCCATAGTATCTCTGATCCGCGTAATCCTGCCCCACCGTATCCCGGAAGTACGTCCCGAACTTATCCCGCCCATCCACCCTGTTCGTCCGCTCTTCCCCATACGGGTAGTACGCAAACTGCTCCCCTTGCGTGTTCGCCCGCACACTCCCCAGCCGGTCCGTAAACACCGTCACTCCCCCCGACACGATCAGCTTACTCCCGAAGTACACATTCTGTCCCGATGCTCCCATCCCGCAATACGGCAGCCCGTTGCTCTGCCACCCGTTGCACGACACCGTCGCCAGCTTCCGGGCCGCCACCCCGTAGAAGTTGTACGTGTAGATCGGGTCCGACCCCGCGCCCAGGCTGTCCGGGTCCTCGTCGTATCCCGTCATCACCCGCTTGCCCCAGGGATCGTACCCGTAGAACCACGTGGCGCTCGTCGGATAGAAGCCCTGCATGACCATCCGGTTCTCGAAGTAGCGGGTGCCGCCGCTGTTCCCGTTGCCGTCGGGATTGCTGCCCACCTGGTGATTATTCGCGTCGTACGACGCGCTCATCGACGGCGCCGCGTTCGGCGAGCCCCCGCTCCCCGATTTCGATGTCAGGTTCCCGAATCCGTCGTAGGTGTACGTCTCGCTCCACTGCGAATTCGACGCCCCTGTCAGCCGATTTAACGCGTCGTAGCTGTAAGTCGTATTCTCGCCCGTGATGCCGTCCAGCGATCCGGTGATCCGCCCGTTGTTCTGTCCCGGCGCGTAGGTATACGTCATGTTGAGATAGCCCGGCACGGACTGGCTGGTCAGTTGCAACAGGCTATTATAGTTCCGCGTCTCCGTCGCCCCTCCATACGACAGTTGGAACAGTTGTCCCGCCGTGGTGTAAGTCGCGCTGGCGAACGGCTGCGGACNNGTCTCCGTCGTCCATGGTCATCGCGCCCAGCCGCCCGTTGGCGTCGAACTGATATCCGGCCGTCGGCATGACCCCCGGGTAGTTTCCCCACCCGGTTATCTGCACGGTGGGATATTGCAGCGACGTCATTCTCCCCTCATTGTCCCACTGATAGGCCGCCGAGAAGGTCAGCCAGGTAGTCGGACTCGACTGATGAGCCGACGCCTGCACCCCCATCATCTGGGCGCCCGCGCGGCCCGGCGGCGTGTAGCTGTAGAGGTAGTAGTAAGAGTCGCTGTATTCGTCGTTGACTCCGCCAGTGAAGGTCACCGCAGTCAGCCGCCCGATGGTGTTTTGAAGCGCCGGAGGGGGCGAGCCTCCCCACTGTCCGTACCCGTTTCCCAGATTGGCCGGGAGGGTACCGTCATAGTAGTAAGTCACGTGATCCCTGGGAACGTCGTATTGCACTTCGCTGAGGCGCGCGTAAGCATCGTACGTGTACTGCGTCTGCTGTCCCAGCGCGTCGGTGCGGCTGGTGACGTGGTGGGAGGTTGGTCTGTGCGGTATTGGACTCCTCAATTTGCGAAAGTGGACGCCTACCGGCAAACTACTGCGCGGGAAGGGTCGAATCCGCACGTGCAGCCCGCGGCTCGCACGGAATCTTCGGCCCTCTGGCGAAGGCGATCATCGGGCTGGTCAAGGCTGTTTGCCCAAAGCAGTTCGCACGCGGTGTACTTCACCTCTGAGGACTCGGTTAAAGCGAGGTGTCTCAACTTCTCGATCGTGTACCCCTGTAGTCCTTGGCCCCGCAGGCCGCGCCCAAGCCCCTTGGCGAATTGATGGTTGTCGACCTGACCTTCTCCCCTGGTCAGAATGAGATCGATCAAAACCTGGTCGGGTGACTCCCCCGGATCCGGTTTGTACCCGGGATGGGCTCCGCTCATGATCGGCACCGTACAGTAGTTCCAACCGTCACAGGCCGTCCGATATACTCCGCGATCCTTGCGCAGCCACAGAACCCACCGGGACGACTCCCCGGCGAGGGAAAGGGGCATCGGACCGTCGAATCCCCCACCGAAGGCGAAGTAGTACACCGGTACCGTGCGTTCGGCGATCGCCCCTTTGAGGACGTTCTCCACATGAACTTTCGCCCGGTGAAGCTGCATGGGATAATTGGGATCGTGAAGCGAGGGCACGGGTCGCCCGACTCGCTGGTCTCCCTCTGCTACAGCGACAACAACCAAGGGCGCTTGGTCCGCCTGTTCGTTGGTACGATCGTCGTACTCGCGAAGTTGAGGCGCACGGGAGCATCCCGCGCTCAACGCGAGGAGCACGGGGACAACCCGGCGTGCAAGGCCATAAGTCCAAGGGAGTGCCCGCGCCGACGCCGCACACCCGAAGAGACGGCCTGTTGTCATTTGCACGTCCCCAGGCCATTGGAGGTGAGCAGTCCTCCCGCGACCGAAATGTTTTTGCCACGGCTATTGTAAGTGTTGTTCAGCGCCGTCAAAGGTTGCTGGGGCCCCACAAAACCGGGGATCGTAAACACGACGTTGAGCGGGGCGCCTGTACCGTTTATGTAGAATGACTGGGTGAGGGTCCCCTGCCCGGCCAGGATGTCAGTAAAGGTCCCGTCACCGTTTAGGGTGCCGATTAGGCCGGGGGCGCACACCCCGGCTGGTATATAGCCCTGGCACCACTTTCCGGGAGTTTGCTGAGCCATGTTTCCGGTCGCGTTCGCCAATGTCTCGGAAATGTAATTGATTCCGAAGCTGCTCATCTGGGTATTGCTGAAAGCGGCGGACCCGTTGATATAGAGCTGGTACGTAACCTCTAGCGCATAATAGGGGGTTACCTGATTGCCGCGCGGGTCTACACAGGCCGACGTCTCCTTTAGGTACATACTCGGGGTGGGTGAGGGCGGCGGACCCTTGACCGGGGCGGTACCCTGAAAGTCGGCGGTGCAGGAGATCTCAAAACCGGAGGTGTCCCCGCCCTCTAGCGGCAAGCCGAAAGCAAAGCAAGTTGGGGCCTCGCCCTCGTCCTCCAGCAGCGCTGGACACGGCCGCTCGCCGTCGGCATCGCCGCATGGCGCCGTCCCATTGGGATCCATCAGATTTATCGGGTCACCGTGGGCGTAGGCGTAACGGTTCCACGAGGTAGGATTGCTCGCGTCCGCCGCCTTCTTCCCCGCCGGGTCCGCACTCCAAAATCTCCCCGTCCCCGAGCCATAGTATCTCTGGTCCGCGTAATCCTGCCCGGCCGTATCCCGGAAGTACGTCCCGAACTTGTCCCGCCCGTCCGGCCTGTTGGTCCGCTCTTCCCCATACGGGTAGTACGCAAACTGCTCCCCTTGCGTGTTCGCCCGCACACTCCCCAGCCGGTCGGTGAACACCGCCACCCCCCCCGAAACGATCAGCTTCCTCCCAAAGTACACATTCTGTCCCGATGCTCCCATCCCGCAATACGGCAGCCCGTTGCTCTGGTACCCGTTGCATGACACCGTCGCCAGCTTCCGGCCCGCCACCCCGTAGAAGTTGTACGTGTAGATCGGGTCCGACCCCGCACCCAGGCTGTCCGGGTCCGCGTCGTATCCCGTCATCACCCGCTTGCCCCAGGGATCGTACCCGTAGAACCACGTGGCGCTCGTCGGATAGAAGCCCTGCATGACCATCCGGTTCTCGAAGTAGCGGGTGCCGCCGCTGTTCCCGTTGCCGTCGGGATTGCTGCCCACTTCGTGATTATTCGCGTCGTACGACGCGCTCATCGACGGCGCCGCGTTCGGCGAGCCCCCGCTCCCCGATTTCGATGTCAGGTTCCCGAATCCGTCGTAGGTGCACGTCTCGCTCCACTGCGAATTCGACGCCCCTGTCAGCCGATTTAACGCGTCGTAGCTGTAAGTCGTATTCTCGCCCGTGATGCCGTCCAGCGATCCGATAATCCGCCCGTTGTTCTGCCCCGGCGCGTAGGTATACGTCATGTTGAGATAGCCCGGCACGGACTGGCTGGTCAGTTGCAACAGGCTATTATAGTTCCGCGTCTCCGTCGCCCCTCCATACGACAGTTGGAACAGTTGTCCCGCCGTGGTGTAAGTCGCGCTGGCGAACGGCTGCGGACNNGTCTCCGTCGTCCATGGTCATCGCGGGTAGTTTCCCCACCCCGTTACCTGCACCGTGGGATATTGCAGCGACGTCATTCTCCCCTCATTGTCCCACTGATAAGCCGCGGAGAAGGTCAGCCACGTAGCCGGACTCAACTGATGAACTGGCTGCGCCTGCACCCCCATCATCTGGGCGCC
>PLRZ01000522.1 GCA_003164075.1 Bryobacterales bacterium | reverse complement strand
TCCACGACGTCAGGAGTTCTGAAGGCCCATGGGTCACTCGCCGCGCAGGGCGATCACGGGATCGACGCGGGCGGCCCGGCGCGCGGGAACATAGGCAGCCAGCAGCGCCGATGCCCCCAGCATTGCCGTCAGCCCGACGAACGTAAGCGGCTCCATCGCCACCACGTTATATAAGGTACGCGACATGATCGCGCTCAACACCAGCGCCACCGAGAGTCCGGCCGCGAGCCCCAGTGAGCTGATGCGCGCCGTTTGCAGCAGCACCATCCGCAGAATACTTCGCGGCGAGGCGCCCAGAGCCACTCGCACGCCGATTTCCTGCGTCCGTTGCGCCACGAAAAACGAGGCCACCGAATAACTGCCCATCAGCGCGAGAAGCAGGGCGATGCCCGCATCGATACTCATCACCGTGGCCGCGGTCCGCACCCCGGAAGTCTGCTCGGCAACGTGTTGCTCCATGGTTTTGACGTTGTAGATGGCTTGGTTGGCATCCACTCGCCGCAGCGCCAGTCGCGCGCTGCCCGCCGATTGCATGGGGTCGCGCACCGTGCGCAGGACAAACCGCACGGCTGCCGGCGGCTCCTGCCGGTAGGAAACGTAAGCCATGGGCTCCGCGTCTCCAAAGAACCAATCCCGCACGTCTCCGCAAATGCCGGTCACCGTGAGCCAGGGCGAGTCCGCTCCGCCCAGCCGGATTCGCTGCCCGAGGGGCGACGAGTTCCGCCAGTAGTGGTGCGCCAACGTCTCGCTGAGCACCACGGCGCGTGGAGCATCCGGTCCGTCCTGCTCCGCAATCGGCCGCCCCTCCACAATTGGAATTCGCATCGCCTGGAAATATTTCGGGGTGATGGCCCAGGCGCCGGGCCTGGGTTCCGCTGGAGCGGGCGCCTCCCGTCCTTCGATCTCCCATTTCGTCGCCCCGATCCCGCCAGAGGCGGCCGCAGCTTCTACCCCTGCGAGAGTGCCCATCTCGGCCAGCGCGCGGGTATAATACTGCGCCTTCGGCGTGCCCTCGCGGTAGGCGTTGGGCGATGGCGTCACCTCCAGGGTCAGCAGACCCCGCGGGTCGAAACCGTCGTTGACTGTCAGCATGCGGTCGAAGGTCCGCACCATCAGGCCCGCACCCACCAGTAGTATCAGCGCCAGAGCCACCTCGGTAGATACCAGCGCTGTGCGCGCCCGATTGCCGGCGCGGCTGGAAGTGTATCCGCGCCCGGCCTCTTTCAACGCCTCGCTCACGCCGTCTCCCTGGCGCCGCCGGAGTAACTGGTAAATCGACGGCAGACAGCAGCCGGCGCCCGCCGCCAACGACAATCCGAAACTGAAGGCCAGGACCCCGGGGTCCATTTGCAAATGCTTCAAGCCGCCCACCCATCGCAGGATCTCCGCCGGTATGGCGGCTTTCAGCAGACCCAACTCCCAGGTGCCCAGCCATAATCCCGCAACGCCGCCGGCCGCCGAAATGACCAGGCTTTCGGTCAGCAACTGCCGGACCAGGCGAAAGCGGCTCGCTCCCAGCGCCGCGCGCAATCCCATCTCCTTCTGGCGCGCCGTAAACCGCGCCAGTTGCAGGTTGCCGATGTTGGCGCAGGCCAGCAGCAGGACGAAACCGGCGGCGAACGCCAGAATGAGCACGAAGCGGTCCGTAATATCGTTGATGGAGCCGAGCGGCCAGATCTCGACGCCTCGCCCCGCGTTGGTCCGCGGGTAGCGCTTCTCCAAGGTGGCGGCCAGCGCCGCCAGTTCAGCTCTTGCGCGCTCCGCCGAAACGCCTGCTTTCAACCGCCCGAGCACGGCCAGGTTGGCAACGTCGCGCCGCGCCTTGTCTTCCGGGCTAAGCGCCAGCGGCACCCACATCTCCGTCGCCAGCGGGAAGTCGAACTCTTCCGGCATCACGCCGATCACCGTGTAGCCGCGGCCATCCAGCGCGATCTTCTCCCCCGCCGGCTCCCGCGCCGCGGGCATGTGGCTCTTGCGAAAGGCATGGCTGACCACCACCACGGCATCGGAGCCCGGCTGGCACTCGCGCTCGGTGAAGCCCCGGCCCCGTGCCGGCGCTATTCCCAAGGCGCTGAAAAAGTCGGCGGACACGCGGGCGGCCTGCACTCTTTCCGGCTCGCCCCCGCCGGTCAGCAGCGCGTCCCAGGACCGGTACGCCGACAGAACTTCGAACGAGTGGGTATCCTCTTTCCAATCGAAGATGTTCGCCGCCGCGGCCTGCCTGGATTCCACGCCCTGTCTGGTATTGGTCTCCCACAGCATCATGATGCGGTTGAGATGAGGGTACGGAAACGCATGGAGAACGATCGAGTTGACCGAAATGAGGGAGCACAGGTTGGCGCCGATTCCGATGGCNNCCGAACTCCAGCCGCGCCCTCCGCCGCGCCTCCGCGGGCGAACAACCCGAGCGCACCAGATCGTCCGCGCGGTATTCCATGTGCAGCGCCAGTTCCTCGGCCATGTCGCGCTCCATGCGCGCGCGGCGAAACAGGGCGGAGGCCAGCAAACGGAGCGTTTTCATTTACGCCTCCTGCGGCCTGGCGCCGAGGGCGGTTGCCACCGCCATCACGGTGCGATTCCAACTCCGCGTTTCTTCCTTCAAACGCTTTACGCCCGCCGGCGTGAGGCTGTAGAACTTGGCGCGGCGGTTATTCTCCGAAGTGCCCCACTCGGTATCCAGCAGGTCCTGCCGCTCCAACCGGTAGAGCGCGGGATAGAGTGCTCCCTGTTCGATGGACAGCGCGTTCCCGGAGATTTGGCCGATACGCAAGAGAATTCCGTAGCCGTGTTGCGGCCCCAGCGAGACCGCTTTCAGAATCAGCAAATCCAATGTGCCCGGAAGCAATTCGGCCTGGTTCGGCATGGAATGGTCTCTCTCCTAATCGATATAGGAGAATTATGCGCCTTCTCTCCTAAGCTGTCAAGGAGAATAAACTCCGGCGCTCGGGGCGTGTCCCGGAAATGCTGCGCTTCACAAATACAGTCTCGCATTTCGCACACCCAGGGCTAACGCTCCCTTACGGGGTGCGTTAGGTGGCGATTGAACAGGTTATTTCCACACAGACCCTAAGATGCGGTTGCAGCGAGAATTAGCTGCCCCACGGTGCCAAACGGACGGCTATTATTCTTAAGGGAACTATCTGCCGATGTTTGCGCGTACGGTAACCGGGAATGTCGAACTCCGACAGTTCGAGTGGGAAGATGCCGACAAGCTGTTCGCGGTGGTGGAGCGGAATCGCGAACATCTGCGGCAGTGGCTGCCGTGGGTGGATCAAACGCGTTCGGCCGACGATATCCGGCGGTTCATCTCACGCGCGACGGCGCAATTCGAAGCGGATCTCGGACCCAATTTCGGCATTTGGCTGGAAGGGACACTGGCGGGAGCCATTGGATGCCACACCATCGATCGGGCTGACCGGAGCTGTAGCCTGGGCTACTGGATTGAAGCCGGGCATCAGGGCAGGGGGAACATTACGCGTTGTTGCCGGCACTTGTTGGACTACCTGTTCGACGAGGCCGGCCTCCATCGCGTGGAGATCCGCTGCGCCACCGGGAATTGGCGGAGCTGCGCCATCCCGCAAAGACTGGGATTCATCCACGAAGGGGTGCTTCGGGAAGCGGAATGGGTGAACGACCGTTGGCTGGACCTGAACGTCTGGTCAATGCTGGAACAGGACTGGCGAAAGGCACGGTAGCGGCTGCCGGCCGGCGCGTCCATTGTTCCAGAGTGCGGGAGAGCACATTCAAGTGGATGGGCTTAGTGAGGTAGTCGTCCATGCCGGCCGCGCGGCACCGCTCGGGGTCGCCTTCGGCCGCGTTCGCGGTCATGGCAATGATCGGCGTCCGTCGTGTGGAATGGGCTCGTGCTTCGCGGCGGCGAATCTCCGCGGCCGCCTGGTAGCCATCCAGACCGGGCATCTGGCAGTCCATGAGGATGGCGGCGAATTGATCGCGGTCGATTGCTTCCAGTGCCTGTTCGCCCCCCGCGACTACTTCCCCGGCATACCCCAGATGATTTACGGCGCGCACGGTGACGATCTGGTTCACGGGATTGTCGTCGACAATCAGGACGCGCGACAAGACAGCAGCCGCGCTGACGGACGGCGCCGCCGCGGGCTGCCTGGCCGGCAACAACGGCAGCAGAAACCAGAATGTGGAACCGTGGCCCGGCTGGCTTTCCACGTCGATCGACCCGCCCATCAGGCTGATCAGCCGGTGACAGATGGCCAGCCCAAGGCCCATCCCGCCATAGCGTCGGGTGGGCGCCGAGTCGGCTTGCGTGAAGGGACGGAAGATTTCTTCCGCCGCCTGC
Source organism: Bryobacterales bacterium (assembly GCA_003164075.1). Next base: position 1,842 of record PLRZ01000522.1, on the reverse strand, counting down.
GGATCGATGCCGATTCCCGTATCGACCACGCGGAAAAGGAGACTGCGGTTCTCGGCGCGGTCCCCGGTCTGGCTGACCTCCACGCGAATCGAGCCGGCGGCGGTGAATTTCAAGGCGTTGGCGACCAGGTTGACCAGGGTCTGACGAATGCGCGCCTGATCGCCCGTCACCGTGACGGGAAGGCCGGGGCCGACGAAAGACCGCAGTTCCAAGCCCTTGGCGTGGGCCTGCGAAGCGAAAAGCTTGACCACGCTATCGACCAGCGCCCTCAGTTCGAACTCCGCGGGTTCCAAGTGCATGCTGCCGGATTCGATACGCGAGAAATCGAAGATGTTATTGACGATGGAGACGAGGCATTCCGAACTGCTCTTGATAATGGCCGTCAATTCCCGCTGTTCCGCGTCGAGGGGGGTTCTGGCCAGCAGATCGGCTATGCCGACAATGCCATTGAGCGGCGTACGGATCTCATGGCTCATATTGGCCAGGAATTCGGACTTGGCCGAGTTGGCCTTGATAGCCGCCCTGTGGGCACTCCGCGCGAGCGCCACCTGCCACACCAAGACGGCCAGGACCACCAGCATACTGAGGGCTCCGAGGACGACGCCGGAGCATCCGGGGCTGGTCAACACCAGCAGGTAAGACCACTTGCACAAGTCCAACATCTGCCTGATGGACTCATCGGCGCTTTCCGGAGAAACTTCAGTCACCGGCCCGGCTTGACTGTCTCGAAGGTCAGAGCTCCTGATGTCGCCCCGCANNACGACATCAGGAGTTCTGAAGGTCGAGCGTCAACGCCTTTTCGGACACCGAAGTAGAATAGATAGTTAGTGATCCAAACCCCCATCTCGCGGCGCGCCGTGTTGCTCGCCTGCGCGGCCGGCTTCGGCTGCGGACGGAAGAAGGCGCCGCGCATGTCGGGCTACTGCTTCGTGGCCAACCAGGGCAGCCGTTCCGTGGCGGTGGTCGGCCTGGAGCGGTTTCGCGTAGTGCGGCAGATTCCGCTGGACGCCGCCCCATCTGCCGTGTTGGCGCACCCGCACCGTCCCAGGGTCCTGGTGCTGGCGCCGGAAAACGGTACCGTCCACGAAATCGACGGCGCCACGTTCGCGGTGAGCCGCAAGGTACGGGTGGGCAATCAGGCCGTGGCGATGCAGTTATCTCCCGCGGGCGACGCGCTGTGGGTGCTCGATCGCGACCCCGCCGCCCTGGTGGAATTACCGCTCGATTCGTTCAAGCCGGGCCGCCGCATCCGTCTTTCCGCGCCGCCGGACGCTTTCGACGTGGTGCTGCACAATCGGCGCCAGGTCCCGTTGGCCGCGGTGGTCAGCCGGCAGGACCACACCATCGCGCTGGCGTCGCTGCGCAAAGGGGAGATCGAGCGCACCATCACGGCGGCCGACGAGCCTTCGGTGGTGCGCTTCCAATGGGACGGAACGCAGGTGATTGCCGGAAGCTGGCGCGAGCGGAGCGCCACGATATTCGAATCGGCCACGGGCAAGACGGTGGTTCGGCTGCCGTTGCCGCTGGCTCCGCGGCAGTTCTGCACGTCGGGCGACGGCGGGCAGCTCTTCATTACGGGCGACGGCATGGACGCGGTGGTGGTGCTGTTTCCGTCCCAGACGGAGATTTATCAAACCATTCTGGCCGGCCGCGCACCGGGCGCCATGGCGGCGACTGCCAAGGACGTGAAGCCATCTTATCTGATGCTGACCAATCCGCAGACCGACGGGATCACGGTCCTCGATACCGACAACTACAGCCTGGTGGCGGCGGTGCAGGTGGGGCGCGGACCGTGCCAGATTCTGTTGACGCCGGACGGACAGTATGCGCTGGTACTCAATG
>PLRZ01000465.1:1901-5063 GCA_003164075.1 Bryobacterales bacterium | reverse complement strand
CTTCGTCGAACACCACCGCCTGATAGTCCGGCAAGATGCCGCCTTCGTAATTCTCGTCCTTGATCGCCAGGTCGGCGAAGAACAAGTGGTGGTTGACGATGATGATGTCGCTCTCCACCGCCCGCTGATGCATCTGGGTGATGAAGCAGCGTTCGAAATTGGCGCACTTCTGGCCGGTGCACAGGTCGCTGCGCGCATCCACCTTGGCCCACGCGGTGGAGGATTCCGGCAAGGTTTTGATCTCCGCGCGGTCGCCGAATTCGGTGGTCTTTTCCCACTCCCGGATGATTTCGAAATCGGCCACTTCTTCCAGGCCGCTGAGCACCGGGGCATTCTCGGCGTCGTAGATTTTCTGCCGGCAGGCGTAGTTATTGCGGCCCTTCATGTAGCAGACTTTGAGCGGCTGCGGAAAGTGCTTCTGCAGGAATGGGACGTCTTTGAAAAACAGTTGTTCCTGCAGATTCTTGGTGCCGGTGGAGACCACCACGCGCTTGCCCGATAGCAGCGCCGGCACCAGGTAGGCCAGCGTTTTCCCGGTGCCCGTGCCGGCCTCCACAATCAGGTGGCGCTTGTCCGCCAGGGCAGCTTCCACAGCTTCCGCCATGTCCACCTGTCCGGCGCGGAATTCATACTTGGGATGCCATTTGGAGAGAGTCCCGTGCCGGGAAAAAAACTGGCGTGCGCCGCTAGTTCGGGCCTGGGTGGGCATCGGGATGCTTTGATTCTAACAGGCTCCATGGCTGGTACCGCCGCGGGCGGAGAACGGGAGCGCTCCTCTGAACGGTGAACCGCGGGAGCGCGGGGGGTCCGGCGGTAGAATAAGTCTGAGAAGCTTGCAGACGCGATTCTGTCGATCCAGCGACTGGGTTGCCACACATCTATGGCACCAGGTAGATGAAGACGAGGTGATGGAGGTTTTGGAGAAATCCGGCGAGGATCGGGCAGGACGGGGCGGCTCCAGGATCGCATTGGGCCAGACCGCCGCGGGCCGGTATTTGCGGGTCATCTAACCGCTCGCTGCCTTCGCAGGCGAAGAAGGAAGAAACAACAATGAGCCAGGGCAAGTTTCCAGCCGGATGGAATGAAGAGAAAGTGCGACGCGTCCTAGCCCACTACGAGGAGCAGACCGAGGAGGATGCCCTCTTGGAGGACGAAGCCGGTATTGCGTCGTCCGAAACGGTCATGAACATCCCTCACGATCTCGTTCCCAAAGTCCGGGAGTTGATCGCGAAACGACGCAGTTGAGTTACTGCGGGCACATCCGCTCGATGGGCGTTTTGCGATAGCTGGGACCCGAGCCGGCGCTCCGTAAGTACTGCGAGGGAGGAATCGTTCCGTGAACCTCGTCCTTCCGTCATTTCCGCACCGGCAGGCCCGATCGATTCTTGGGTAATTATCCCGACTGCGTGTTCTATTGCCTCGCATCCTCCTCTTTATGTGGATAATCGGGGCTGCGGTGAACGAGCGCAAGGCGTTCGAAAGCCCCGCGTACACCGCCGGCGTCCCTATTTCGGGGACAGGCTACATAACCTCGAAATTAAATTTCGAGGTTATGTAGCCTGTCCCCGAAATAGCCTTCCAACTCCAGCAGCCTCTTCTTCAACGGCAATCCGCCCCCGTACCCCGTCAGCTTGCCGTTCGACCCGATCACCCGATGGCATGGCACCAGAATTGCTACCGGATTGCTGCCGTTCGCCGCGCCAACGGCCCGCACCGCTTTCGGTCTCCCGATAGCTTCCGCAATTTGAGCGTAGCTCCGGGTTTCCCCGTAGGGAATCGTCAGCAATTCATGCCACACCCTCAGTTGGAAATCCGTCCCTTCCAGGTCCAAAGGAACCCGAAATACCCGCAGAACACCCGCAAAATAGGCCCGCAACTCCTCGGCCGCCTCGCTCATCAGTGTATTGGCCGCGTTTTCCTCGCCTTCCACCGGCCCGAATGGCGGAAATTGCAGAGCCCGGAGACCCGATTTGCCTGCAACCAAACGTAGTTTCAGACCGTCTACGATTCTTACTACGCTCCATTCCACCATGACAATAGTGTGCCATGTATGCACAGGGGGCGCCCATGCAAATGCTTGCGCTACATCGATTTTCAAGTGCGAATCGTGTAAACGTCCTGTTATAATCGGCACTATCCATTGTTATGCCCCTTAAGCCTTTCGCACCGAATCTTGGCGCGGACAAGAAGATCTTCTTGCTCAAGCCGCGAGGCTTTTGTGCCGGTGTGGTCCGAGCCATTGATGTCGTCAAGATCGCTCTGGACCTCTACGGCCCGCCAGTCTACGTCCGTAAAGAGATTGTCCACAACAAACATGTGGTGGACGAATTGCGCGAAGCTGGCGCCATCTTTGTAGAAGAGCTCGACGAAGTCCCCGAAGGTGGACGCGCCATCTTCAGCGCCCATGGAGTCGCTCCCGCGGTCCGCTCTCAGGCCCGCGAACGCCGCTTGGACGTCATTGACGCCACCTGCCCCCTGGTCACCAAGGTCCATCTGGAAGCGGTGCGTTTTGCGCGCGACGGCTTCAGCATCGTGCTGATCGGCCATAAGGACCACGATGAGGTGATCGGCACCCTCGGCGAAGTGCCCGAACGCAGCTTCCTGGTGGAAACCGTGGCCGATGTCGATATCCTCGAACTGCCCGACCCCACGCGCGTTCGCTACCTCACCCAAACCACCCTCAGTCTCGACGAAACCCGCGACATCATCGTGCGTCTGAAACAGCGGTTCCCCTACATTCAGGGGCCGCCCGCGCAGGATATCTGCTACGCCACCGAGAACCGCCAGATGGCCGTGAAAGCCGTCTCGGAGTGCGTCGATCTGCTGCTCGTGGTGGGGTCGCAAAACAGCTCCAATTCCAAGCGATTGGTGGAAGTGGGCCACAATTTCGGAGTCGAGTCCCATCTGGTCAACGATTGCGGCGATATCGACCCGGCTTGGCTGGTGGGCGTGAAAAATGTAGGGGTGACGGCCGGAGCCTCCGCGCCCGAGCACCTGGTGCAGGAACTGATCCAATTCCTGAAAGACGCCAGTTTCCACCAAATGGAGGAAATCGAACTAGTGGACGAGGACGTGCGATTCTCGCTACCCTCGGAGCTTACCATCACAATTCAATGAGCGCACCGGTGCAAGTCGGCAGTACGTTGGAATCCGCGGCTGAAA
>PLRZ01000465.1:0-1869 GCA_003164075.1 Bryobacterales bacterium | reverse complement strand
AAGGCCGCCCGCGTGATTCTCGACTGCCAGCTTCCCGACGGCGGTCTCAACATCTACCCCGGCGGACCGTCGGAAGTCAGCGCCTGCGTCAAGGCGTACTTCGCGCTCAAACTGACCGGCATCCCGGTGGAAGATTCCCGCATGGTGCGCCTGCGGACCCGCATCCTGGAACTGGGCGGCATTCAGGCAGCCAACAGCTACGTCAAAGTCAATCTCAGTCTCTTCGACCTCTACCCGCGCCAGTATTGCCCCAGCATTCCACCGGAAGTAGTGCTGCTGCCCTTCGATTTCCTGTACCAGATGTCCGCCTGGACGCGCGCCATCGTGGTGTCGCTCTCCATCCTGCACGCCGCCAATCCGCGCATGCCCGTGCCCGAAGGCTTCCACTTGGATGAAATCTGGAAACCCGGCGCCAGCCCTGCATGGTCGTTCCGGAAGGACCGCCAGTGGCTCACCTGGCACAATATTTTCCTCAGCGCCGACTGGTTCCTGAAATGGTGGGAGCGCAGCGGCTCCCAGAGTCTCCGCAAGAAGGCCATCGAGAAGGCCAAGGAGTGGATGATCGAGCGGCTGCATCATTGCGAGGGCTTGGGCGCCATTTATCCGCCCATGATGTATTCCGTGATGGCGCTCGACGTCCTGGGCTACGCCAAGGATCACCCCTTGCGCACCGAAGCCCTGCGCCACTTCAACAATCTGATGGTGGAGGATGGCGACCGCTTCTTTTTTCAGCCGTGCTTCTCGCCAGTCTGGGACACCGGCATCGGCCTGTACGCGCTGGGCCAAACCGATCCCCAGCACCCCGCGCTGCGCCGCGCGGCCGATTGGCTGCTTGCCAGGGAAGTCCGGCGGAAGGGCGATTGGTCCGTCAAGCGGCCCAATACCGAGCCTTCCGGCTGGGCCTTCGAATACTCCAACGAGTTCTATCCCGATATCGACGACACCGCCATGGTNNGACTGGCTGTTTGCCATGCAGTCCTCCGATGGCGGATGGGCCGCATTCGACGCCGATAACAACTGGGAGTTCCTCAACAAAGTTCCCTTCGCCGACCACAACGCCATGCTGGACCCCACCTGCCCCGATATCACCGGGCGCGTGCTGGAAGCGCTGGCGTCCCACGGNNTGGGGCGTGGCCTACATTTATGGCGCCTGCTTCGCCCTGCGCGGCCTGGCGGCGTCGGGCGAGAGCGATCGCGAAGCGCACGTATTGCGCGGCGGCGAATGGCTTCGTTCCATACAAAACGCCGATGGCGGATGGGGCGAAAGCTGCGCCAGCTACGACAACGGTACCTTCACCCCCGCCGACAGCACCCCGTCGCAGACCGCCTGGGCGATCATGGGCCTGATCGCCGGCGGCGACGACAATAGCTTGAGCGTGCAGCACGGGATCGACTATCTGCTGGACACGCAGCGCGCCGAGGGCAACTGGGACGAGGAATTGGCCACCGGCACGGGCTTCCCCAAGGTCTTCTATCTGAATTACCACCTGTATAAGGATTACTTCCCGTTGCTGGCGCTGACGTCCTTCGTGAAGTCCCGCGCCCGCTCCCAGGCATGAGTTCCCGCGCGGCAATAATGTGGCGCAGACACTCTTGTCTGCGGCGCCGAGACTCATCTCGGCGCTCCGTTACGCGGGATCCTGACGTCGTGGAATTTGTGGTAACTCCGGAGGTGGGGCAGGCGGTGCTCGCCTGCCCGCCCGTCCTCGCTGAACCAAGCCCGCTGCCTAAACAGGATAGAGGGCAGGCGAGCACCGCCCGCCCCACCGAGCAAGGAATGGGTCAGCGCATTTTCCCAAGCCACCCGAAACTGCGGGGCGACCTCAGGAGTTCGGAGCCTCGACCCCGCACGCAGGAGTGCCTGCGCGA
>PLRZ01000077.1:10174-13362 GCA_003164075.1 Bryobacterales bacterium | reverse complement strand
GCACTCCTGCCGCACGCCAACTACTTCCCGCTCCAGCAAGGCGCCCGCTTGCCGATGAAGGCGCCCATCCCTTCCTGCGCGTCCGCCGCCATGGCGTTCATCGACATCACCTCCTTCGCGTAGGCATACGCTTTTGGTTCGTCGAGATCGATTTGCGTGTAAAACGCCTGCTTTCCGATGGCCACCACCAAAGAGCTGGCCTCGGCCACCTTGGCTGCCAATTTTCGGGTGGCGGCCGTTAGCCCGGCGGCGGGAACCACTTCATTAATGAGCCCCCATTCCGCCGCCGTTCGCGCGTCCACCGGCTCGCCGGTCAACAACATCTGCAAGGCGCGTTTCCGGCCGATCGCGCGCGTGAGCGCCACCATGGGCGTGGTGCAGAATAGCCCGATCTTTACGCCCGGAGTGGCGAACCAGGCATCTTCGGCGGCCACCGCCAGATCGCAAGCGGCCACCAACTGGCAGCCGGCCGCCGTGGCCACGCCTTGCACTTCGGCGATCACCGGTTGCGGAATGGCTTCGATTTTCAACATGAGCTGGCTGCAAACGTCGAAAATCCGGCGGTAGTCGTTGATATCGCGGCCGGTCATTTCGGAAAGATCGTGACCCGCGCAAAATGCCTTGCCGGCGGCCGCCAGAATGACGGCGCGGATCTCGCGGTCGCTCGCAATCCGGTCCAGACAGACGAGCAATTCGCGCATCAGGTCGAGCGAAAGCGCGTTGCGGCGCTGCGGACGGTTCAGCGTGATGACGGCCACCGGACCCTCCTCGGTTACCGTCGCGTTTTCGAGCTTTGTCTGCATGTCCGCTTGTCTCCCGTGCGACGATTGTACAGCTTTCTGAAAACCGGCAAAAATGCTCGCGATATCCGTTTGCAATCGGCGGGAGCACTCTGGTACTATCTAGTTGCGATCTGATCGGAATCCTCCCCTTGAAGTCCCGCAAATCCAACCAACGGAGTACACAAAATTAACTGAATGAGCTTTACCGTTTTTCTTGGCAACCTTCCCACATGGGTCACCGCCGATGACATCAAACAATGGCTGGCCGCTGAAGATTTAGTGGCCGATGCCGTAAAGGTGATCCGAAACCACGAAACTCAGGAATCGAAGGGCTTCGCATTTGTCGAAGCACCGACAAGCGATGAGATGCAGGCGATTATTCGCCGCTTCGACCGTGCACCGCTGGAAGATCGGCTGTTGCGAGCCAACCCGGCCCAGCCCCCCAAGGGCAAGGAAGCGCCGCGTGGAGCCGGCGCTCAGCAGCAGGCCACCGCAGCTCCCAATGCCCCTCGCGTGCAGCCTCGGCCCGACCGCAAACGTCGCGGCAAAGACCGCGAACAGTCACCCCGCAGCGCCTTTGCGACCGAGCTGGCCAAGGTTCTTTAGGCCCAGCCCGGTCCGCACCCGCGGCGACGGGGATATCTCTCTACAGTTCCACACCTGTGAACGCCAAGCACAACGTTCCGGGCTCTATTTCCTTTCCCCACAACAATTTGCTATTGGCAGGCAGCGTGCGCTTGGGGCCTGCATGAAACATGCCTGGCTCGGCTGTCTTTGTTTCCTGGGCAGTCTGCTCTTCGCCGGACCGCAGGACTCCGACAGCAACGTGAATGCGCGGTATACCGTGGAAACGGTGGTCGTCTCGGGGAAAGGTTGGACCGCCAACTTGCAGTCGGATACCACGGACAAGATCAGCACTGGCTTGCGTCACCAGTTGATCGCCATCATCGGACAGAAGCTCAATCCGCCTATCCTGGACACCCTGGCGCAAAATCTGAAGAAAGAGCTGAGCGCCCGTGAAGTGACCCACCGCATTGTGCGCGGCGAGATTCCCGAGCAGGTGCGGGTGGAATTCGAGGTGCGGCCGGCGCGCGCTTCCGTGGGTATGAACGTCAATCAGTTTCTCTACGACTCGCGACAGGGCTGGAGCGGCAGCGGCGAGGCCGATCTCACCCTGCAGCAGCATACCTTCGCATTGGGTCTGGTGAGCAACGGCGATTGGCTGCCCGAGCGGTTTTCGGGCATTGTGGCGCGATACGAAGATAAGAGTGTGGGCACCGACCGGCTTAGCTTCAAATTCGAGGCGGAAAGCTTCCACTCGCAGTGGAACCTGGCGACCGTCGCGGCCATGACGGCAAATCCCCAGGACGTGCCGGGTTTGTACCGCTCCCGCCTGGCGTTTCAGCCGGCCGCCACCATTGTGCTGGCCAAGCCGCTCACCCTGACGCTAGGGGCGCGGGTCGAACGGTTCGAGAATGAAGGTCCGGCGTCGGAATTCGAAAGCGCCAACGCATTGACCGCTACCTTGCACTATCACCAGAGCTTCGAAGGCGCCAACCAGCAGGACCTGGATGCCGATTGCTCTCTGCACGCCTCCAGCCGATTGCTCAACAGCGACTACGTATATTCCCTGAGGTCGGGCGGCGTCCGCTATCAGTTCCGAAATGGGAAACATATCGTCACGGATAACGCCTGGGCCGGGTTCATCAGCGGCCGGGCTCCTCTTTCAGACCGCTTCGTACTGGGAAACACCTATTACCTTCGCGGCTGGAATAAGTACGAGATCGACCCGCTAGGGGGAAACCGCGCCGTCCACAATTCCGTCGAATATCATTACGGTGCTTTTCAGGCGTTCTATGACTGCGGCGCTATTTGGGATGAAGGCGAACCTATCGTTGCGAGGCATTCGGTGGGATTAGGCGTCCGGGAATCGATTTTCTCCCTGGCGGTGGCGGTTCCCATGCGATCCGGACGCATGGAGCCGATTTTCATGATGGGCATTCTTCCCTGATGCCGGAACCCTCCCGGGGTCTACAGATCAGCCGCCGATGCTGGCTTCTGGCCAGCCTGGTTGCTCCTCTATTCCCGGCGAGAGGCGCCGCCGACCCTCTGATCGTTACTTTCGATGGCGACAACCTGCACGTCTCGTCCCTGGGCCTGCATTTCCTGCAGGGAAAGTCGCTAAGCCGTTTGAAAGGGGGATCCACGGTAGAGTATGTGGTGACAGTTTCTCTATTCCGGGACCAGTTCGTCACACAATTCAAGCGAGCCGAGGGCCACTTTCTGGTGAGTTACGATGTGTGGGGAGCGGGCGATGTGTTTGCCGTGTCGACTCCCGGACCGCCGCCGCGAAAGGCCGCGAATCTCTCGCAATCCGCCACCGAAACGTGGTGTCTGGAGAGCATG
>PLRZ01000077.1:7844-10109 GCA_003164075.1 Bryobacterales bacterium | reverse complement strand
CCGCGCAAAGGGCGGGCCGGGTGAATCGTCTTCGCAACAGGCTGATCCTGATCTTCCTGGCGGCCACGCTGGTGCCCCTGGGAGCAACCATGTGGTATACCACGTCGCTGCTGGAACCCACCGGCTTTCTGCGCGCCGCCGACGAAGTGAACATCCTGTCCCAATCCTTGATTCGCACCGGCAGGGACCTGTTCCAGCGCGATAAGGACGCTCTCAAAGCGCAGGCGCAGAAAAATGAACTGAAGCCGCAAAAGTTCGCCGCTGCCGGCCGCGCCTCCTGGCCCGAAGCCGTGCGCGATTTCGCGGATGGTAAAGAGGTGGAGCAGTTCGTCAATGCCGGGCCGGATAGCAACCGTTTGGACTACCTGGTGCGCCACGGCGACGATGTCTGGATGTACTCCGCCAGTCTGCAGGACATTGCCGGCTTGAGCCACCAGATCGCCCAGGCCCGCGAACTGGTGGATGTCGCCCGCGAACGCGATCTGCGGCGCGGAATCAAGCTCTACTACATTCTGGCGGCGGCTTCGTTCTGGCTGATCTCGCTGGCGCTGCTGGTCTACATGGCGCACCGCATCAGTCGGCCTATCCAGCACCTCACCAGGGGACTGACGGAACTTTCCGCCGGGGACCTGACCGCACGCGTCGCGGAACGCCGCGACGATGAAATCGGGCGCGCCATCAAGGCATTCAACGACATGGCGGAAAAACTCCAGGAGAGCACCGAGCGCCTGGTCTACCTGCGGCAATTGGCCAGTTGGCAGACCCTGGCGCGCAAGATGGCGCATGAAGTGAAGAATTCGCTCACGCCCATCCGGTTGACGGTGGAAGAGATGATGGCTCGCTATGAAGATTCCGACCGCGGCTTCATGGAGCAGGCCACGCAGATTGTGGTGGATGAGATTGAGACGCTGGAACGGCGCATTCGCGCCTTCTCGCAATTCGCCACCGAGCCGCCGGTGCGGCCGGGCGAACTGGACGTGAATTCCCTGCTGCAGGAGCGCGTCGCCTTCCTCAAAACAGCGCATCCCGAAGTGGCTTACGAGTGCCGCCTGGCCGGCGAGGTGCCTCCCGTGGTGGCCGATCAGGATCTGATCAAGGGCATCCTCACCAACCTGCTGGAGAATGCCGCCGAGGCCGCCGGCGAAGGCGGGCGCATCCTGGGAGTTACCGCGGAGGAGCACGGGCGCGTGGCCATTGAGGTGCACGATTCCGGGCCGGGGCTGAGCGAGCAGGCGCGCTCGTCGCTGTTTCAGCCCACCATTTCGTTCAAGAAGCGGGGCATGGGGTTGGGGCTTTCCATCGCGCGCAAGAGCGCGTTGTTGTCGGGCGGTGACATCTTACTGGTAAAAGGAGAACTGGGCGGCGCAGGATTCCGTGTACTGCTGCCCGTGGCTGCCAATGGCTTCCAAACGCGTTCTGATCGTGGATGACGAAGAGAATATCGGGCGCTCGCTACGCATGATTCTGGAGCGCGAGGGCTACTCCGTGAACGTCTGCAAGTCGGTAGCGGATTTCGGCAAGCATCCCGATGCCGGCCGCGCCGACGCCTACCTGTTCGACATGAAACTGCCGGACGGTAATGGCATCGANNTCGGGACATGGAACCATCGCCGACGCGGTGGAAGCCACGCGCGCCGGCGCTTTCGATTTTCTGGAGAAGCCGTTGAGCCGCGATCGCGTTCTGCTGGCGGTGAAGAATGCCATCGAGCAGGCCAACCTGCGGCAGGAGAACGAGCGTTTGCGCGAACTGGTGGGCGGCGCGCCGAAGATGATTGGCTCGTCGCCGGCCTGGACCCGCGCCGTGGAGCAGGCCACCATGGCGGCGCGGTCGGATGCCCGCGTCCTGTTGATCGGCGAATCGGGCACCGGCAAGGAACTGCTGGCGGCGCACATCCACAACTCCAGCCCGTTCGCCTCGGGGCCGTTCGTGAAGGTGAATTGCGCCGCCATTCCCACGGAGTTGCTGGAGACCGAGTTGTTCGGGCACGAGAAGGGGTCGTTCACCGGCGCCACCTCATCGCGCCGCGGGAAGTTCGAAATGGCCGATGGCGGCACGATTTTCCTGGACGAGGTGGGCGATCTGCACGGGGCGTCGCAAGCCAAATTGCTGCGCGTGCTGCAGGAAGGCGAATTCCACCGCGTGGGAGGCGAGCAGATTATCCGCGTTAGCGTGCGGGTGATCTCGGCCACCAATCGCGATCTGGCAGGCATGGTGACGCAGGAGAAATTCCGCGAGGATTTGTATTACCGGCTGAGCGTGGTGCC
>PLRZ01000077.1:0-7791 GCA_003164075.1 Bryobacterales bacterium | reverse complement strand
GAGGCGCGCGAATCGGCCGAGCGGGAGCACATTTTGCGCGCGCTGGAGGAGTCCAGTTGGAACGTGTCGGGCGCGGCGCGGACGCTGGGGATGGAGCGGACGAACTTGCACAAGCGGATTCGGGCATTGGGGTTGGCGCGGGGAAAGTGAGTATACTGGATTCATGGCGACGTTGACCGCCGTCCCGGTTGAAGAATATCTGCGCACTACGTACCATCCTGACAGGGAGTACGTTGACGGGCAGCTTTTGGAGCGCCATGTGGGTGAATACTTCCATAGCCGCTTGCAGGCCCTGATCACGGCGATTCTGGCGTCGCGCGAGCGGCAACGGCGATTTCGCACCTTTACGGAGTTACGGGTTCGAGTGAGCGACGAACCGCGCTACCGCATTCCCGATATCTGCGTGAAGGCCCTGCCTCACGAGAGGACTCCGATTCTGATACAGCCGGACCTAGCGATCGAGATCGTATCGCCCGACGATGAACTCTCAGAAATGCTCGCAAAGATCGGCGACTATCTGGCGGCCGGCATTCCGCACATCTGGGTCATCGATCCCTATAAGCGGACGCTGGTCGAGGCGGATCAGGCCGGCATCCGGCGGCCTCACGCCCAAACGCTGGCAACTCCGCTGGTGGGCGAAATCGATTTCGCGCCGCTATTCCAGCAACTCGACGAGCCCGCCGAGTAAGTGGCGCTACATCCGGTCGAACAGCAGTTGCAGACCGTCGCGTATTGCGTCCACGGTGTCGGCCGGTAGCTTTCCGATCCTCTCGACGAGCTCCGACTTATCCACGGTCTGCAAGTGTGAGACGTTGACCACGCTGTCCTTGCTGAGATTAGCGTCTCCTCTTTTCAGAGGGACGTTGCCGGGGTCCCGAGACCGGGACTGGTTTGAAGTGATCAGACATACTGCCGTGGTCGAAATGCGGCTTCGGTTGAACGCATCGCCCTGGACTATTACACAAGGGTGGCGTTTCGCTGGCGCCGATCCGCTCGCCGGACCGAAATCGAGCCAATAGACTTCGCCCTGATAGATCTCTCTCACCAACTCTCCTTGATGGTGGAGCGGAACTTCGCCTTCATCAGCTTGAGGAGGCGGGCCTCTTCCGGGTCGGGCTCTGCGTACACTTCATTCAGCCGGGCGGTGATCTCATCCTGCCGCCGCCGGCGCAGGTAAGCTTCGAGGGCCGTTGCAATCAGCCGGCTGCGGCTCAAGCCCATTTCACGGGCGGCGCTATCGGCCTCCGAAAGAAGCTGGTCGTCCACGGAAATAGCAGTCTTCATGGCACTAATAGTATACCAATTGTCAATACCTCTGGTAATACCGCCGGTGCGGAGGAATCATCAAAAAGCAGCAAAAACGCCGCGAAGCGTTCGGCGTTCATCCCATTCGGGCGGTCCTAGCGGAAACCACGGACGAGGCACGCGGCAAGAAGCTCATGGAACCTGGTCGGCCATCCGTTGGTGGCCGGCCCCCGGCAAGCGCGCCGGGTTGTTCTGNNGCGGCGGACTCGCGATCCCCAGCGACCTCGACCGACCGGAGGCAATCTCCGAGCCGATATGGGCTTTGCCTGATCACTGGCTGCATGCCCTGAACGACGCCGAAAACGCCCATTCCGCGCCTTCCCAAGAGGCAGCGAGGTTGACGGATTCTGCGGCCCAGTTATAATAAGTTTAGCTAAGATTAATCCAATCCACGAGTTCATGAACATGAGCAGAACAACCAAAATCATGGGCTTCTCCGTCCCGCCGACGGTCGTCACGGAAGTGAAGTCGCTCGCTAAGCAGGAGCGCCGGACCAAGAGTGAGTTGTTCCGGGAGATGGTACGGGTCTATCGACGCTATCGCGACCAGCGCGACCGCGATGAAAGCCGATGGATCACGGGCCTTATCGATGAGGCCAGGGCCGAGCAGCAGAAGAACCTCACGAGCACGGAAGACATGCTCAAGGAAAGCGGCCGCCTGTCGCGTTCCGGGGCCCGCCAAGCAAAGAAACTCGGCATCAAGCCGAAGGACATTGACCGCATCGTCCGTGACTACCGCGCCCGCAAACAAGCTTAGAGTGGTGTTTGACACCAACGTCTACTTCTCCGCCTTTACTCATCCGTTAGGCCCGCCTTTTCGGATTTGGCAGAAGGCTGTCAACCGGAATTTCGTTCTGCTCGTTTCTCCCGCTATCCTGCACGAAGTCGCACACGTACTCCGGGATGTCCTGCAATGGCAGGAAGCCGAAATCGTGGCACAACTGAAACTCGTAGCCAAGGTTGCCGAGATCATCAGCCCTACGATCCACTTGCGAGTGATTGCGGAAGACCCCACGGATGACCGGATTTTGGAATGCGCCCTAGCCGGCGGAGCTGAGCTGATCGTTTCCGGCGATCGCCATCTGCGAAAGCTGAAGTCCTTCCGAAACATTGGCATCGTTCAGCCCAGCGATCTTCTTCGCACTCTCAGATGACGATTCCCTCGCGTAGCGAAAGAAGTCCCGTAGTCGGTTCCTATTCGCCCTCTCGGAGTCTTTCGGACGTGGGGCTTTGACTGCTCTCGACCCTTTGAGGAGCACTGGGGGATTGGTCATTCAGGGCCGTGACCACGCGTTCGATAGCGGAACTGTCAGCGCCGGTTTAAGAGAGCGGCATTTTCGCCGGTTTTGACGCCGGCAGAGGCCCCAGTTTCGCCGGTCAGGCACACAAATCCACCGCTGCGGCCTTGCGCAGCTTGCCCGGCCCGTGTTCAGTGAAGTGTCGGTGTCAATCGGTAGGCGACCCTCCTGCGCCGTCAGCATGAGCAGGATCATTGGAATCCCGAGGGTGCTTGGTGTCCGGCCGGACCGATTCGATCAGCAGGTAGAGTGATTGAAGTTGTAGAGCATCACTTGGCACCAAGGGGCTGACCTCGGCTGTGTGCTTGAGAAGGAGAGCCTCCGATCGGGTGCGACGGGAGACGTGACATAAGACGCTGCGCAAGCTTAACACGGTCCGCGCGTTCATCGAGTCCGACCTGGAGGAGCCCAAGCACTTGGCAAGGCTCCCCGGCGACAGCCCTACGTCAACCGAGATTGACAAGCGTGATAACGGTCGCGCTGTTCTTTGCGACGCCTTGGTGCCGCCCTAGGGGCGTGAGGGTCAGAACGTAGCGCGGGTGTGGATTTAGGGTAGTGAAAGTCTTGTCCGAAACACTGCTGTCCAAAACAAGGCAGACGAATAGCGCGGCGTGGTGAAAACAAGCGTCTTGGACGCCCCCCGGCGCGCCTCCGAAAGAAGTTGGTCGTCCATGGAAATAGCAGTGTTCATGGCACTAGTAGTATACCAATTGTCAATACCTCCGGTCATATCATCGGTACGGAGGACGGTAAGCTACTCCAAATGCCCGATCACCGCGTCCGTAAATTCCCCCGTGGACGCGTTCCCGCCCACATCGCCGGTCAGATGACGGCCCTCGGCATACGCCTGGTAAATCGCATTGTGCAACCGCACCGACGCGTCGCGCTCGCCCAGGTGAGCCAGCATCAGCACCGCCGACTGCATCAGCGCGGTGGGGTTCGCCAATCCCTTGCCGGCAATATCCGGCGCGGTCCCGTGAACCGCTTCGAAAATGGCGTGGTGGTCGCCGATGTTGGCGCCCGGCACAATCCCCAGTCCGCCCACCAGGCCCGCGGTCAGATCGGAGATGATATCGCCGTACAGATTGGGCAGCACCAGCAGGTCGAACGTCTCCGGCCGCATCACCAGTTGCATGCAGGCGTTGTCCACAATCAGTTCGTTGTAAACGATGTCGGGAAACTCCGACGCCACTTCGCGGCAGCACTTGAGAAACAGGCCGTCGCTCAGCTTCATGATGTTGGCCTTGTGGATGGCCGTCACCTTGCGCCGACTTTCACGCCGGGCGTATTCGAAAGCCGCCCGCGCAATTTTCATGGAGGCATGGCGGGTGATGATTTTGAGGCTCTCCACCACGCCCGGGACCACCTCGTGTTCCAGGCCGGAGTAGAGATCCTCGGTGTTCTCGCGAAAGATCGCCAGGTCGATGGCCACATCGTGAAAACGGGTCTTCAGGCCGGGGAGCATGCGCACCGGACGAAAGTTGGTATAGAGTCCCAGTTTCTTGCGCAGCGCCACGTTAATGCTCTGGTGGCCGCCGGCAATGGGCGTCGCCGTGGGGCCCTTGAGGCCGACACGGGTCACTTCCAGCGAGGCGTAGACATCGTCGGGAATCAATTGGCCGTATTCGGCCAGCGCGCGCACGCCGGCCTCCACGCGTTCCCACTCTATGCTGACGCCGGCGGCGTCGATCGCGCGGACGGTGGCTTCGGCCACTTCGGGTCCAATTCCGTCACCGGGGATGAGCGTAACCTGATATGGCATCACATTTATTATAGAATTGGGCAGACGTGATTCCCGATTGGTTTACAGAACGCCGCAAGATGGTGGATGTGCAACTGCGCCGGCGCGGTATTCGGGACGAGCGCGTGCTGGCCGCCATGAGCGGGATTCCGCGCGAGGAATTCGTTCCGGCGGAATCGCGCGTGGTGGCCTACGCCGATAACCCCACCCACTTGGGCTACGGCCAGACGATTTCCCAACCCTACATGACCGCGCTGATGGCCGAACTGCTGCAGCTCACCGGAACCGAAACCGTGCTGGAGGTGGGCGCCGGCTGCGGATACGCCGCCGCAGTGCTGGGGCAACTGGCCGCGCGGGTGGTGGCCATGGAACTGATCCCCGCGCTGGCGCAACTGGCGCGCGAAAATCTGCGGCGCACCGGGCGCGACGCGAATATTACGGTGGTGGAAGGCGACGGCTGGTTCGGCTATCCGCCGCTGGCTCCATACCGGGCCATCTCGGTCGCGGCCGCGGCGCGCGAGATCCCCGCCGCCCTGCTGGAGCAACTGGACGATCCCGGCTGCCTGGTGATTCCCGTGGGCGCGGGCGATGACCAGGAATTGCGTTCCTTGTGGAAGTGCGCGGGCCGGATCGACTCGCGCGTGGCCACGTTATGCCGTTTCGTTCCGTTGCGCGGCGGCGAGGGCGGGGAGTAGATGCGGCTGCGAACGGCCAAAGACCGCCTCAAGGTGGAGCACAGCATTATCGAGGGCGTGCGGGGTATTCTGGAGACCTTGCTGGCTGCCAATCCGGCGATCCGATCGGTGATTCCCGGCGTCATCCGCCCGGTGCGCGATGCCAAAGGCAAGGTCAGGGTGCGCATTACCGTGCCGACGCAAAACGGCTGGAAGGCCATCGCGCTGAGCGCAGGCGCACGGCAGGAATTGTTTATCAGTACGGACCTGGGCAAGGACGAAGTGGAAGCCGCGCTGGCCAAAGCGGGCGCGCTGGTGGGGCAGTTCTAACCGGACCGCACCGGAGTTTCTGTCGCGGAACTCAAGAAACCGCTCCCTGGCGGGGTGCCCTCTGGGCCCGGTTCGGTAACAAGTCCCGTGGATCGTCGCAGCGTTTTCCGAGCCGCGCGCGCCAGCAAGCGGTTCTTAGCAGTCGCGCAAGAATAACTTCCCACCAGGCGTCGTGGCGCTGTCTCTCAGTCCGCCGCGCCGAGACGCCTGCCGCCGCTTTCGAAGAGGGCCGAGATGAGTCTCCGAACTCCTGAGGTCTTGGAATCGGGGTGATCTCACCTCGCGTCCAGGCAAAAACATTCTTGGCCGCCGATGAACGCCGATGAACGCAGATCTGGAAGAATGCCAGGAACAGGCCGTCAAACAGATCCTCGCCGATCAGATCAAGGCCGCCATGGAGAGGGATCGCCTCACCAAGGCGGCGATGGCCATCCGCATGCAAACCAGCCGTAGAGCGCTCGACCGTTTGCTCGACCCCACCAACACCAGTGTTACATTGCACACCCTTCAACGCGCCGCGGTGGCAATCGGCCGCCAACTCCGGCTGGAACTTATTTGAAACGGCCGCGTAGCGGGATCGGATTACTCCCGCTTACGGTTCCCATTGCGGGCCGCGCCGATCCGAGGAGGGCAAAAGGAACAAACGGGCGTTTGTCGTCCACTTGGAGGAAGTTCACCCCCCTTTCCATGCGGCCGACATGCAATTGAATCGTTGGTGGCAGGGACTGCACCGCTCCGAATGTACTCAAAATGCCGTTCCGGGTGAGACTAGCCGCAACAAGCCTGAAAACTCACCGCCTTTCACCGTCTACCTTTGGCTCTCCGGATGCCGTAGCAACCACGCCACGAAGCTCACAGCGCCTTTCCGCTGCGCCCGGTAGGCCCGGGTTATCCCCGGCGAGGAAGCCGGTCTTCTCGTGTGGTCGCCAGTATGATGTTCATGATTACGCTGGCAAGCCGCTACCACCCGCAACCGCAGTGAACACTCTGAACAGCGCATTTCACTCTTGCTACAGACTAGCCTTTTTGCTTTCAATCGCAACCCGGATCCGACTTCGTAAAAGCGGGAGCCCGGTGCTGCCATTTTCCGAGTGGCCGACCACTCGGCCGAAGCGAGCCTCGTGCCTTCCAAAGCGCCGTGCCATCTATCGCTCCTGAAGCGCGCGGGCGTAATGAAGGTCTGGAATGATCGGAGAGAATTTCTCCAACTGGAGACAAGGCACACGCTCCGGTGACAGGTAACTGAACATCGAACTTTGTTGGGTATCGGCTCCTCGCATGGGCGTCTGAAACGTAGAGACGCTCTTTTGTTTCAACAAGTAACGCCAGCGAAGACTTCGCAGCATCCTGCTGGAGTGTCTTCGTAAGCGGCGGAAGTCAACCGGCGCGAGATGTTCTACAGCTCAGATGCCGCGACGTCTACGATCGCCTTAGCGTATTCCTCAAGCCTCTCCGTGAGCTATGGGTCAGGACACGTCTGAAGTAGATCCTTCACGAGAAAATCTGGCTGGTGGAACCCTATTTTTGGCCCCTCCGCTCGCACGTAGTCGTTGCAAAGAAGGCCGAAGCAAACCATGCGAATCCATAGGATCGGCTTGGCGGCAAATGTAAAGGCCTTGAGAAGGCGCGGAAATGGGTGCAGGCGGTCGCGGTTCTCAGAATTGCCCGCAAAACTCTGGAATTCATTGGCATATGCGATCCGATCTCTGCCGTCATTCATGATTAGGGTGTTTGACGCACATCGAAGCTTATCGCTGAACACGTGTTGTGCCTGCGTGTGCCAGTCGGCATCTGGATGATCAAGAACCACACCGCCGCCCGTCCATGCCTCAAAACTGGCGCGCCGGAATCGCAGCACCGCTACGGCACCAGGATCAACGGAGAAATCAGCATACGCCATTTGGCGTTCAATCAAGTCCGAAACTGCGAACGGCCGCAGAATTCGGTACAGGAACGAGCAGCCGTAGTATCCGTCGATCTCGGTGGGGAAAGGCTTGCTCGCATGCCGCTTAATACGGTTACTGTAATCCCGACAAGCCAGCACCAGTTGGAAACGAAGAGGGCCTATCGCCGTGTATAGTCGCTTGCGAGCGGAGAATTCGTAATCACGCTCAGCCGATTTCGTACCCAATGCTGACTCGACCCGCTCGCGTAACGCTGCTTGCCATTCATCACGATCTCGGTTCAATTTGTCCTTGTATGCCTCAAGGTCCTTGCTGAGGCGATGTGATACAAACTTCTTCGTTAGCCAAACAGCAGTGGGAACTGATAGCCCAACCGACGAAGCGACTGTAAGCGCGGATGTTAGGTCAACCATAATTGGAGTGTAAGATAACACAGGGTAACTGCGCTAGCGTGAACGCCAACCGTCTATTCTGAGTCTCGAATTGCTCCGGTGTACCGGAATGTAGTTGGCTCAATACATCACCTGCGGCGTTCAGCCA
>PLRZ01000013.1:17204-18942 GCA_003164075.1 Bryobacterales bacterium | reverse complement strand
CCCAGGAAGATACCGAGCGTCCATTGCGTCACGCGGTCCCTGGAAAAGCTGACGATGATGCGCGGGGAGAACTGCATGGATGCCAGGGTGAGCGTCATCAGCAGGATGGCGAACACGATGGACACCACCGTCATGATGGAGGCGGCGATTCCCGCCAGAATGACTTGGGCGACTTGCGGGTCGGCGTGCGAGGGGAACAGGACCGTGGGCACCCAGGCGCTGGCGGCCGGAAACTCCTCTTCCAACCATGACAGGAATGCACCCGCGGCGCCCAACGTCAGCGCGATTGTGAGCGGGCGAATTAAAAATCCGCCACGCAGGTTATACATTGCGTGGCGAAGCATCAACGGAAGGCTCTTGTTCACGGCTTTATCTGTTCAAGTGTAGTGGATCGGCCCCGCGCGTACAATTTATATCGAATCCTGATCCTTTCTTTACGACTTCTTTATGCGCCCGCCCGTAATGTGAAAGAAATGAAAACCAGCGGCGTGTTTCAGATCGACCCCGGACGTCTGGATATGGGCGGAGCGGACGGCGAACTGGAAGTTGTCGTCCCTTACACCGGACCGGAGACCACCGCCGTGGCCCTGGAGCGCGCTGCCGTGCTGACCGCGGGGTTAAATGCCCGGGTCCTGTTGATTGCCGTACATACCCTGCCATATCCCGTGCCGTTCGTTTGCCCCACCATGGTGCACGCCTATCTGGTGGAACAGTTGCTGGAACTGGCCGGCCACTCGACGCTGGCGGTGCAACCTCAGGTAGTTCTGGCGCGCGACCGTCTGGAAGGCTTCCGGTATGCCCTGAAGCCCGGGTCCACGGTGCTGGTGGCGGCTCACAAGCATATCTGGCAGACTCAGGAAGAGAAACTGGCGCGCGCTCTGGCCGCGGACGGCCACAAAGTCGCGCTCATGCACATCGTATAGGTGAAAAATGTTAGACGCTTTCTTCGTATTGCTTTCGATTCTGTTTTTTGCCGCCGGATGGGCGTTCGTGAAAGGCTGCGAGCGCCTCTAGGAGCATCCATGGAATACATCTTGCCACTGCTGATTGCCGCGGGCCTGGGTGCGTACCTGTTCTACGCCCTGCTACGTCCCGAAGAGTTTTGAAGAGGATCGCATGACCGGAAACGGAATTCTGCAAATCGCGTTGTTCTTCCTCGTCCTGTTGGCGCTCACCAAGCCGCTGGGCGCCTACATGGCGAAAGTGTTCGCCGGAGAGCGCACTTTCCTGCACCGCGTGCTTCGGCCGCTCGAAGTGGGCCTGTACAAGCTCTGCGGCATCGACGAAAACGGCGAGCAGCACTGGACCCGCTACGCCGGGAGCATGCTCGCCTTCAGCTTGGTTGGCATCCTGTTTAGCTATGTGCTGTTGCGCATCCAGCAATGGCTGCCACTGAACCCGCAGGGCTTGGCGAACGTGGGCCCGGACCTGTCTTTCAACACGGCCGTGAGTTTCGGCACCAACACCAACTGGCAATCGTACGTGCCCGAAACAACCATGAGTTACGTCAGCCAGATGATCGCGCTGGCGACCCATAACTTTTGGTCCGCGGCGTCGGGAATCTGCGTGGCCATCGCCTTCGCGCGCGGTTTCGCCCGCCATTCGACGAAGACGCTGGGCAGCTTCTGGGTGGATTTCACCCGCAGCACGGTCTACGTCCTGTTGCCGCTCGCGGTAGTGGGGGCGCTGCTGCTGGTCTCCCAGGGCGCCATTCAGAACTTCCATCCGTATACCAAGG
>PLRZ01000013.1:0-17185 GCA_003164075.1 Bryobacterales bacterium | reverse complement strand
CCCTTCGAGAACCCCACGCCCTTCGCCAACTTTTTACAGATGCTCTACATCTTCATCATTCCCGCCGGCCTGACTTACACGTTCGGCAAGATGGTGAAGGACACCCGGCAAGGATGGGCGCTATTCGCCGCCATGAGCGTGATATTCCTGGCCGGCGTAGCGGTAACGTACGGCGCGGAGTCCTCGGGCAACCCCAACCTGGCCAAACTGGGGATTCAGACGGCAGCCAGTGACACGCAACCCGGCGGCAACATGGAAGGCAAAGAGGTGCGCTTCGGCATCGCCAACTCGGCCCTCTTCACGGTGGTCACCACCGACGCCAGTTGCGGCGCGGTGAACAATGCGCACGACAGCCTGACGCCCCTGGGTGGACTGGTGCCGCTGATCAATATCGAACTGGGCGAAGTGGTTTTCGGAGGCGTGGGCTCGGGGCTGTATGGCGTGCTGCTGTTCGCCATCCTGGCGGTATTTATCGCCGGACTGATGGTGGGCCGTACCCCCGAGTACCTGGGCAAGAAGATCGAGCAGAAGGAAGTCAAAATGGTGATGCTGGCGGCGCTGGTGCTGGCTTTCACCATCCTGGGCTTCTCGGCGGTAGGCGCGGTGATTCACTTCCCGCACAATAGCTGGGTGAACGCGCCCGGCGACGCCACCGCCAACCTGGGCAACAATGGGCCGCATGGGCTCACCGAGATGCTGTACGCCTACACCAGCGCGGTGGGCAACAACGGCAGCGCCTTCGCCGGCATCAACGCCAATACGCCTTATTTCAACACCACCATCGGAATCGCCATGCTGTTCGGACGCTTCCTGATGATGATCCCGCTGCTGGCCGCCGCCGGCAGCCTGGCGCAGAAGAAACTGGTGCCCGTTTCGGCCGGCACCTTCCCCACCCATGGACCGCTCTTTGTGGGCCTGCTGGTGGGCGTAATCGTGATTGTCGGTGCACTCACCTTCTTTCCGGCGCTTTCGCTGGGGCCGGTGGTGGAGCACTTCTTCATGAATGCCGGCAGGCTCTGGAGCTAATATCGATGGCAACCACCATGACACCACCTCCCGCTGCAGATCCCGTCTCGTTGATGCCCAAAAAGGGCTCGCGGGCGCGTCCCCTGTTCGATCCGCCGATCGTCAGGCGCGCGCTCAAGGACTCGTTCGTCAAGCTGAATCCGCGCCTCATGATGAAGAACCCCGTCATGTTCGTGGTGGAAGTAGGCGCCGCGATGACCACCATCCTGGCGGCCCGCGATATCGTTACCGGTGCGGCCCTCGCCGGCTTCACCTTCCAGATCACCCTCTGGCTCTGGTTCACGGTGCTGTTCGCCAATTTCGCCGAAGCCATGGCGGAAGGCCGCGGCAAAGCTCAGGCCGACACTCTGCGCAAGACCAAGACCGAAACCACCGCCCGCCGCCTGCTCAACGGCAGCGGCAAGAACGAGACCGTGGCGGCCACGCAACTGCGCTCGGGCGACGTGGTGCTGGTGGAGATGAACGAAACCATCCCCGGCGATGGCGACGTGATCGAAGGCATCGCCAGCGTGGACGAATCGGCCATCACCGGCGAGAGCGCGCCGGTGATCCGCGAATCGGGCGGCGACCGCAGTGCCGTCACGGGCGGCACCAAGGTGCTCTCCGACTGGATCAAGGTGAAGATCACTTCCAACCCCGGCGAGACGTTCCTGGATCGCATGATCGCTCTGGTGGAGGGCGCGGCGCGGCAGAAGACGCCCAACGAAATCGCCCTCAACATCGTGATCGCCGGCCTGACACTGATCTTCCTGGTGGCGGTGGTTTCTTTGCAGCCCTTCGCCATCTATAGTGTGTCGGCCAGCGGCAACGGCGCCACGCCGCCCACCGTGACGGTGCTGATCTCCCTGCTGGTCTGCCTGATTCCGACAACCATCGGCGGGCTGCTCTCGGCTATCGGAATCGCCGGCATGGACCGCGTGATGCAGCACAACGTGCTGGCCATGAGCGGGAAGGCGGTGGAAGCGGCGGGCGACGTCAATACCCTGCTGCTCGACAAGACCGGCACCATCACCCTGGGCAATCGCCAGGCGGTGGAGTTCATCCCAATAGGCAACATCGGCGAACCCGAACTGGCCGACGCGGCGCAGCTTTCGAGCCTGGCCGACGAGACCCCCGAAGGCCGCTCCATCGTGGTGCTGGCCAAGCAGAAGTACAACATTCGCGGGCGCGAAGTGGCGGAACACGAAGCGCACTTCATCCCCTTCACGGCGCAGACGCGCATGAGCGGCGTGGATATCGACGGCCGTTGCGTCCGCAAGGGCGCCACCGAACAGGTGATGGAGTTCGTACGCGAGCACGGCGGCACGGTTCCCACCGAATTGATGGAGATTACCGAGCGTATCTCGCGTTCCGGCGGCACGCCCCTGGTGGTGGCCGACCGCGACCGCGCGCTGGGCGTAATCCACCTGAAGGACGTCGTGAAGGGCGGCATGCGCGAGCGCTTCCAGCAATTGCGCGCCATGGGCATCCGCACCATCATGATCACCGGCGATAATCCGTTGACCGCGGCCGCCATCGCGGCGGAAGCCGGCACCGACGATTTTCTGGCGCAGGCCACCCCTAAAGACAAGATGGACCTGATCAAAAAGGAGCAGGCCGGCGGACGCCTAGTGGCCATGACGGGAGATGGCACCAACGACGCCCCGGCGCTGGCGCAGGCGGATGTCGGCGTGGCCATGAACACCGGCACGATGGCCGCTAAAGAGGCCGGTAATATGGTGGACCTCGATAGCAATCCCACCAAGCTGATTGAAATAGTAGCTATCGGCAAACAGTTACTGATGACGCGCGGCGCGTTGTTCACGTTTTCCATCGCCAACGACNNAACGACGTGGCCAAGTACTTCGCCATTCTGCCGGCCATGTTCATGACTATGTATCCGGTGATGGGCAAGCTCAATATCATGGGGCTGCACAACGCGCAAAGCGCCGTGCTGGCGGCGGTGATCTTCAATGCGTTGATCATTATGGTGCTGATTCCGCTGGCGCTGCGCGGCGTGAAGTATCGCGCCATGAGCGCCGCGGCGCTGTTGCGCAGGAATCTGTTGGTGTATGGAGTGGGCGGGGTCATCGCGCCCTTCCCGGGCATCTGGCTGATCGACAGGTTATTGGTATTGCTGCATTTGGCGTAGNNGAGCCGCGACCGTGAGGGAGCGATCTTTCTGAGGAGACTGATATGAAACAACTCATCATTGCCGTTCGCGTGACCCTGGTCTTCGCCGTTCTTACTGGCGTGGCGTATCCGCTGCTGGTAACGGGACTCGCCAGGGCGATCTTTCCCCACCAGGCGGATGGCAGCCTGATCCAGCCCGGCGGGAAGACCGTGGGGTCGGAACTGATCGGCCAGCGATTCACCCGCCCCGAGTATTTCCAGGGCCGTCCTTCAGCCGCCGGCAACGACGGCTACGATGGTTTAGCGTCGGGCGGCTCCAACCTCGGGCCCACCAACCAGCATCTGGTCGACCGCGTGCAGGGCGACGTCAAGAAATTCCGCGACGCTAATCCCAACGCTACCGGTCCTCTGCCGGCCGATCTGTTGACCGCCTCCGGCAGCGGTCTCGACCCCGATATCAGCCCGGCCTCCGCCGAGGCGCAGGTACCGCGCGTGGCCGCCGCCCGTGGAATGAGCGCGGACGCGTTGCGGGCACTCGTGACTTCCCACACCGAGGGCCGGCAGTTCGGCATTCTGGGCGAGCCGCGTGTCAACGTTTTGAAACTGAATATGGCGCTGGATCAAGCCGCGCCCGTCAGGAAGTAGAAGGTTCGAATCCCACCTGGGGAGCCAATTCTCAAATTGGCCGTTTTTCGTCCCGATCATCGCTTCGTCCCCTCCGCCAGCCTCACGCGCAAGTGCCAACATGTCAAATGGTTGGCGATATTCTGCGGTGAGAACTCCGGCCTTCCAAACGCAGTTCGAGAGTAGAAAATTCAGGAGTCGCCGTTTTTGCGCCGGTTCCTGCCTTTCGAACAGGTCGTGCGCGCGGTGGGCCAGGTGCAACAACTGGACGCCTTCCTCAATGTAGGTCTGGTTGGCGACTTGGTGCGTCGCGACGTCGCGCAGGAGGCGGTCCTGCTCGGTGCGCCACTCGGCCGACTTGGCGTCGAAGAAGGCCGTGTCGATCCGGCCGTCGAGCTTGTCCAGGTACATGGCGTCGATGCGGCTTTGGAGGCGGCGGTACTCGGTCTGGAGTCGGGCGATGGCTTCGTCGTGGAAGGCTACCTCGCGGGCCCGACGAGCATCGATCTCACGACCGCATGGCAAAGGTTCAAGATCACCGGTACACTCGCGGGCGGGCAGACAGGACTCTGGATTGTTGTGCGGCAGTTCGCCGGGAACGGTGACAATTGGACCAGCGGCGCCATCTACCTGTGGGGCGCGTGCCTGCAGCATGGTAACGATCCGAAGAACGGCTACGCCCGCACGTGGGCGTCGCAGACTACCGGGAGCCGTTGCGGACCATCGCGATTCGGATTCGCAAAAAGCAGGGGGAACTGTTTGGCGACGGCAGCGCAGTGAAGCACTTCGCGGTGCGAACGAATCTGTGGGAGTGGAAACCGAAGCGGCTGTTGGTATGGCACCGCGAGAAGGCGGGCACGATAGAGGCCGTACACGACGTACTGAAGAATGAGTTGGCTGGCGGGGTTCTGCCGTGTGGGCGCTATGGAGCCAATGCGGCTTGGTTCCGGATGGCGGTAATCACCTATAACGTACTGACCGCGATGAAGCGCCTGGTGTTGCCACCGGATATGCAGACGGCACGTCCCAAGCGGCTGCGGTTTTTGATTTTCCAGCAACCGGGCAAGCTGATCCAGCATGCCCGAAAGACGGTGCTGCGGCTGGGCAGAACGTGGACCCGGTTTTCGAACTGGAGGTGCGCTATGGAAGTGTTGGTTTTGCCTGCACGGGCGCAGGAAAGGGCGACCGAAACGGGCTTACGGACGGATTATACGAGGCGATCCCAGGGGAGGTGTATCGAAACATGGGCAGATTGACAAAACGACCACCGTAGTCGGCCATCCACCGGCCTGAAAATGGCTGACGACAGTGGCTCGCGCCGCGAGCCACCACGATTTCCCCCATCGGAGCGCTTGAGTTCTTCGTCACCGCTGGCCTACAGACGGATTACGGTCTTGTTGACACGCACCGTGGTCACGTGTTAACGATGAATGTGGCACGGGAGTCGTCTGAAGGCCACGTTTGGTGACGGCCTGACAGACTAGCTCATGAGACAAAAGGGTATCGACGATGGCACATCAGGTTGTCGCACTGAACTGCCCCAATTGCGGCGACACGGTCGACACCGCGCAGAAGACATGTCGCTTCTGCCGGCAGCCTGTGATCATATCGACGTTCAACAGCGTCTTCTCGATGCCCGCGCCTCTCTTGAACAAGTATGCAGGTGCATACAGACAGGCGCTGGCGACCCAGCCGGACAACAGAGACATCAATCTTTCCATCGCCATGTGCTACCTGAAACTGCGCCTCTTCGACAAGGCGCTTGGGGCCTTCGAAAAGGCGATGGAGGACAACTTCGACAACGCGGACGCGTTCTTCTCGGCCGCGATCTGTCTCCTGCGTGGACAAAAGGCCTTTCTCGCGCAGCGACCGCAGATCGACAAGATCGAAGAGTACATCACCGCAGCGATCATGATCGAGCCGAAGGGGATCTATTTTTATTTTCTCGCTTACATCAAGTACGACTATTTCAGTCGGAAGTCGTTCAACACGAAGCCAACCTATCAAGACGCCTACGCCGAGGCTCAGCAGAAGGGGTTTTCGCAATTCGATGTGGAGCAACTCTACGCGATCCTGGGGGTGAGCAAACCGGACTGCATCTAGCGAAACCACATGTAACGGCACCACACAGATTCACGGATCAAACGGGTCTACTAGAAAAAGCGCAGGCTTCAGCCATGGCGACTTTGAAAACTAACGGGAGGAACGCATCATGGGACTAGGTGAAATGGCAGCGGGAGCAGCAATGAACCAGTTGCAACTGAATAACGAGAGAAAAAGGGCTCTGAAGGGAAGGAATCCCGAACAACAGAGTGTCATCAAGTACTTCCTTGGCAGTGGCGGCGGTTGTCTGTCGATGTTTTCGAGTGGCCTGACCGATGAGCAATACGAGGGCATGGTCATGTCAAAGGCCAAAGCTACGGATTTCAGGGCAAAGGCACTTGGAAAGATCGGGCTCGACGAGTCCCAAGTCAACGAAATAGAACCGATACACTTCGAAGGCTACCTCTTCGAGAACAAGAGCGCCTATGCCAAGCCTGGAACAGATGGTAAGTGGCGTAGTTCTGCCTACCAGATATCCTGGATATTCTTCAGTTCGACGCAGGTGTACGTGTATCAGTACACTTTTAATATGGATGAAGACGGCCGCAAGGAACAAACCGAAGAGTACTTCTATAAAGACATCACGAACTGCTCCACCGCTTCAGATACAGTCGAAAAGACCGTGGTCGAAAAGAGCGGCTGCAAAGGAGACGAGAAAGTCACTCGCAAGAACGTCGATTCAACGCGGTTTGCTATTGTAGTTCCCGGTGACAAATTCTACTGTTCGATGGTGCAGAGCGAATACTCGGAAAAAGCAGTTCAAGGTATGAAGGCGAAGTTGCGGGAGAAGAAGGGATAAGAGTCGCTACGCTGTGGAGGAGAGGGTGGAGAGATTGGCCTCGCCCCCCTCGCGGATCAAGGCAGAAAACGCGCCGTGCCACGGTCGGGGTTCAGTCGCTTCGCTGCGCGCTTGGAAGACTTCAGGGGCTGAAAGCCCAGGGGAGCGAGGTGCCTCACCTCCTTGCTCAAATTGTCCAGGGATTCTTCCGAGTAGACAGGGATTTCGCTTAGCGACAGTCCTGAAACAGCGGGAGGCCACCAAAGCCGCTCGGCAGCAGATCGTTCCCCGGGGGGAACCGTTCAGTGACACGGCATGGAGCGCATAACGCGAAGTCGACGACCTGCAGCGGTTCCGGACTCGCCCAGCGGACCCGGGGGCCTGATGTGCCTGTCCACGAGCGGCATGCCCAGCAGTTCGAGATGGGAATCCGTGCTTCGAAGGAAATGCTCCCGAGCGAGGAGAATGCGGACCACCGATGCCCATGCAGTTCCCACCATCGAGCCGTTCAGACGCAAGCGCGGGGGTTCATGACTGACCAGGAGCCCTCTAGGTGGGAACAGGACGTCGCGGGAGCCTACGTCAACGATCAGCCCCTGCATCGGCCCGACACTCGTGTCCGTCATGCGATCATCTTCGCATCGGCTTACCTCGCCGTCACGATTCTCCTCACCAGTCTTGCCGTCCTGGCTCTTCGCCGCACCGCCCTGGCGCCGTCCATTTCCTCACCGTCCGGATTTGCCGCGACGCGTCCGGTCCTGGCGATAGCGATTGTCTACGGCCTTGTCTCCTGTCTCGCACTCGGCGTTTGCGGGAGGTCGATCGTCATCGGACTGGTCCGCCTCTATCAACACTATGCCCCGGATCAGATCAGGCGACGCTGCCTGTTCAAGCCGACGTGCTCAGAGTACGCCATTCTGGCTGTGCTGAGATACGGCGTCGTTCTGGGCGGGATGAAGACCTTCGTCCGCCTGCATCGCAGGTGCAGGGGAACGACTTACAGTATTGATTACCCCTGACCGACCGGAGGATTCGAGGAGAGCCATGCGACCGGAGCCCATCGTATCGACTGTCGAACTGCAGAGCGGCGAGAAGGTGGGACTTTGCGCGGTCGAGGTCACGAGTATCCCTCACCTGTCGATCCTGCAGAAGAGGTTCGCTCAGACTCCCAACATCGACGCCGAATACAAGCAGGACATGGCGCGATTGCTTTCGGAACTCTATCAGAGCTGCAAGCTCCATGGCCTGCGAGCGGATTCTTCAAGCGAGATTTCGCTGGAACTCCTCTTCTCCACGGAGGAAGCCCGAAATCAGCCGTACAAGGGCCACATAAGGCTGCATCTGATCATCCGTGCGATCGACCAGTCAGAGCACGCGGTTGTGGCGACCATCTCCTCGCTTCTTCGCATCTGCAGCGCGGCGCTGGATTTCGGCAAGTACGAGTACGAGGTCGTCTCCCTCGAGAAGCTGACTTCGTCCGTCGCCGGGATCGATGATTCTTGCGTCGTCGCGCTCGTCAAGGAGGAACAGATCAAGAACCTTCAGAATCAGGTGCTGCCCTCCTGTTACTTCTTTCGTCGTCTGCCGATCACTGCAAACGACCTGAGCAGGATCGTCAACGCACTAACCGACCATCCGAATGCCGCGATTTCCATTCAGCTGATACCGACCAGCTACTCCTCCGAGGAAGCCGCCGCCGTCGACAGGATGGCGCAGGCCCTTGCGACCTTAAAGAAGGGTCTCATGGGTCCGGCGGGCGCC
Organism: Bryobacterales bacterium; assembly: GCA_003164075.1. The sequence continues at coordinate 8,781 of PLRZ01000013.1, read as the reverse complement.
CAACTCAGCTTCTCCCTGGCGGAAGAGGCCGCTGATGTCTACCAGTACTACTCCAGCAACAAGAATGCAGCCCTATTCGCCTTCAACATTCTGGTCTTTGGATCGGCTGAAGCGGTCGACACGATTTCCGCGCGAGTTCTCGGACAACTGAACATCGGTGACGAGATCCGACTCCTTCCTCTGGCGGCGGAGGACGTACGCAAGAACGAGAATCTTCACCCTCTCCCCTGGGCCGTGCATGAACGACTGCTCGAATACGGGCGAAAACCGATTCTCTGGAATCCCGGCGACAACCCTCAAGCGTTTCTTCGACTGCCCTACGTCATCACCGCCGAAGAAGCGTCGGAGGTCTTTCGACTGCCCATTGGCAGCGACAGCATTTCTGCCGGTCTTGTGGTCAACGAGTCGAGCAAGTCGCGCCGCTCCTATTCAGGCGACATCATCGGAGGCGGGGACGTACAGATCGGGACCCTCAAGTCCTCGGGGCGAGACGCAATCGGAGTCTTCCTGAGCGACCTGACAAAGCACATGCTTATTGCCGGAACACCAGGTTCTGGCAAGACAACGTTCGCAATTAGTCTGGTCGACAGACTGTGGAAAGAACACAGGGTTCCATTCCTGATCATCGAGCCGGCCAAGAACGAGTATCGCGCACTCATTCGCTCTATTCCCGATCTTCAGGTCTTCACACCTGGGAAGAACGACATCTCGCCCTTCGTGTTCAATCCGTTCGTACCGCCCACGAACGTGAAGCTTGGTGCCTACAAGTCGACTCTGAAGACGGCCTTCGAGGCTGCAGTCTCCATGTCTACGCCTCTCGACAAGATCTTCGAAGAAGCCGTTAACAACTGCTATTCGAACTTCGGATGGCTCGATACGTATACAAGCGACGGCAAGGGCAAGACCTTTAATATCTCCGATTTCATAGAGTGCTTTCAGGACACGTTCGACGCAATCGGCTACTCCGGCGACGCCAGGAACATCGGGCGAGCGGGTGTCGTGAGATTGAAGAGCCTGGTCAATCTGTTCGACAACCATTTCTCCATTCCCGTCGAGGATATCCTGACACGGCCGACGCTCATCGAGCTGTCGGCGATAGAGAACAGCGATCAGAAGGCTCTTCTGATCGCTCTCTTGCTGCTCTCGGTACTCGCTTATGTCAACGCCAATTACCTGGGCGATGGTACTTTGCGGAATGTTATTGTCCTCGAAGAGGCGCACGTGCTCCTGGGTGTCGAAGGTAACCCAGGCAGGGACGACGAGGCCAATCCGAGCCGCATCGCTCAGGGTCTCCTGAAGCGCATGCTGGCCGAAATGCGGTCCTACGGCTTGGGCATGATCGTCGCGGATCAATCCCCTCGCAAGGTCACAGCGGACGTCGTGGCTATGACGGACATCAAGGTGGCGTTTCGGCTCGTCGAGGCGGGCGACAAGCAGATCGTCGCGGACAGCACCAACATGAGCGAGATTCAGAGGCAGCGCCTCGGAAAGCTCAAGACCGGCGAGGCCTTTCTCTTCTTTGGAAAGCTCGATGAACCGGAGGAGATCAGCACGGAGGATTACCGACTCGCGCACAACATCGACATCACGTTATCGGATGAGGACATAAGGGCCGCCTCCGATTACTGGCGGCCCCGACAGGACAAGCTCAGGCCGTATCCAGAGTGCGGCATTCACCCTTATTGCAGCATCAGTTGTGATCTGGGACGCAGACTCCTGGGGCGCGAGGTCTCGCGGCGTATCTTCGGCAGGCACTTCCGGGCGGACAGCACCGATTTCGGTATCGTCAGGGAGGTGCTCGGTAGGATTTCGAAGCTCGTGGTTGACTCAAGTGCTGGCGAAACGGTCGACCGTGGATTGGTCTCTTGCGCGAAAGTGCACCTCTTCCGGCAGATCCGCTACGAGACGCGGATTCCCCTGCCTGCAACTACGGTCCGAGTCTCTCTGGAAAAGCCTTGAATCGACCGTTGCGCTCTTTGCCAGGCCATCACGGGAATTCGCAACCGGAGGCATCGGCACTGCGATGACTGTGATCACGGTCTAGGTGCGTCGCTCCGCGAGAGGCTGGCGGAAGGCGGTGAGGTAGCCAAACGTAGTATTATCCTAGAGGGTAACCACTGGACGCAGCCCGAGACCAAGAGCGTAGGAGTGAGTTGACATGGCGCTGTTTTCGAAGAATCCGAATGAACAGAATTTCGTCGGAGGCAAGAAGCATTGGACAGACGTCATCAAGAATTCCGGGCCAGGCGAGTTGCTCCTCTGGCGACAGCCGGAGGAGGATTTCAACACGAACTCCACCCTCATCGTGATGCCGGGCGAAGAGGCCATCTTCATCAAGGGTGGCGGAATCGAGCAGAGCTTCGACAACGGCACGTACAAGCTATCAACCGAGAATTATCCGTTCATAAGTCGCCTGCGGAACGCATTTTCAGGAGGCATCAGCACTTTCAGCTGTGTCGTCTACTTCGTGCGCAAGGCGCACAGTATGGAGATTCTCTGGGGAACTTCGTCACCGATCCAAGTCCGCGACCCCGTAATGATGGTCGCGACAAGCGTTCGGGCGAGAGGCGCCTTCAAAGTTCAGATCGAGAACGGTGTGAAGTTCCTGACGAAGTTGGTAGGAAACAACGTTCAGCTCGCCCTGCAGAGTGAACTTCCCAACTACTTCAGCAACGAATTCCAGCAGCACATCAAGGGCAGCATCGCGAGAGCGATCATGAACGCGAAGCGGGAGATTCTAGGGGTTTGCGCGGAGCAGGACACGCTCGCAGCGGCGATTCACCCGATTCTCGCGGAGATCCTTGTCGATTACGGAATCCGGCTCGTATCTTTCTCGATCTCCGGAATCGACATACCGGAGAACGACCCGAATAGACAGAAGCTCGAGAACGCGTTCGCGAACAAGGGCGTCATAAACATACTAGGCGCAGACTGGGGACGGCAGCAGGCGACGGAAGTCCTGCACGACCTCGCCAACAATCCGGGTGCCGGAGGCGTTGCAGCCGTCGGTGGCGGCCTCGGAATGGGCCTGGCCGCCGGTGGAGTTATGGGTACCATGGCACAGCAGATGTTCGCGCCCATGCAGCCTGCACAGCCGGCGTCGACACCGGCTTCAGGAAGATACACACAAAAACCTGCCGGCGGTGCCGAAACAAAGGAGAGCGCCAGTGTTGCCGACGAAATTCTGAAATTGAAGAGCCTCCTCGACGAAGGCGTTCTGACGGCTGAGGAGTTTGTCGCCATGAAGAAGAAGCTGCTTGGTCTCTGAGACGGGCACTGCAAGGGGGGAGCATGCTGACCAGAATCGCGCTACGGGCAACGGTGAGCGCTGCGTTCCTGTTGATATTCAACACATTCTTCTTTGTGCTCGGCGGGAGGCAGCACGGCACTCCCGTGTGGGTTTCGTACGCGTTCGTTCATTTCTCGTACGTGGCGCTGCTCGCGGCCCCCTATCTCGTGCCGAAGAGCAGGAGTTCGGCGCTGTTCGGTCTGACAACGGGCGCGGTCGCGGCGGCCTATTTCGTTATCGAGTTCATCGTTGGCGGCGTCTTCATCCTCGTGTCACCGGAACGATACGAGGCTCCGTTCCTGACTCAATTGCTTCTCGCGGGACTCTTCGTCGTGTTCTTTGCGTGGACAGCGGTGGTCAACGAGAGCACGCGCGCCGGAGAGCAGGATAGCCGCATCGAAACCGATTACCTCAAGAGGGCCATCTCGGAGGTGGAGTCGATAGTTCCGAACATCCACGATAGAGAGACCAGGCGAAAGGTTGAGAGCGTGTTCGACGCCATCGCCTCGAGCCCCGTCAAGTCGCATCACAGCCTGTCAGTCCTCGAAGCAAGGATACTCAGCGCCATCGGCACGATGGGCGAGATGGCCGGATCCAGCAACTGGCAAGGAGTCATGTCGCAGTCAGATGCACTTCTCGGAATGCTCAGTGAGCCACAGCGACAGTTGAAGCTCCTCAACTGAGTGAACGCAGTCACCTCCTCGCGCTGAGCCCGGTAGAGCTGATCCGAGAGACATTTCAAGCACCATCACCTGGGCGGAGGGGCGCTCGTGTTTGATTGCGGCGGTCCAGTCTTCCTGGTTGGCCGTCACGTCGACGTGGCGGGGAGCCCTTCGGCGAGCCGAAATCCAGGACTATCTCCGAGCTGCAAGCCTGAAGCGGAAGCCGTGACCGCCGTGCGCTGCGTGTGCCGACTTTTTGACGATTTCGCGAAGTGCGTCGAGCGCGAATCCCCTTGAGCAGCCCCTGCTCTACTTCCTCGGCAGACCTCTCTTGAGATCCTCGAGTGCCTCTTTCGGTTTCTCTCGCAAGTAGATCAGGTAATTATATGCCCCGACCGGACGTAGATAGGTCGACTTCACCAATCTTTCCGCGGTATAGCCTTCGATGGAAATCGCAGCGCCCCGCGGGAATTCCTTCGAGCCGATCCATTGACCGAACTCCTCCAGAATGTCGGGATGTCGCTCCAGCTTGCCGAGAACCCGGAGCGCAATTTTGTCGGTCATCTTCTCGTCCTCTCGGAGGTATCTGAGAACTTCTGAGTCCATCTTGATCATCTCCTAGCTATTGATGCGGTCTCGGAAGCGTTGCGCGTAATCACGAGCGTCGCTCTCCAATATCTGATCCTTGTAGCCGGAAAAATCCTGCTCCGGAGAGACATAGTCGTCGAAGTTCTCGCGGAATAAAATGTCTCGCTCGCTCACCGGATTCTGGGCACGTTGATATTGGTACGCATGTCGGAATTCGTGCGACACCGTATCGGCCGTTTCCGGACCGTCATCCAGGTTGCGCTCATTGATCGCGAGAGAATTCCTCTCGCCAGAAAATGCGCCGTAATCGCCGGGCGCATCTCCTCTGTAATAGTCGATGCTCGGCTTGTGCTCGATTCCGAGAATATCGTCATTGTAATCGGCGAGCCTTTCAATGGATTCCTTCCTGTCATCCAGTGACAGTCGCTCCCAGTTCTCACGCTTGAAGTCCGGCAGGGTTTCCATCGCGCGCTGGCTGTCGGAGAAATAGTCGCTCTCTCCGGGGACGTCGTGTCCCGAGTGAACTTGTTCGTATCTGCCCGTTGCATCATCGGTCTCGCGCCCTTCCGTGTGCCCTTGGCCGTTCTGGATCGTGGCGGCTTGGTCGGAAGGAATTTCAATCGGCTGCCCGTCAGATCGGGTTTCCCGACTCTCGGTAGGGTGCCCCTGGAGAGGATCTTCTGGGTGCGCCGCATTGTCGAGCGGCTGCTCCTCAGATTGACCCAACGGATGCTGCAGCGGCGCATCCTCTTGAACCTCTGAGGGCGCTTCCACGCAAGCCCCAGAATTCGCATCGGCCCGTGTCTCCGCCTGTTCGGAGGCCTCGGTAGCGGACGGGTCTACCGAGCTTCCAGTCGTCCTCTCTTCGCTCCGCTCCGGGAGGTCTCCATCGGATCGTTCTGCGAGTGCGTCTTCAGACACATCCTCGTCAGTCCCCCCAACCGTCATCTCCGTTGAAGCCTCAGGAAGGTCCTCGAGTGAGTCTTCGGGAATCGAGTCCTGATTCTCGGAAGGACTTCCTCCTTCCGAAGTATGAAGCGAGGCATCGGGGACGTCTTCGGGAACACCGGAAAATGTGTCCTCTGGCGTTTCTACCGAAGCTCCTTCGGGCACGTCCTCCGGCACATCCTCGTTCTCCTCGGCAACATCTTCACCGGCCAGTTCTTCACCCGTCTTGCCGTGCGTGTCTTCGGAAAGTTCGGGAGGTGAATCATTCAGTGTATCGCTTTCGACTTGGTTCGAGATATCCGAGGCGTCGGACGGGATTTCCGCAACATCCTCGCCGTCGCGAAAGGGATCGTCACTCATGGCGCACTACCTTACCATCGTTCCGGGGCCCTTGCAAGCCATTCCTGCGGACGATTCGACTCGGCGCGAGTGGGCCCATCCACGGGTTTGGCCACATTGGAACGCGAATCATCCGCCGGACGAGCACGGGCATCCTCCTCAGTGCCAGGCTGGCGGGAATCATGAGTCGGACGACCCATCTCTATAGCGAGCTCAAGCAGGACATCATTACCTGCGCCGTGTCGCCACGCATGAGCCTTTCGGAAACTGAACTGGGTCAGCGACACCGTTTTCCAATGGCTCTGCCAGTGGTCCTGGCCCAGACTGACGAATCTCAGGAGAATGCGCAAACAAGGGACGTCAGCTCCTGCGGCGTCTATTTTGAGGTGGCCGAAGCGCCGACTCCGGGAAGTCGCATGGAGTTTGTACTGACGCTGCCGGTGGAGATCACCCTGACCGGACCAGGCGTAGATTCGTTGTGTCGGCAAAGTGGTGCGCGGGGATCATGTTCTGGGACGGGTCGGCGTGGCGGCGACCATTGATGCTACGAATTCCTTCGCGCCCGTGAGATGGTTGACGACCTGCCTCAATAGCCAGTCTTGGAAATCACACACTCCAAACTTCCTCACAGAGTCCACGCGGCGGACATGAAACACAATGAGGTTCACACGAGCAATTCGGCAAATGCAAGTCGGGATTGCAGCGCAAGAAGCTGGGGCGGCGTCCGCCCAGTTCGGAGATTTGCTGGAAGTTGCTGATACCAATGGTTTTGTCCGTGTCTCCGGGCCGTCAAATTTCCGGAATTTCGTTAATGTAGCGCATGGGGAGTCGACTTCCCGTTGGATGTTCGCTCAACCGGTCGCAACTTGTTGAATCTGTTCGAACGCCGCTCGAACCGCCGGCGGCGGACAGTTCGCAAAAGTTCGAAACGCGTCCGCGGTGGGGAGCCACACAAGTTCGTGGTTTTCTAGTTTTCCTCTTTTGCTTCTTCAACTTGCCGGTTCGAACGCCTAATGGGGCCCCAGGATGGACACGAACTCCTCGCGTGGAATGATGCCATCCACTTAGCTGATAGTTGACCCGCAACCCCGCACTCGGCCAGTTTCCGGTAGCCGGACTAAACGGGAGTGATGGCAGCGAACTCAGGGTTTTAAGCTTCAGCCTTTCCGGTTTCCGCTGCTAATGGGCAGCGGGCCCGACAGCCTCACCAATGGGACCTCCGGGGCCGTCCTTCGTCTGTATTCTCCTACGAAACTCCTTGACGATTGCAGCTCTTACTTCCGCACTTATCCGTTCTCCATCAAGCACCCGCTGAACATGCCCAATTGACATGCCAGTGATTTCGGCAACGCCAGAGACCAAATTGTGGAACCTTGGGTAAAAATAGTTCAGAGCACGCCAGAGGTCACTATCACCCAAAGTTGCCATCCTGCTGTTCAGGGCGTTTGCCGGATCTACTTGTTCAACGAATGAGAGCGCATTCTCCTCGGCCGTCAATGCGTTGATGATTGTGCGAGGGGAAGAGGTCGTGAAAGTACCTTCCACAGGTCTTTGCATAACTGCCGCTCCAAAAGCCGCAGCGACGACAGGAGAGGCAAAGCGTTGCTCAGTTTCAGCACCCAACGCGGTGACGTAATCGACCCAGCACGAATCCGAAATCGTGAACAGCTCTCTTGTGGCGGGGTTATAGAAAAACTTGTTCTTCCGCAACAGCTTAGCCGAAACCTCGCGGGAAGGATACACGCCGGAGCCGTGAGCGCTGTGGCAAGCCTTGCATCCCCAAGTGCGCGGCATGTTTGCGAGAGACAATTTGAATCCGGGCTGCAATACTAGTGCTTAATTGCGTTAATACATATTTGTATTATAATGTTTGGGAGATGCCCAGATATGCGCCCGAACTGGAATGTTCTGTCGAAGACAAGGCGAGTTTGGTGGCCCTGGCAAAGAGCCGGACAGTGGAGGCGCACGCCGTGGAGCGTGCGCGGATTATTCTGGGTTGTCTGGAGGGCAAGGAGATTCAACAGGTTGCTCGGGAACTGGGCGTCTCTCTCGCCACCGTTTCCAAATGGCGCCAGCGCTTCTCTCTGTGGGGGCTGAGAGGACTACGCGACGAACTGCGGCCGGGTAAGCCGGTCAGGTATGACGCAGCGTTTCGCAAACGGGTGCTGGCCGTGCTGGAAGAGCCACCGCCGCCCGGCATGTCTCACTGGGACGGGCCGGCGGTGGCGGAGAAACTCGACGCCAGTGTTCACGCCGTTTGGCGCGTCTTGCGCCGCGAGGGAATCTACCTGCAAAGGCAGCGTAGTTGGTGCGTGAGTACCGACAAGGAGTTTGCTCCCAAGGCCGCTGCCGTTGTGGGGTTATATCTAAACCCGCCGGTGAACGCCGTGGTGCTGAGCATGGACGAAAAACCGAGCATACAGGCAATCGAGCGGGCCTCAGGTTACGTGGAGACCGACAGCGGCAAAGTAGTGCGCGGGCTGAAGAGCACATACAAGCGTCACGGGACGCTGAATCTGTTTGCCGCCCTCGAAGTCGGCACCGGCCAGGTGAAGACGAAGTTTACGGAGTTTAAGAAACGGGAGGATTTTCGCAGCTTCCTGGATGACGTGCTGGCCGACCAACCGCAGGACAAGGAGATCCACGTCATCCTTGATAACTACTCTCCTCACAAAGGAAACGACGATTGGCTCGCGAAGTTCGGGGGACGGGTCCAGTTTCATTTCACGCCGACTTCGGCCAGTTGGCTGAACCAGATTGAAATCGTATTCAGCCTGCTGCAACGCAAGACCCTCAACGGCGCAAGCTTTAAAACCAAGGATCAGTTGCGCGAGGCCATTGAAGCCTTTATCCGAAGGCACAACGAGCGCGCCAAACCGTTCCGCTGGCGCAAACGCGAGGTCAAGGGTAGCCAGCTCCAAAATACACTCGTCAATTTATGCAATTAAGCACTAG
>PLRZ01000703.1 GCA_003164075.1 Bryobacterales bacterium | reverse complement strand
GCATCGTGCCGGGCGGAGGCGTTGCATTACTGCGAGCCTCGGCCGCGCTGCAGAACCTCAAACTCGATGGCGACGAGCAGTTCGGGGTGACCATCGTGCGGCGCGCCTGCGAGGAACCGGTCCGTCAGATTGTGCTCAATTGCGGAACCGAGGGCGCCGTCGTGGTCGAGCATATCAGGAACCACGAATGTGCGAACTACGGCTTCAACGCTTCCACGGAACAATACGAAGATCTGGTGAAGGCCGGTGTGATCGACCCCACCAAAGTTACTCGCACGGCTCTGCAGAATGCGGCTTCCATCGCCTCTCTGATGCTTACCACCGAGGCCATGATCTGCTCGGTTCCGGAGGAAGTGGAGAACTAGGTTCTTGCCGNNNNACGCTGCCCGCATTGCAGGTCGATTGACTTTAGAAGTGTAGGCGTCCGAAACGCGGTCGAGAAGGTGTTTCACTGGCTCCTTCAACCCTGTCGGTGCTCGCTTTGCGGGCGCCACTTTTGCCTGTTTCGATGGCAGGCTCCCACCGGGGACTTGGTATAGGAGCGCGAAGTAGACGACACGGAGCGGTAAAGGCCGCTCGGAGGATTTGTGGAGAAGCAGGTATGATTCAGGCAAGCGTATGGTATTCGTATGGCTTGGTGCTTTTAATTATGGTCGTCGCAGTTGCTGGAGCGGCGATAAGAGATGTTCGCCTGGTGAAGGCTGCTGCAAAAGCGACGCCGAAATAGAGCCCGTTCCATGGGCAGAGAGTCCGTGCGGTCGATGGCGCGTTTGCCCCGGCCAGTTCAATTTCGGAAATCCCCAAAAACCGGCGGCGAAAAATGGGGTACATGCGGTGCATACAAGCCGTAGCCAAACGGCGTCAGCACGTGTCCCTTCATCGGGATGAAGGCCCACGAGTTGAACCAGGGGCTCCAGTACCAGCCTTCGGCATACTGCGGGCGCCCGTCCAGTCCCAATAGCGCCTCGCCCGTCCACTCACTCACCTGCGATGCGTAACCGGCGCGCTTCCCGCTCCAGGCATAAACCGCGTCGGTGCCCGCCCGGTCGAACTTCTGCGGTTTCAATGCGGCATCGTTCAAGCGGAGTTCCTGCCCTCGGCCGAGTTCGATTCCGCGGCGGTCGTCCTCCACTCGAACCTTGCCGTTGTAAACCGCAATTGCAGGATCGGAGGCATTGAAGAGGTAAACGCCACTGCGGTCCAGATGAGCGTCGGCGCCCTTGTCGATCAGGTCCAAGCGGCGGTTCTTGTCCACCTGGTCGACCTCCACCACCGCTTCGCCGCGCATCAGTTCCACCTTCACCTGGCTGGCGGACAAGCTGTCCATTTTGAGGGCGCTGTTCTCACCGAGGCGCACATAGACGCCGGGAGTCAACAGAAGCTCGGCGCGGCCCTGCCCGGTCTGAAGCGTCTGCCCTGGATTCAGCACGGCCGTACCGGAATTGTTGGCCGCTACCGCCTGGCCATCCACCGTGAGCTGCCCTTCGGAACAATTAATCGTTCCTGGCAACACCTCTCGCGCGTTCAATACCAGTACCGTCAAGAACATCGATCCTACCGCGAACACAATTGCCTGTCTCCGACTCAACATGCGAATTGCCTCTGCCTATTCAACGTTCGAAATCGACTGGAAGTTGCGATCTCGGCCATAGCTAAATGTGGCCATCGGCGGGTGGGGCAGGCGGTGCTCGCCTGCCCTCAATCCTATTCGAGCAGCGGGCCTNNCCCCACCTGCGAAGCTCTGGCCATCGATCGGGAGTTCTGAATGTCTCGAACGTGCGCAACCGCTCCCTAACGGTCGGGAGCAAGCGGCTCCTTAGGCCCGTGGACTTACCTCAACAGGCCGCCGGAATGAAATCGAAAAATCGGCGCGCGGCCTCCAATAATGCTCTCGGGCCGAATGGTTTCTCGATAAACACAGTTTGGTTGTTCTGAAATTCAGTGAAGGCCGCGGCGGGTTCCCCGGAAACGAAGATTACCGGCATGTTGGGACAGTCCGATCTGAGCGAGGTCGCGAGATCTGTTCCCGTCATGCGTGGCATCCGGATATCCGTGATCACTAAATCGATCTTGCCACGCCACACTCGAAATAACTCCAGCGCCTCCGATCCATCGCCAGCTTCGAGAATTTGAACGTTGGCGCTTCTCAGGATTGTCTTGATGTACCCGCGAATCCTGGGGTCGTCATCTACGACCAAGGTTAGACAGCCTCTGCCGTAGTGCGGTTCGGAGTCGATCATTCCCGTGTCCTTCAGTCTCGATTTCAGTGCGTTCGCCCTGTTAGACGGCGACACAGAGAATGTGGGTTACCTGACTCAAAAGGGCCGTGCCGGAACAGCAACACCGGGCAATGGCCGGCAACTATCCGCGCCGAAGCAGGCTACTGCGGCGGCAAATACGAGGGTGACTCCGCGGGCACAGTCTTCAACCAGGCTCCCAGTAACCGTAAGGCCTCCCCGCTGTCGGTATTTTGGGTGCCCTGCGCCTCGACTGCAAGCGCCAGTGCCCGCCCAACGTCTCCGGCGTCCAATGCCTGCCGGGCTGCCTGACGCAGTTGCCATGCCTTCACCGCCAGCCGCATCAGTGGCTCCAGGTCGGCGCCACAACGCGAGCAGGTGCGCGAACCGCGAAAACGCGCCTGGCAGACCGGGCACCGGCTGTCGATGCCGGCGGTGCGCGGTCCCGGGGGAATAATCGTGCGGACCGCGTCCGGCGCCTTGACGGGGGCGGACTCCGGAGCGCGCCGGGCCAGTGTCGACAGGAATGCCGACGCTGCGCGCACCAGTCCGTGCGCCACTCGAATCGGTTCGGTCAATTCTGGCCCTCGACGAAGAACAGCAACTCCTTGAGCTGGGCGGTGGCATCCTTCAACGCCGCCGCGTCGCCGGAAGCCTGGGCCGAAGCGATTTGCTCGTGCAATCCGATCGCTTCCTCGCGGTCTTCCGCGTGCATCCTGGCGAGCAGCCCCTGCGAACGCTCCACCAGGCCCTCTACTTCCGCGTTGCCCTTCGAGTGCACGGGAGCGGATATTTCAATCACCTGGGCGCCGGCATCCACCACCTCTTCGTCGGGATCCTCCGTCGTCTCCCATTCGTCATCCGCCATTTCGTCGCGCGTGGCGTACAACTCCTGAATCCGTTTCCGCCCCGCCGCGATCTCCTCGGCGCTTTTCTCGCGCAGCGCATTGGCGATCCGGATGTGCTTCGATTTGCCGGTCAGCTTCTCCACCGCCGCCACCTCCAGAATGCCATCCAGATCGAGACGCATGCGGCACAGAATCTCGTTGAGATCTTCCATCGGGGTCAGGCCTTCGACGCGAAAATCGCCCACCAGGATGTTCTTCAGCGCGTCCTCGTCGTCGCCCTGGTACACCTCCACATCCACCTCGGTTTGAAACGGGTGGTTGGTCATGAACCGCTCGGTGCGCGTCAATGGCAGCGGCGTATTGCGCCGGATAATGGGCTTGTAACAGTGGTCATACTCATACCCGTCGCGCTCGCCGATATGGCGGACGCCGAAGGAGTACGGTGAAACGTCCACCAGCACGCGTTCCACGGCGCACCCAGCCAGGCGCGACGCCATCACACCCGCGCCCAGCGCCACGGCGAGATCGGGATGCACGTCCTGCCGCGGCTCCAGCCCGGTCTTTTCGAGGAGCAGGCTGGAGACCAGCGGAGTGCGCGTCGAGCCGCCCACCAGCAGGATCGCATCCATGTCGCCGGGCTTCTTGCCGGAATCCTGCAGCGCTTTGGACACGCTGTCGAGCGTGGATTCCACCAGGGGACGGATCATGGCCTCATACTCTTCGCGCGAAATCTCGACTTCAAGGTGCAAAGGCCTGAAGAGCTTTGTGACCAACGCCTCCTCGCGGATCTTGACATACGGTTCGAAGCTCAGTTTCTTTTTGGCTTCTTCCGCCGCCCACCAAAGCCGCGCCTTCGCCGCCGGGTTTCCCTCGCGGACATTCACGCCGTGTTGCTTTTCGAACTCCGCCGCCAGATGCTCCGCCAGCAGGTCGTCGAAGTCGTCGCCTCCGAGGCGGTTATTGCCGTGGCTCGCCAGAACTTCGGTAATGTCGCCTTCCACCGTCACCACCGAGACATCGAAGGTGCCGCCGCCGAGATCGTAAATGAGCGCCGTGTGCCGCGATCCGTCGCCGTAGCCGTAGGCCAGGCTGGCTGCCGTGGGCTCATTGAGAATGCGCACCACTTCCAGTCCGGCCAGCGTGCCGGCCTCGCGCGTGGCATTCCGCTGCGCGTCCGAAAAGTAGGCGGGAACGGTGATCACGGCCTTCTGCGGCCGCTCGCCCAGCGCGCGGTGGGCCCACTCCACAAGCTCGCGCAGGATGAGCGCGGAGATTTCCTGCGGCAGAAAATCCTTCTTGCCCACGCGCACTTTTTCCTCGCTGCCCATCTTGCGTTTGATGCTGCGCACGGTGCGCTCGGGATAAAGCGCCTGCTGATTGCGCGCCGTCTCGCCCACCAGCAATTCTCCGGCCGAGGAAAATCCCACGCAGGAGGGCAGCATGCGGGTATCTCCCGGCCCCAACACCCGCACTTGCCCGCGGGTAAATGCGGCGATCTCCGAATTCGTGGTCCCTAAGTCGATACCGACAATTAGTTCACTCATTTTCTTTCCCCGCCGGCGCACACGCAACTTTCACCTGCGCCGGTCGAAACAATTCTCCATTCCATTCGTAGCCGCTGCGGTACACCTCGATCACCGTGCCTTCCGGAACGGTGCTCGATTCCTGGCGATCGATGGCGTTCATCCGCCGCGGATCGAACGTCTGCCCCTCACACGGAATCTCGCGCGCATTGAATTCCTCCAGCGTTTGGTCCAGCCGCTCGAGTCCCAACTCGTATCCTTTTTTCAGTGCGGCGAGCGTCGCGCCGGCGGTGTCGTCCCCCGGCCGCGATTGATCCGCCCGCGAGAAGATGCGTGCGAGCCATCCTCGCTGGACGGGCTTCGAGATACCCGCTTCGCTGGCCCGCACCGAGTCCAGGCCGCGTCCCAGCCGGTCGCGCAGATCGATCAGGACGCCGAGCGCTTCCTTGCGGCCGCGCCGCTCGGTTTCACGCACCAGCAGGTCGCGCTCGCGTTCCGCCATCCGGCTCGCCTGCGAGCCCAGCGTCTCGTTCAATTCCTTGAAGGACCTTCCCTGCAGCTTGACTTCCTGCGTGAGCGCCGTCATGGCCGACCACAAAGAGTAAGCGGGTGCGGGCTCGCGGCGCTCGCTCGCGGCGCCCGTCACCGCCGCCAGAATCTCCGCCTCAATCCCGCGCGGCGGTTCCTCGTCGGCGAGCGCCTTGTCCAGCCATTCCTCAAAACGCCGCCGGATCTCCTCCCGGCTCATTCCCCCGGTCACTTTCCTTTCAGGACCTCCAGCCACGGCTGCGGCCCGGCGAACCGGCGCGGCGGCGTCTTCACTTCGATAACGGAAACAAGCGGCAAAAAGGGATCCACGGACAGCAGCTTGTCGCGCATGCGGCGCCGGGGGTCGCGCAGGCTGTCGTAAGCATCGCGAATCCGTTCGAACTCCTCCGGCGAACGGTCCGGCGGATGCTCTTTCACCCGGCGCACGTAGGCGGCGCGGATCTCTTCTTCGCCGGCGTCCTGGCTGACGCCCAGTACTTCTCTGGGGTCCATCATCGACGGCCGCCTTTCTTGCGTTTCCCGCCGAAGCCCGTCTCCGGTCCGAACACCCTGTGGAGCATGGCATCTATGGGCTCGCCGCGCTCGACGGCCTTCATTGCCTCCTGGAGCAGCATTTTCCCCATCTCCGGAGTCATGCCGGGCGGGAGCGGCATGTCCTCGAGAGCTTCTTCAAGGTCAAAGTCGTCGAGATCCGCGAACGGACCCGAGCCCTCTCCGCGCGCGCGGCGGCAATCGGGACAATCGCACAAGCTATCCCCGAGCAAATCGTCATAGTCGGGGCCGGCGCGGTACGCCGTGGGGAACGTCCGCTCCGCCTTCTCTTTCCGGACTGCCGTGGCGGCCTGCTCCATGGTGAGGGTGAGATGGGCGAATGGCGAGCTGGCAAGCTCTTCCACAGCCTTGTCGACGACGTCCATCTGGCGCTGCTGGCGCCCCACTTGCGCTGCCGCCGCGAGGCACACCGCCCTCCTTTCGTCGTACGGCAGGGACCGTGCCCGCAATAACAGAAAACTCGCTTCGGCCGTACCGCCGCGCTCCAGCCCGGCCGCGGAAACCGCATACGCCAGTTCCAACCGCTTTGCGGAGAGGGCTGTTTCCCCCAAGGTCCCAAGCTGGCCCACGCTGAGCGACCGGTTGCCGCGGGCGAATTGCGCCGCCGTTTCGGTCATCCAATCTGCCGGAACCGGCTGGGAGATTTGCATGTCCTTGGCCAGTTCGACTACGCGAACCACGGCCTCCGGCAGCCCCGCGCGTTCCGATTTGCCGAAGGTCCCGATAGCCGGCGGCTGTTCCTCCGTGCCCCGCTTGCAGGCTCCGGCCACTCCGTAGATCAGCAGCGCCGCGGCTGCTCCGCTTCCCAGCACGCGCTCCACTTCCGTGCGATGGGCCGCCGCCTCGCCGGTCGAGCCGCGAACCGCGCCGGTCATGTAGCGCAGGGCCGCCAGGAATGCCGGCCGGTCGCCCTGCTGGGATTGCGGCAGCGCCGCGATCTCCGCCAGCTTTTGCTCCGCCAGATGGGGTTTTTTCTGCTGGAGATGCCGTAGAACCGCTCCCGCCAGCAGCCGCAACCGCGCCTGGCGCACGGCGGGATGAACGCTGTCGATCTGCTCCGCCTTTGCCAGATATTGCAGCGAGCTCTGGAACGCGTTTCGCTTCTCCTTCTCTTCCATCAGGAGGAGAATCGGCTCAATATCCACGGGGCGGGTCTTATGCCATGCTTCGGCGACCTTCTCGGCCTCCCCTGCGCGTCCGCCTTTCGCCCAGTGCATCCACTGCGAGAACGATTCGAAATGCGGATCGAGCGCGCAGGCGCGTGCATACAGCTTTTCGGGGTAGAGGAAATACAGCTCCTCAGCGGACTTGCCGCTTTTCCGGCAGGCGGTTTTCTGCAGCTCCGCCAGCAATTTTTGGGGCCGCAGCTTTCGCAACACGCCCGCCATATGCAGATAGAGAGTAGCGGCTTCCGGGCTGTTCGCCGTGAACCATGCTTCGCGCACCGCCTGTTGCCGGAACTCCTCCCAGGTCGCGCACGCCGACGCAATATTCGCGGGATCCTCCATCTCCTCCAATCCGCGCGCGAATAACCTGAAGAAATAGGCGTCGTGCCGGGAAGCCCCGCCCATGGCCGCCTGGACCTTATCCACGTCCAGGTCGGTCACCGCGCTACGGACCGCAATATGCTGTTTCAGCCTCTCGATTCGATCCGGCGCCGCATCGCGGCACGCCTGGACGGCTTCGCGAATGGCCTTGAGAACGGCTCCGTCTTTGTGAGACCCGAAAGCCCGGTCCAATGCCTCCAGGGCCTTGCGCAACGCGGCGGGATCGGCGGATGTGGACGCTACCAGCGCCGCGGCCGCGGGCGTCAGTCCGGCCGCCTTACCGCCGAGCATCGCCTGCATCGCCGGAACCAGCCGCGCCGGCGCCGATTCCGGCTTGATGGCTTCCAGGTATCGCCGGCACGCTTCGTCTTCCTCCCGGTAGAAGCAGGCGATAGCGCGCACCAGCAATTTCCAGGGCGCCAGGGGGCTGCGGCGCGAGACCTCCGGCAGTTCGACAACGTCCTCGCCGGCCGGCCCTCCGGTCGCGGCGAGGAACGCGCGCTGTAACGCGGACGCCGCCATGCGGAAAGGATGTTCCGGGGACAGTGCCGCACACTCCGCCAGCGCCGCGAGGTCCCCCTCTCGTCCGACTGCCGCTTCGATGGCCGCGCGGTGTTCCGCGCCGAGTTGCGGATCGTTCAGTGGCGTCAACAGTTCTTCCAGGCGGGCAGCGTGCGTTCCGACGGGGCCGTTGCGCTCCTTGAGTCGCTCCCGTGCGGACGGGTAGCGCTCCTGCACCAACTGGAGCAGAGACTTTGCCTCCACTGCCAGGTTCTGATCGATGAGCGATTGAATTCGCGCCCCGTACGCATCCACCAGCAGAGCTTCCGAGGCGGCCGTGCCCTGCGCTTTGTGAATCTCTTTGGCGGTTTCGAGCGCGACTTTCGCTTTACCGTTGGCGATTAGTTGCCGGACGCTGGCCTCCGCTCCAGCACTGAGAGCGGGCCCATTCGACGCAGGGGCGGCAGCAGTGGCGCCAGGAGATGGCGGGTTCTTCTTAAATCTATCCCACACGTGGTTCCAGGCTCTTTTCTTCTCGGGGGCGTTACCTAATTATGCCTGCATCGGTGGGGAAATGTCATCTTGCCGGGGAGGTCCGCAGCGATTCCGCATGGGGTGTTGAGACTCATCTCGACCCTCTTCGAGAGCGGCAGTAGGCGTCCCGGAGCGCCGAGAAGGGTCTCAGAACTCCTGAAGTCGTGGAATTTGCAGTGAGCCCACAGGTGGCCCATCGAAAGGAATGGCTCAGCCCNNCGGGGCGAGATCAGGAGGTCTGACGCTGGGCAAACGCTCCCTAACGGTCGCGGCTCTGCTTGGGGCCTCTATCAGAGCCGCGACCGTAAGGGAGCGTTAGGCCCGAGGCAACGCCGCGAGCGCCTCCATTTGCGGCAACCGCCACCGACAGCGCTATTCCTGTAGGAGGCAAAGGAACGGTCAGCGGAACGGGTCGACAATGGCAAGACCATCCACCATTTGCCCATGGGTCAAATCTTCGGTGTAGACCCGGTCGCAGCCGAGGGCCAAAGCGGCGGCGACGATTGCACTGTCCCAAAACGAAAACCCATGAGCTTTGCGAATTCGCAATGCCGTGTGGAGAATTGGAAGGGTCATGTCCTGTATGCGGAATCGCGACCAAGCCTCGATCAGGCCAGCAGCGAGTTCGTGCGAAACGGCGTCTGCACGGCTGGTCCGGGTCGCCTGAACATAGAATTCCTGCAAGACCTGAATTGACAGAGCACCCGAATCATCGTCTAACAGTGCGATTGCCCGATCTCGCTTGAGCGACTCTGCCGGATTCTGGCTGATAGAGTAGAGCAGAATGTTCGTGTCGAGAAAATGGGGCATTATTGCGACCGGCTATGCAGGTCTTCGCGAGAGAGCCGGTCGGCAGCGGTGAAGGCTGCAATTTGGTTCCGGATCTCGCGTTCCTGGCGTTTCAGACGTTCGATTTCGGTTTCGTGCGAGGCGAGTTGCTCCAGATAGGCTTTGACCAGCGCGGAGACGGACGTATCGCGCTCGGCTGCGGCGACCCTGGCGCGCCTGTAAGTCTCGTCGTCAACCGCAACTGTGATATTGCGCATGAATTCACAGTATCACAGCGGCACGATGCAAAGGCTGCAAGCCGGCTCCACTCCACCGAAGGTGTGACCAGCCAAGTTTGAAACGCGTCCACGGTGGGGAGCCGAGTGCGCGTATGGTCAACCCCAATTACTGAGGAACTCGATATGATTCCGCATACTCACGGCAGTGGTGGTTGCGCGAAGAAGCAAAATGCGGCGCAACTGCTCGCCGACCGAGAACCGCTGTTGCGGCGCCAGAATCATACCGGCATGATCTCGCCCGGCAGTGAGCCATTGCGTGTGAAGCCGATAGAAATCGGAGACGTTGAACGTGTAAAGGACACACCCACGTTCAGTTGCGAACGCTAACTGGTCCTCGTCGCTTTTCTCAGTCAGGCCGCTGTCCAAGACCGTGACCACCGGGACGCCACGAGACCGAAAGCCGCGACCAAGCGACTATGCATCGCATCTTCGTCGAAATAGAGTTCGATCTTACTCAAGGCCGTGGAGAGCGCTGGTGTTCTCGCTCAAGAGCCTCGGTCTCGCGGTCCTCGGCTTCCAGGTCCGCGTCAATTCCCGCTTGGTTGGCGTAATAGTAGGCAAGAGCCGCATGTACCTGCGCCAGCGACAAGTGCCCTCCGAACGTCTCTACGATTTCTTCCGGAATCAGGCCCATGTTGTGCCACTGAGCAATCCGGCGAACCGAGACACCCGTCGCGGCAACGCACGGCCGGCCGCCGCGAATATCGGGACGCCGGGCGATCAGGCTGCCTATTTCGGTGACGGTTGCCATCGGCTTCAAGTATAACGCTACCGGTCCTCTGCCGGCCGATCTGTTGACCGCCTCCGGCAGCGGTCTCCACCCCGATATCAGCCCGGCCTCCGCCGAAGCGCAGGTACCGCGCGTGGCCGCCGCCCGTGGAATGAGCGCCACGCGTTGCGGGCACTTGTGGCGTCCCACACCGAGGGCCGGCAGTTCGGCATTCTGGGCGAGCCGCGTGTCAACGTTTTGAAACTGAACATGGCGCTGGATCAAGCTGCGCCTGTCAAGAAGTAGAAGGTTCGAATCTTGCACGGGGAGCCACATTCCAGAAGGAACATGCACCGTCTACCAGGCATCTTTCTTCTTTTGCAGCGACCAGAGATAGTCGGCGATTCGATGGATGTCTTCATCCGTCAGAACGCCTTTCCAGGGCGGCATATAAAGCGGTGCGGCCGGCCCTTTCGCGTTTTCCACCGGTGGCACTTTGCCGTTTTGGATAATCTTGACCACCTCTTCTTCGGTGTAGTCATCCGAGGCGTGGAGCAGCGAAGGAACCTCACCGCCCTGGCTGTTGGGATTGGGCACTCCGCCCTGGAGTTCCAGGCCATGGCAGCCCACGCATCCGAATCGCGCGAAACTCTGCTTGCCGGCTTCGATCGCGGCGTCGCGCGGCGTCAGCGGCTTGGTCCGCGCTGAAAGGATAGCCTGCGCATCTTCCGCGGTGGCGGAAGCCATGAACGTGAGGATGGCTTTCCTGGCATTGCTCTCCAGGTCATAAGCCGGCATGATGCTCCCCGGGTAAATAGTCTGGGGATTCACCAGTTGTTCGTCCAGCCAGCCGGGGGAGTGTTGTTTGGCTACTCCCAACAGGTCGGGGCCGCCTTTTGCTCCGACGCCTCCGA
>PLRZ01000035.1 GCA_003164075.1 Bryobacterales bacterium | reverse complement strand
TGATGTCGTGCAGAGCGATATCGATTCCGGTATCGCCAGTTCGGGGTGCCGGTAAACGCGCATAGGAGATTTCAAATGCGCAAGTGCCGGTATCAAAAAGGATCGGTGAAGAAGCAACGCGGCCGTTGGGTCGCGATGTGGTGGGTGAATGGCAGCCGGAAGAGCCGCGTGATCGGGTTGGTGAAGGCTTTGACCAAATCCGAAGCGCGGGCGGTTGTGAATCGGATCGTAGCCGAGGTCAACGCCAAACGCGAAACACATCGGGTTTGGCTTTTCGGGGAGTTCGTGGCCGAGGTTTACTTTCCGTATTACAGCCGCAAGTGGAAAAATTCGACGAAGGCAAATAACGTGAACAGAGTGTCGGTTCATCTGGTGGGCAAATTCGGATCGCGGGAGCTTACAAGCTTACGGCGTGACGAATTGCAGGACCTGCTCGATGAGAAGGCGCGGTCGTTATCGTTTTCTGTCGTCGACCACCTCCGCTGGGATTTGAAGCAGATTTTCGATATGGCCGTGGCTGAAGGCCATATCGAGCGCAATCCCGCACTGCTGTTGTTCACGCCCAAAGAGGCGGCGAAGCCGATCCGCCGCGTCATGAATATGAAGGAGGTGCAAACCTGTTTTGAAGCCCTCGACCAGCGGGAACGTTTGATCGCGAAGCTCGCGGTGATTGCCGGAATGAGGCCTGGTGAAATCTTCGCGCTTACCTGGGGCCGGTTGACCGCGACCTATGCGGACATCAGGCAGCGGGTTTATCGGGGCGCTATCGATACGCCGAAGACAGATCAGTCGGTGCGTAAAGCCGCCCTGCCCGAGAAGCTGCTTCGGGAGATCGAGGTGTGGCGGGAGTTTGCGGTTGTGACCCGCGACGATGCCTGGGTCTTTCCGTCCGAGCGGATGACGCCGCTCTCCAAGGACAATTGTTGGCGCCGGTCAATGGAGCCGAAGCTGGCAAAGGTTGGGTTGGAGTGGGCCACTTTTCAGGTGATGCGGCGGACGCATGCAACCTTGATGAAGGCGCTTGGGGTAGATGGGAAGCTGGTCGCCGACCAGCTCGGCCACAGCCTCGATGTAAACCAAAACGTTTATACGCAGTCGCCGGTCGAAAGCCGCGCGGCGATGGTCAACCAGCTCGAGCAAAGTTTGCTCGTGATGTAATCGGAGCACAAACGGAGCACAGGGTGGAAGGGGTTCGTGCAAGTCGTTGAAAAGANNGGCTCGAACCCGCGACGTCCAGCTTGGGAAAGTGGGCGTTAATTGAAAATAAAGAACATAGCGTCTATGGCGACTATCCACACGTCACTGAAACCACAGAGAAAACGCTACTCCCCGTTCTTTGTCGCTTAACGGAGTATTAATGGAGTATTCGAATCGGGCCGTGAAAACCCCAAATCAGGCGGCATTCGCCTCGCCGGCTGCTTCCTCTCCCAGCATCACGCGGATATCGCCTTCTCCGTCTTCGTAGCACTCCCCGCATATCAGACTAGCGTCCGCCTTCGCCCAAGCATTCTGTCCGCACTCGGGACAGGTAAACTTCGTCTTGCTGGCTGCCTTCTTTGCTCTGCCTCTGCCTTGCTTGCCGTCCGGTGCTGATTCCCAGTGAAGCTGGAAGCCGGAGGCCTTCAGCTTCGCGAATGCCGCGGCGTAGGCTCCGCCGGGGGCGATGTAGTGCGTCACTGATTGGCCGGTTTCCTTGCCGCCTGGCTCACCCGTGGTAGACGGCTGCAATCCAATTTCCTTCATCTTGGCTGCCCATTCACGGTCATGGTATGAACGCCGCGGCGGCGTGCCGTGGGATTGCTGCCAGACGTGGGCCATCTCATGAGCGAGCGTGCTGAGGATCAGCTCGTCAGTGCGGCCGATGAACCCGTCCGGGTTCAGGGCCAACTCATGGGCGGCCGTCTGTTCGGTTCGTCCAGTGAACCGCTCCGGCGCGAAATATCCGTAGGCTCTGGCGTGGCGCTGGAGCGTGACAAGCACGTCTGGCAGAGAACCGCCGAACAACTCGCGGTTGAAAAAGTCGTAGGCCTTCTGAAAGGCTCCGTATTCTGCTCGCGTGATTGCTTCGTTCATATTTGTATCGTACGATACACGATCACAAAGAGTCAAGCGGTTTTTTCGGCGTTCTGCTGTCCCTACTCCGCCTTCGGCGTGGGCTTCTGTCCCAATGCCCAATCCAGTAGCCACTTGATCGCGGCGGCGCGCGATTCGAAGCGGTGCTTGAAGCGGAAGTCATCAATGCGTTTCAGGAACTCCGGCTCGATGACGAAGCTGAGGAACGGTTTCTCTGATCCCATACGAGAACCATTATAACCGGGATAATTTATATTGACAAGGCTTCTATAACTGCGTTATAACCAGTATAGGAGATAACGCAAGTGGCAACACAGCAACTCACAAAAAAGGAACCCGCTAGCTTGATCGCTGGCGCAACGGCCGTCAACGTGATCGTCGCCAGAATTGAGCGGGAAAAACGGCGTGTCGCCTCGTTCGATTGGCTACTTCCGGAATCGTACGTCAAGAAGACTGCAAGACGGCGCGGGCCATCGGCGGAGCATGGGAGACGGCAATGAAGAAGGCGACACGATACGAATTAATGGCCATGAAGACTGGAGACTTCATGGGCAAAACCGAGGTGTTGGCCGAGGTATCGCTCGATGAGTTGAAAACTATCGAGCGGATTGCGAAGGCGCTCGCGGGTGACAAATCCGGCGTGCTTTTGGAAACGGTCAAGAAGCACGTCGATTTCTGGGAGAAGTCGGCGAAGCCACTGAAACCGGCGAAGCGGGGAGGGCGGCAATGAGGCACAAAGAAGCCAGCAAACGCGCGGAAGGGCTTGGCACCCGCGCGTACGAACGCAAGTATGCCCACCTGCCATGGGATCTAAAGCTCACTCTTGAGCGCGAAGACGGAGACTGCATTGAGTTTCCGCCGATGGCGCGGTTCAGCAAGAAATCGGACCTCACGCCGGAGATGCGGCGCAGGATCGTGATTGCGGTGCGTAGGGAAGTGGCGCTCAGTGCCGGGGAGCAGGCTAAGCGGAAACCGGCGCAGCGGGGCCGCAAATGACGGTGCTCGGGTTGGCTCTGGCGATGTGCAATGGCGTGGCCTCCGTTCCTGCGACGGGGGCCACGGGCCATAGCACGTCGTCCGCTGGAAGCTCTTTCCATCCGTCAGCCCTGCACGTGCGGGCCGGCTCAACTCCCTTACGGCGGGGGGCGAAGTCCAGACGGAGGCCGCATGAAACTGACGATTGACTCACAGGCCTGGCAGGAGGGTTTTACGGCTGGGGAAGCCGGACGGCTCGCAAGTAGATGTCCGTTTGCGGCGGCAACCACGGAGGCGTGGTCATGGCATAGCGGATGGATCGAGGGTGATGCCAAACGGCAAGGGTTCAGCTATAGCCGGGGAACGCTGCCGCGGCGCGCGGAGGATGTCACGGATTCTTAAGAAATTGACCGGCCGCGCCGACACGTCTCCCGAATCAGCCGGATCGGACAACCCGGAAGCGGGGATGTGTTGGGGCGCGGCAAGCCCACGGGCGTTCTGCAAAAACCCTGCGGGTTCAATGAAGGCCCCTGACTGCAAGCTACAGTCAGGGGCTTTTCTCGTTTACGATGCCGGCGGACGGGACGATCCACCATGACTTTGAGGCTCCGCTCCCCCTCTGTACGGGGTTGCCCGAAGAAAAAAGCGGCGGAGCTGGTACCACCCGTTGCGGAGTCGCGAACTCGCTACCTATACTTGCAAACGTTAGGGAGGAACGATGAAAGTCACTTGATCGCCTCCCAGATGATCGTGAGCAGAATGGGAAGACCCACGGCGATTAGCCACATGTGAAGGACGATCCGGCCGGCGATGTACCTCGCGTCGATGGATGGACCTGTGGGCGGAAGTGGCGCGAGCGGCGGATCGGCTTGGGGGACCGGAGGGGTTGTAATCAGGCGCGGGGATGTCTTGGCGGATGTGCGGCGCTCAATCTCTTCTCGTGCTCGCTTCTGGGTTTCGAGGGGATTCCCGGAGTGTGACCAACGTTCCAGTTGATCGTCGAAGGCGTATCGGATCTCATCGTCAGTTTCCATGGTTAGACCATTAGGTCCCGCGCGGCGCCCACTTGCAGCGACTCAGGCTTCCTTCGGCGGAGATAATGGCGGCGACGGACAGGAGAAGGTGGCTCTCATCCGCTGACGGTAGCACGGCTCGCCACTGGACGGACGACCGGCTTGAGGCTCCGGCCTGCGGTGCTCGATGCCGCGCTACCAAGTGATGCTGAACCTCGGGGCGGCCGTGGCATCCGGCTCGATGGCCTCCGGCTCGATGGCAGGGCGGCCGATGGGAAAAGCGGGCTGAGTGGTACCACCCGTGGCGGGTTTCTCTCGACCTTGTGTAAAGTGAATGTGCTGAGCGAAATAACCAAAGGCTCGGCGCGTTAACGATCCCCAAAAACAAACAGTAGATTTCATTGATAACCGGAGGTGTCTCCAGGTGAAGGAAAAAGCACCATACATGCCGTTCTTCGGCCGCGAATTCTACGGCGACCTGAACGTCATGGCACAGGATCTTGAGGAGCAGGGAGCGTACCATCGGCTGAACTGGCTCTGTTGGCAAGAAGGCGCGATACCGTCCGATGTCGCCACGCTTGCCGCGATTTGCGGCGCGCCCGTGGCTCGCTTCAAAAAGAAGATCTGGCCCAAGCTGTGCGGATTATTTGAGACGATTCCCGATGGACGACTGGTACACCGCAAGATCGAATCGATCCGCAACGGCAAGGAATTATTTCGGAAAAAATGCTCCGAAGCCGGCAAGCTCGGGAATGAGAGGCGGTGGGGAAAGTATCGGGTGCACGACGCGAACCCGATAGACACCCGATCAGGATCGGCATCGGGTATTGATCGCAAGACCGTCGCTTCCGATTTCCGATCTCCGATTTCCAATACCGAAGACACGAACACATGTTCGTTTTCCAACGAAGGCGATGGACGCGAGGAACCGCCGACACGGGCGCCTTGGACGATGGAAGTCGATTTGGCCGACCGCGGCTACCTAACGGAGTACATCGCTGAATTCCATAACACCAATGAGCGGTGGCCCGAACCGGAGGAGTGTCCGATCCGATTCAGGGAAGTAACGAGGGACGATAACGGCTTGGTTGTCGGCATAGAACAGGTCGAATGGGACCTCGGGGCGATGCCGTTCCGAAGGCCTTCCAGTTGGGGGATGGTTCACGTTTACCCACAGGATTACATCGACCGCTGGAACGCAGCACTTCCGCCCATATCGGAGCCGCGGTGCTAACTGGAGCGACGGTACCGGGGGAGACGATCCAGTTCTCCGTCATACCGCAGGCATTCTCGATCAAGTTTGCTCCGGGCGCATATCCATCCGACCTGATTCGACGTGAAGCGGCCGGAATAAATGCAGTTGATCGGCACAGGCGGGCGCGGCGCGCGGTTTTGAAGGTGCTAATGGATGAAATGCGGCTTATCTGCGCATCCGCCGTGATCCAATGCAGTGCCCACGATCCACGCCATTCGCCGTACATGGCCCGCGCGGCAGAGAACCGGAACCGCATTTCACGGGGGAAGATATGACCCGAGCTACCCTCGCCAAGATCTTTACGTCGCTCGACGACCGTCCAAAGAGGAAACCATCGCGCGATGAGTTGATACTGCTGTACATGCCGATGGTTGAGCGAATCGCGCGGCGGGAATGCCGCAAACAGCGCTCCTACGGAAAGCAGTTCATCTGCCTGGAGGACATCCGCGGAGAGTTGACCGTCAACCTGATCCGGCTGATTGATCGGTACGAGGAGGGCCGTTCCGATTCGCTTGAAGCCTACCTCGCACAGTATCTCGGCGAATGGCGGGCGGTTGATGCCGTCGAAAAGTCACAGGCGATTCGGGATACTCACGAGCCATTCGTCAACGCATCTGGAAATGAGGCTATCTGCGCGGATCAACCACGGAGCATGGGGCTTGAATATTCGGCGCGCGGCCGGCGACGTGGGAAGGATGGCGACATGCACTCGATTCCGGTTCATGAGCACTCAACCGGACGGCTTGACGTTGGTGTGCTACTGGAACAGCTTGATGGCACTGACCGGGCCATAATCGAAACCTACCGGGCAATGCTGACGGAGGCGGAGTTGGCGGACCGTCCCGATATCACGCAATCGGAAGTGGCGGCGGTAATGCAAGTCAACCAAGCTACCGTGAGCCGGGCTATCAAGAAAATTCGCGCACTTGTGCATAAAGCGCCGAAAATTGGCTGATTCAATGTGTAGGGAAAGGGAAATCACATGATGAGGTTTCTAACTTTGGCGGCGGTTGTGAGGCAGACGGGTGTCGGGCCAAGCACGGCCAAAAAGTTCTTATCCAAGATCCCCGATGTGCGGGTTGATGTGAACGGTCGGATCATGTACCGCGAGGATGTGCTTCTTGAGTTTATTCGCAACGGCGGAAACCAAGAGATGCCGCGTCCGGCTGGCGTGTGATGGCGCGCACTGAGCAGAATGCCACGCGCTTTGAGCGGAAACCGGGTGCCATTGAGCCGGACACGTTCAGGCCGGCGAATGGAACCAACTGGTTATTGGATCGCACCGGAGGCCACGGCAGGTGATCTTTCAAGTTGAGTATCGGCGCCGGCGGGCAATGATCGCGGAGGCTCTTGGAAGTCCGGATATGCGCTCTCTCTCGAATAACTGCTTGGCGCGGACGCTGGGTGTGAGTACGCAACTGGTGCGCTGGTGTCGCCGGCAAGCGGAGGCGGACGGCTCAATCCCTCCGGTAACGCTTCGCGTGGGACGAGACGGCCAAATCTACGACGTATCGGCCCATATTCGATATCCGGAAGCGGGGCCGGCCGCATGGGGACCAAGGGGGTGGTGATGCGGGAAACCACCGAACAAGAGGAAACGTATCTTCGCTGATTGGGGCCTCACTTGGCTGTAAAGCGGGTTTGCCGTGCGGGCGCGTTACTTTGCCACTCCCTGCAAATAGCGATACCCCGGCAATGTCCGGCCTTAACCCTTTCGCTAAAAGGGGTTGGGCCGGAAGTGCGGTGGGGGCTTATGACTGGGCCCCCCACCGCGCGTAGGTAAGCGAATAGACACGCAGGGTTACCACGGGCAGGTGAAGGGCGGAAGCGATGGCGGTCGGGGTCGGTGAGAGGCTTAGGTTCTTCCTGGCGTTTCTGGGAGGGGCGGGTTAATTAATGGCTTGGTGCGTGTAGCTATGGGATCAAGACTTGATGCAACTCGCGTGAGGCAACGAGAGTAATTATGCAACGAAAGCACGCGGGCGGACTCATCACACCCGCTGAATATGCACGGCTTCGGGGGCTGAATCGTGCAACAATCTCCCGCCAGATCAAGGCAGGAAAGATCCCCACGCATAGCGATGGCCTGATCGACCCAAGGGAGGCGGATTCGGCGCGTGAGAAAAACCTCGATCCAGGAAAGCGGCTCGGCGCCCAAGCGCGTAAGCGCGGCGGGCCGGCTGTTGCTTGGGGCGGTTCCGGCAAGTCGGAAACACGCATCGGTACCGAAGGGGACGCGGTACCGGCCGGCTCCACTGCGCAAATCGCGCAGCCGGACGCCGAAGAAGCGGGACCTTCGGCGGGTGAGACGCCGGAGGCGGACCCTAATAATTACTGGAAATCGCGGGCGGCTAGGGAATATTGGGAGTCTGAACTCTCACGACTGAAAGCGGAGCGGGAGCGCGGCAGTCTGATCGACGCTAAAGACGCGGAGTTGGCGTGGAGCGGGATGATTGCGGCGACACGTTCGAAGATCCTCGCGTTACCAGCGAATCTCGCTCATCGCCTGGCGGTCGAATCGGATCAGATTCTCTGCGAAGAGATGCTGAAAGATGCCGTCCATCGGCTCCTTACTGGGTTGAGCGAATACCGGCCGGGGGCCAAATGATTCAGAGTGAGGGTATCGGAAGAACGGATAAAGGAGAAAGAATGAAGCTCAAAGGAACGAATACGGCGCAAGCGGCGCCCGTTCAGAGGCCGTCTACCGCGGCGGAGTGGCGGAAGCGGATCTCGGAACTGAAACAGGAACTTGCAGGTGCGGAAGCGCTCGTAACGGAACGGCGCCAGGTGCGGCGAACGGCGGCCGGGACAGCTTTGCTTACCGGACAGGGGGCGGATTCAATTGCGACGCTCGAAGGCATGGAGCGCGATGCGGAGCGGACGCTTGACACGGTGAAGGCGGCAATCGAACTGGCCGAAGTCGAGGGTCAAAAGTTCGAAGCCGCGGAGCGGGAGGCGGCGGAGGCGGAGCGGCGTGGGCAATATGCCGCAAAGATTACCGAAATTCGGCAGGCGGCGAGCGTGGTGGACACGATATTCACGGACCTTGTCGGAAAGTTGCAGGTGGTTGACGGACTTCTTTCGCAGTATCGCGCCATGGGAGGCAGGACTTCAGGAACATTAAAGGGCAGCGTCACACGCGCCGCGCTTCTCGCCGGAATGCGTCCGTTTTTAGCGACCGAGTATGTCGGGATAAATGGCTCGTTTCGCTCATTGGCTGAGGATTTAAATTACGAACCTTCTATCGTGGCTATGTCCACCGAGAGCAAGACGGAAGAGTTCGTTACCGCGAGCCTTGGCGGCGAGTTCCCTGCATGAAACCGCTAGCGCACGTAGCGGCTCGGTTCTTCAACACTCCGCTTGCGATCCACCCGCCGAAGTTGGAGGTAATTATCAGGGCGCTGGCGCCGCGGCTTGGGAGCGACGCCCAGATACTACCTCATAGTGAGGTATCGGCGGTCTTGGCTGAGCAGTACGAGTCATCCGGAGGCGGGGATTCCGAGTACCAGATAGTTGACGGCGTGGCCGTAATTGGCGTACAGGGAACCCTGCTCAAGAAAGACAGTTGGATGTCGGCGTGGAGTGGCTGCACTTCATACCAGAGCTTGCAAAGGCAGGTAGCGGCATCCATTGATGATGATCGGGTGGACGCAATCCTGCTTGACATCGATTCCCCTGGAGGCGAGACAACGGGGTGCTTTGAGCTTTCGGACTACATTTACTCAGTTCGGGGATTCAAGCCGATTTACGCAGTGGCGAACGATATGGCGCTCTCCGCTGCGTACGCCATCGCGAGCGCGGCGCAAAGGGTCTATGTCACGCGAACGGGGACGGTCGGATCTGTCGGCGTATATGCCCTTCACGTGGAACAGAGCGGTTTCGATAAACAGACCGGCATTAAGTACAACTACATCCATCACGGCGCCAAAAAGGTAGACGCCAATCCGCACGAGCCTCTGTCCGAAGGTGCTGAGGCGGATATTCAGGCGGAGGTGAACCGGCAGGGTAGCATCTTCGTGGAGACGGTGGCGCGGAATCGAAGGTGCAGTTCGGCGAAGGTCCAGGCCACTGGGGCTGGGCTGCTTTGGGCCGATGGCGCCGTACCCCTTTTCGCGGATGAAGTGGGTACGCTTGATGACGCCGTGAACGCGCTTCGCTCGATTGTCCAGGTCTCTAGCCCTGACCCGGTGCAGGATCGAGCGAGAGTGGGGAGGGCTGTTACGCCAGTGACACCCCGAGTAGTCGGAGAGATCCAGGGCCATGCAAACGAAAAGGAGAGGGAAACAGGGATGATTACACCACGCACCACCAAAACGAACGAAGCCGCGATTGTGCAGGTATTGGAAACGGAAGCAACAGCGGTCAAGCTGCGGAGCAGGGGAACGGTCACTCCCAATGTCTACGTGGCAGGCGAAACCCGGTCGATGACCAAAGAACAGGCCGCGGCTCAGGCCTTGGAAGACAACCCCGAGGTTTACGAAGCCTACAGACGTGCGCATAACGCCGGGCCGGTGTTGCGCGCGCTTCGCGATGCGGGGGTAATTCCTCAGGAGCAGTAGTCGGGCCTTACTGCGCGGATGTGCTGTTGTAGGTAGCTCCGCGCGGGGTTCCACCGAAAGACAAGAGAGACATACTTCAAGTTTGCCGTGCGGGCGCGCGGGGTTTCTGAGCGGGGCAGCTTCCCCCGCTTCCTTTACTTGCGCGCTCCGGCAATAAGCCCGATTTACTAATCCTCCATTAGCAGATTGGGCGTGGCTATCCGTGGTGATTTCGACACCACGGATAGCCAGTTTAATGAGGATCAACTTACATCATGCTTACCGGGTGGTTTAGGAGAGCTTTCGCGCGGCCAGATCCGATCATCACGTTGGGACTTCCACGGGATTGCGCTCGCATGAGCAAATCGGCACGGTCGGAGGATGGAGGATGGCGCAGATCCGATCTTAGCGAGGGGAGAGCGGTCCGCTTTGCTGTTTGCGCTCACGGCTCGGGGAAGATTGCGGAGGATGATCTGGAGTTCAAGGCGCTCAGTACGGCGCGCTTACCTCAAAGAAAGGGGAATTCGTTAAATGGAGTGTTGGGACTATGACGCCAGTAAATTTAAACTATGACAACCCGCCGGCTGAATCGGCCGCGTTATCGATGGTCGCCGCGGGGAAGTACGCCAGGCTCAGCCTGGAACACCTTTCAAGCGGGGAGCTTCACGAGTTATTGAAATCAGCAATCGACCGCGATGTGAAGATTGCCTGTCGGGAGTTACTGACCGAACGGTGGATTATCAAAAACCAGACTCCCGACCCGAATATGTTGGTAGGCGCGGGGGTGGAATTGGTCGGAACGGTTCGTCGATTTGACGACAGCCGAGGACTGGGAATTATCGAGGAGGAGTCTGGCGGAACCGTATTTGTGCACTGGACCGGCATTTTGGGCGACGGACACCGAACGCTGGCGGCCGGAGATCCAGTCGCATATTTTAGGGTTCGCACTGAGCGGGGAATGCGCGCGGTCAACGTCAGGAAGTTTTGAGAAAGCGGTTCCGGTGGGGAGTAGGGTGGTTAACGTCACGGCCGTCTTGGCCGCGGCACTCCGGTGGAGTACTCCGTAGGTCGCGATGAGAGGGGCCGATGGAAGGCATTAACTGTTAGGGCGTTCTGAATGACACGACTGGTGCAAGGCTGAGTAACCTGGAGAGTGTATGAGTAAGCGCTTTGTGTATCGTCCGCTGTCGGCGGAGCAGATGGCAACCATCGGCAACCTAGTGATTGCCGATGTGCAGGCACGAATCCGTAAGGGGTTGAACGTCGGCGATGCTCCGGCGAAATCCCTTAAACCGGGACGCAATGGAAAGCGGGGGTATCCCGATTACAAGGTGGCACGGGGGTTGCAGGGTATCCGGGATCTGACATGGCGCGGACTAACTATGCGATCAATCCGCGTTATCAGCTCGAAGGCGAACGAGGTGCGCATCGGCTTCGATAACCCACAGGCCGCGCGGATCGCGGCGGCGAACCAAAACAGAGAGGCAATGTTTTGGTTTTCTCCAAACAACAAAAAAAGAATTCAGGAGTTAGTATCTACGGCGATCCGCGCGGCGGAGTTAGTGCGCATCGGAAAGGTGGCGTAAATGGACAGTAACCTCATGCAGGACGGTGTAATAAGTCTCGATGACCGGCCGGCAATAGAAGCGGTCGGCAGGGCGAATACCGCTCTTGACGGTCACGAGAAGAAAGTCAAGGAGGTGATGGACCGAACCGGCAAGGTGTATCAGATGGCCGGGGAGCAGTTGGTTCGGGTCACCGATAACAGCAGGAACTCTCTCGACCGGCTACTGAGCAGTATGCAGCGTCAGTCGGATATGGCGGGCAAGAGCGGCGTTGAGCGGATGGTCATGCAACGCGATCAGCTCATCTCCAAGTGGGGGCAGGAAAAGACTGCCGTGGATGCGATCACGGCGAGCTACGCGAAGCAGATCAAGGCGGCAGAGGAGGCCGCCAAGTCCGGCGGGGGGTTCAACGCGCGGTATGCCTTCTTCGGCCTGAAGGATATCGCGGAGGGGCGGACCAAATTCGCGGTCGCGGAACTAGGAAACGAATTGATGCGCCTCAGTGGATCGGCGCTCGGTATCGGCCTGGTAGTGACTGCCGTAGTGGGCATCGGTTTCGCGGCGTACGAAGTCACCAAGCGGCTGGATGAACTCCGCGAAGCCAATGAGAAGTTGCACGGGGAGTTGGATCGGCTCGCGGACAGCAGCCGGATGGAAAACGCGGAGTTAGCGCTTTCCAATACCACGCTGGAAAACCTGATTGCCAAGCTGGAACATCGGCCGGAGAACAGCATCAAGCAGGCGCTCGAAGAGGCGGCCGTTGCTGCGGGCCATCTGACCGAAAAACTGGACGGCTCCATCGGGAAGTTCTATGAACTCCTGAAAAAGAACGAGGTGTCCGGGATCATGCAGTTGTTCGCTCCGGACGATAAAGACCTCGCGGAGATAGTGGGCGGCAAGACGGGCCTGGGTGGAATGCGAGGGGAGATTTACGAGATTTTGCGGCAAGGCGGAGATCCTACCGCGGTTCTCAAGCAGTACCAGGTGGAGGCGGCTGCAACTCTGAAGCAGGCGGAGTACAACCAAGCGCATCCACTGACAACAAAGGAGCGGGCGCGGCTCGGTATGGACGTGGCCGGCGTGGGCGGCGCAATCACGGGCGCTTTGATGCCCAACGAGGATTACACGGGGCGTATCGAGAAGTTGCAGGCGCTGGTACAGCAAATCGGCTATATCAGTCAGTCGTACGGACTCGAAAAGCAGCACGCCGCGCTGACGGGGCGGAAAGACCAACTGGAGGCCGCGGAGCGCGATAAGCCGAAGGTCGATGAGGACCTGAAGCGGTTTCGCGAGCAGGCACAGGCCTTCGAGCGACGGGGAGACGAGGCGGAACTCTCCGCAATCGGCAAGATCTATTACGCGCGGGATCAACTGTTGGAGCAGGCGAAAAAGCTCAAGGGCGTTGAGGCGGACGTTGCGGCGATTCGCAAGGCGGCCGATGAGCAGGCCGGGGCGATCTACAAAAAAGACTGGGAGAAGTTCGAGGCCTACGATCAGGAGCAGCGGGACAAGCGGAATCGCCAGATGGCTCTGATGATGGGGCCGTCCAAAGAGCAGTTGAAGGAATGGGAGCAGTGGTTCGCTGCTCAAGATCAGGTCGA
>PLRZ01000040.1 GCA_003164075.1 Bryobacterales bacterium | reverse complement strand
CCGTGGAAGCGGAGCGGATCTCGAAAGAGACGAACGCGGCGGACCAATTGAAGGATGCTGCGCGGGCAAGGGCGGCGCTGGAGAAAGATATCTCCGAAGCGCAACAGGAGGCCCTGATTAAGCAATTGGAGCTTCAGAAACAGCAAGTGGACACGCTCAAGAAGGAAACTGAGGGGCTATGGCACACGCTGTTAACGAAGCCTCAGAACTTCCCGAAGCAACTGGGTAGCACGGTCCACGAGGCCATCCTCAAGCCTGTTACGGAGGGGCTTGCGGGAATGTCGGCGAACGTGCTCAAGCCGATCATCTACGGTCCAGACGGCAACGGCGGACTCTCGGGAATGTTCAAGGGTGTCTTCGGCGGCGGCAAGCATGACCCGATGAAGGTCGCAACCGACCTGAACACAGCCGTCACTGCTCAGAACTCCATGGCGCTGGCGACTCTCACGGCGATTTTGGCCGGGGCGATGGGAATGGCGGCTCCGGCAATTGCGGCTCCGGCCGGAATCGGCGGAATTTCCCTGCCTTCAATTTCGGCTCCGGCGGTGAGCGGTTCCACGGCATCTACCATTGCGTTCGGTGGCGGCGCTTCGAGCGGATCGGGCTTTATGGATCTGACTCGCGGTCTAAATCCGATGGCGACGGTGTTAGGGGGCGGCGGTGGCGTCTCGGTTGGCGGCGGGGTTAGCACCTCGGCAGACATTCCGACGCTGAACCATGCGGCGAGCGGCGGACCGGGATTCCTCGGGAAGATCCTCGGCGGCGGGCAACAGGGCGCAGCGAATCCATTGTCCGGCATTCAGGGGATGCTGAAGGGTTTCAAGGGCGTCAACTGGGGCGGAATCACTCGGACTCCGGCGCGGTACACAATGGACGCGGACGGCAACGTTACCGCGGGCACGGTCGGGCCGGACGGCACCACGAATTACGGCGGGAAGATTACGGGCGCGAACGGGGCGCTCGGCGCGGCAATGGGCGCGGGCGGCATGATGCTGGCGCAACAGGGCCTACTCGGATCGAGCCGCGGCACTTGGGGTGGCGTGGCGATGGGGACGGCTGGCGGGGCTGCTATCGGCTTCCAACAGGGCGGACCTCTCGGGGCGGCAATTGGCGGAGCGGCTGGGCTGCTGATCGGCGTCGGTGAAAAGCTGGCGGGAGTCGAGACTCCGGAGAATGAAGCCAAACGGCTGGTGAAGCAACTGTACGCCGTCAATATCGACAACGCGATGGCGAGGCAGATTGTGAGCCTGGCTCAACAGAAGTACGCCGGACACGTTTCGATTGCGGTGCGCGATCCGGATGTACGGAAGATGCTGGAACTCTACGCACAGGGAACAGGGCAGAAGATGCCACTGTCGGCTACGACTCCGCGCGGCGGGAGTTTAGCGGAACAGGGCGGGAACCTGTACCAGCAGGCAACGTATCAGTATGGGGTAGCGAACACGTTCCAAAGTCCGTTACCGGTGATGGGATTAGGCGGCGGTCCGGGTGGGAGCTATCCGAATCCTGGCGGTCCGAATACCTCAGGGGGGATGGGTACCACTATCGCCCTGAATATCAACGGTCAACCAATTTCGCCGGAGTTTGTTGCTGATTCGTCCATGGCGGCTCAGAATTCGAGCTACGGCCGCGTGCAGCAATCGGCGAACCTGCAAGTTCCGGGGCTGATGGTGGGCACGTAGAAACTCCACGGGACCGACGATCAATAAGGTTGTCGGTCCCGTGTCTCTCTTCAAAAAAGAAAGGTTCGGTTTATGGAAAACAGCGAAGCTCCGCAGGCGCGGGGCACTTTGGACGTAAGGCCCGGGAAGTTTACGGACGGTCAATTTGGTGTCAGCCTGATGATGAATGAGGACGCAACTATCATTTCGGGCGACGGTGAGATAGTGCCTGGCATGATGATGCTGCCCTGGCAGGCTCGGCTCTTGGCTTACACGCTGCTACATCAGGCGGAGGCAGTGGAGCACGGGCTCCGAAGTTCAGCAAATTGTTGAATAGTCCGCTGACGGATTGAGTTTCCGCGCGTCTCGTATTGGCCTAACGCCGCGCGTGGACCGGGGACCGCGCCTTTCCCCTCACCCTGGCGCGGTCCCTATCGGTTTTTGGTCGGGTGGTTCGTTCGTTCTCCTTTCTCCTTTCCGGGTGAATGTCCTAAACTCGCGGGGCTTGCCTTGTCATGGCAGGTCCCGCTTTTTTGTTTTTCGGGGATTGTCTCAAATGTCTACTACTGAAGTTTTGACGGTTGCGGAGGTCGCTATCCGGCTCCGCTGTTCCAAGGCGCACGTGTGCAATACGATCAACGGCAAGGTGAGGGGCGTTAGCCCACTACCGGCAATCAACATGGGCCGGCGAAAGCTCATACGGGCTTCGGCGCTCACCGCTTGGCTGAATGAGAACGAACCGGGCGTGGGGCCGAATGCTATGATACAGGCGTCGTGTGGAAACGGCGCTGTAGACGCATCGAAAGGAAAACGACTCGATGCGTAGACGGTATCAGAAAGGAAGCCTCCAGCTTCGCAAGCAGGGAGGCGTTTGGGTATGGCTCGGGATGTGGCGGGAAGGTGAACACCGCCGAACCAAAACACTCGGGCAGAAATCAGAGATGACGAAAGCGGAGGCCAAGGGTTTGCTTGATAGTATTCTGGCTCCGCTGAACGCCAGACAGGAACCGCAGACGGGAAACATGCCCCTCGGGTCATACATCCGAGACGTGTTCTTTCCGTTTTGCCGGCGAAAGTGGAAGCGTTCAACCCGGATGACAACGGAGGATCGAATCAACTACCATATCGTTCCTGAATTCGAGGATTCGGCGCTCCGCACCATCGGCCGTGTTGCGTTGCAAGACCTGCTGGACCGCAAGGCGGCTACCGGATTGTCATTCAGTGTCGTGACTCACCTTCGGTGGGATCTCCGGCACATGTTCCGCATCGCCGTTGCAGAGGGCTATATCGAGCGGAACCCCGCTGAACTGCTATTCACACCGTCAAACGCTACGCGGGCCGAACGGCGCGTGGCGGCGGCAGATGAGGTAGCGGGGGTGTTCGCCGCGGTAGAGCTTCGGGAGCGGCTTATTTTGAGACTGGCTGGTATCGCCGGGATGCGGCCGGGTGAAGTCCTTGGCTTGAAGTGGGTCTACCTGGAACCGACATACGCGGAGATTCGGCAACGGGTCTACCGCGGCGATATCGACGCTCCGA
>PLRZ01000615.1:7929-10958 GCA_003164075.1 Bryobacterales bacterium | reverse complement strand
TCTCGACCCAGCAGGCAGGAGTGCCAGCGCCACGAAAACGGGCTCATCCCAAATTCCACGACGTCAGGAGTTCTGAAATTCCGGGGCGACATCAGGAGTTCTGAACTATTGCAAATTGCAATCAGATGGACATTTCAGGCACTCCCCCAGTCCCCGGTTGTTACCGTTTGCCGCCGCCGAACCGCCCGTGGTATAGTTGGAGCGCGTTTGATAGCTTCCGCGAATCCGGCAGATCGTCTCCTTGAGCGACGGCACCGTCGTCCCGCATGCGTTTCGTCACCGATGAGCCCGCTTTCAAATTGTCAGGAGGATTGAGTGAAGAACATATTTGTGGGCAACCTCGACTTCAACGTTACGGAAGAAGCCGTGCGCAGCCTGTTCGAGCGGTACGGGCAAGTGAACAGCGCACGTATTATGACGGATCGCGACACCGGCCGCTCGCGCGGGTTCGCGTTTGTCGAAATGGAAAACGAAGGGGAAGCGGATCAGGCGATTTCCGCTCTCAATGGCTATACAATGGACGGCCGGGCGCTGAATGTGAATGAGGCGCGGCCCAAGCCGGACCGTGGTTTCGGTGGCGGTGGTGGCGGTCGCGGCGGCGGCGGCTTCGGCGGTGGTGGTGGCGGCGGACGGCCCGGTGGCGGCGGCGGTGGTGGTGGCCGGCGTCCCGGCGGTGGGGGCGGCGGGGGCGGCGGACGCCGCGAACCTCGCTGGTAAGTATTAGTTAAGTCATCGAAGACAGGGGTCGAGAGCCGTTCGGCGCTCGACCCCTGTCTTTTTCTACCCGCCCCGCGTTCCATTCTCCAGAAACGCGCGCAGGCGATGGCTGCGGCTGGGATGCCGCAGTTTGCGCAGTGCCTTGGCCTCGATCTGCCGGATTCTCTCGCGCGTCACCGCGAAATTCTGCCCCACTTCCTCCAGCGTGTGTTCGCTGCCGTCTTCCAACCCGAACCGCATTTTGATGATCTTCTCTTCGCGCGGCGTGAGCGTCTTCAGTACCTGCGCGGTCTGCTCCCGCAAATTCAGATTGATCACCGCGTCCGACGGTGAGATGCCATTCTGATCCACGATGAAATCGCCCAGGTGCGACTCTTCCTCTTCGCCGATAGGCGTCTCCAGGGAGATCGGCTCCTGCGCCACGCGTAGAACCTTGCGCACCTTGTGGACCGGTAGCTGCAGCCGTTTGGCCAGTTCCTCATTTGTCGGCTCGCGGCCCAGTTCCTGCACCATCTGCCGGGACGTCCGGATCAGCTTGTTAATCGTCTCGATCATGTGGACCGGGATGCGAATGGTGCGCGCCTGGTCGGCAATGGCGCGCGTGATGGCCTGGCGTACCCACCACGTGGCATACGTGGAGAACTTATAACCGCGCCGGTACTCGAACTTGTCCACCGCCTTCATCAAACCGATGTTGCCTTCCTGGATCAGGTCGAGGAATTGCAGGCCGCGATTGGTGTAACGCTTGGCGATGCTCACTACCAGGCGCAGGTTGGCCTCGATCAGTTCCCGTTTGGCCGCCTCGGCTTCCTCGTGGGACCGGGTGATGATCTCCAGCGTGCGCCGCAATTCGGCCGCCGACGCCCCGAAATCCTCCTCCAGTTGCTGCAGACGCTGGCCGTGGGTGCGCTGCTCCTTGCGCAGTTCCCTCATCCCCTCCACGCGTCCGCCGGACCATGTCTCCAGCTTCTTTTGAATGCGCGTGACTTCGCGCTCCAGGGGCTTCAGCTCTTCCACCGCCGCACGGATGCGGTCGATCAGGTGGCGGATCACCGGGCTCTGGAATTTCACCGCCCGCATCAGCCGGGACGTGCGGATCACCAGCCGGCCCAATTCCCACAGTTGGCGCCGGTACTGCTTGGGCTTCATGGCGCGCGGGATTGCCTGCAGCTTCTGGCGGCATTGCAGAATCTTGCGATAGTGGCGGGCGATCTCATCAATGGCCAGCGTAAATTCCTGGCGCTTCTCTTCCACCAGTTCGTCGGTCAGAACGGGATCGGCAATCTGGATGACGTCGCGCGCGGAGATGGTATCGCGGGCCATCTCGTCCGCCATCGCGATGATTTCCTGAATCACCAGGGGCGCGCGCGAGAGGGATTTCAGCACGGTGCTCTGGCCGCGCTCGATGCGCCGCGCGATCTCTACTTCGCCTTCGCGGGTGAGCAGCGGGACGGTACCCATTTCCCGCAGGTACATGCGCACCGGGTCGTTGACTTTTTCGCCGATGCCGGCAGGCAGATCGAGGTCCAGCAGTTCCTCGGCTTCATCGATCTTCTTGTCGAAATCCTTGGGTTCTTCGAGAATCTCGATGCCGGCGGTATCCAGCCCCGCGAGGACGTCATCGAGTTCGGCGCCGCCCGGCAGGTCTCCAGGCAGAACTTCGCTTACGTCGTCGTATAAGACGTAGCCCTTCTCTTTACCCAATTGCACGAGCTTCTGAAGCCCGTCGTATTTGTCCTCAAACGCCACTGCAGCCCCGTACTCCCGGTGGGAGAAGAATCCAGATCATTGTACACCACGGCGCGCCGCCGAATTGTGGTAAGCGATCGCTAACCGGAACGGCCCGGCCGCCGCTCCGCCTTCTGCAACTCGCCGGCCAGGCGAAGCGCCTCAGCCAAATTGCCGGCCCGCTCCGCTTCCTTGATGCGCTTCTTCATTTCCTGACGCTGGAGCAGACCGTCGGAGCGCCGCAAACTGTCCACGCATTGCACGCCGTACTCCAGTGTGAAATCGTAGCCTGCTCCGTCCGCCGACAGCACCGCGATCGCCAACCGGCTTTGGTCCTCCTCCTCCAGGCGGCTGTTCACGGCATCGAAAGCGATCGGCTCGCCGGCAGCGTGGAGCGCCACAATTGCCTGAAAGATCCGCCGCATCGATACGCGCTGCAGGATTTCGATTTGCGGCAGTTGGCTCAGCAATTCATCGCGGCCCTCGATATCGGAAAGCAGAACGCTTAATAGTCCCTTTTCATCGGGGCGGACCGTTTCCGCCGGTTGCTGCATGGGCCGCTCGTTGCGGTCGGCCACCGACTT
>PLRZ01000615.1:0-7848 GCA_003164075.1 Bryobacterales bacterium | reverse complement strand
GGTAAGCCTCCGCGCCGCGCTCCTTGCAATACTCGTCGGGGTCCAGGCCGCCATCCAGTTCCACGATGCGGACCTGCAGGCCCTCTTCCAGCAGCAATTGAATCGACCGCTCCGCGGCTTTCGCGCCGGCAGCGTCGGGGTCGAAGTTCACTACGATCTTATCGGTATGCCGCTTGAGCGCGCGCACCTGGTCCGCAGTGAGCGCAGTCCCGCAACTTGCCACCACGCCCCGGAATTCCGCGGCCGTGACTCCGATGGCGTCCATGTAGCCTTCCACCAAAACCACGCGATCTTCCTTGCGAATCGCCTCCTTTGCCCGGTGTAGATTGAAGAGCACCTTGCTCTTTTTATATATCGGCGTTTCAGGAGAATTTAAGTACTTGGGAATATCCTCATCCGTCAGTCCGCGTCCGCCGAAGCCGATCGTCTTGCCCATTTCGTTGTGGATGGGAAACATCAGGCGGCCGCGGAAGTAATCGTAGAAGCTGCCGTCCGCCTCGCGCTTGCGCACCAATCCCGATTGCTCGATTTGCGCGGCGGTGAAATTGCGCTGCTCCAGCAGACGCAGCAGCGCGCGCCCGGAACGGTCGGANNGAAAACTCTCCCCCGCGATCTCGTGCATCTGAAACACCGCCTCGCGCAGCCGCGACTCGTCATCGGCGTACTGCGCGCGCTTGGGCATGGGGATGCCATTGCGCTCGGCCAGTTCCTTCAGGGCTTCAAAAAACGTCAGGCCTTCCAGTTCCATGACGAACTTCAGTACGTCGCCCTTGGCCTGACAGCCGAAACAGTAGTAAAACTGCTTGGTGGCGGAAACCGAAAAGGAGGGAGTCTTTTCGGTGTGGAAAGGACACAGACCCTGATAGTTATTGGCGCCGGCCTTCTTGAGCCGCACCCGTTCCCCGATGACGGAGACGATATCGACGCGGGATTTAAGCTCCTGGGCGAAGTCCATGACGTTCTTCTGGTCTATTATCCCGCACGCATCCGATCCACCGCGGTAAACAGCCCGATCCTAACCATTGATAGCTTGATCCGCGTGAGAGGGCTCACGATACACTCTTGCCATGTTGGGGAGGATTTTCGACCAGCTCACACCCTATGCCCGGGTAGTGACGGCCGTCACGCCGTTCCTGGGCGCCATCGTTTTACGGCTGATTTTCGGCAAGAACAGGGTGACGCGCGCGCTTCTGTCGGTGAGCACCATCTGGTTTGCCGCCAACGTCTTTATGGCGCCCTATTCTTACGGCATGCGGCAGGACCTGGTAAACCTGCAACGCGCCGTCTTCCGCTGAGCTTCCCGGCGGCCGCGTACTGCTGCTGTGTAATCGACTCGTGGGGCGGGCTTTAGCCTGCGGCGGGCTTCAGCCCGCCTTGCCCCGAGATACTCAACCAGCAGCATAGCGGCACGGAAGACGGCCGTCAGGCACCGGCAAAGGGAAAAGGAAAACTCTCATTTCGCGGCGCGGCAGGAGCGGGCTGAAGCCCGCCGCAGGCTGAAGCCTGCCCCACGCATTGATGTACGTCCCTGTTTTTCCGGGTTCTCTCTGCGTCTCGGCGGTGAATGGGTCCCGCCGCGCGCACCCCCCAAAGCGAGGAAGCTCGCAATCCGCTACAATGACCATATAAAGGAGGCCGTATGGAACCCGCTGGCATTCAAGCCGCCGGTATGTTCGGCCTGGGCGGACCCGAGGTCGCCGCGATCCTTGTGCTGGCACTTGTACTATTTGGCGGCAAGAAGGTCGGGGAACTCGGTAAGGGCCTAGGCGAAGGGATCCGGAACTTCAAGACAGCCTTGAAGGAAGAAGAGAAAAAGCCGGAAGAAGAGAAGAAGTAGGACTAGGCTTCGTGAACAGCCCGCAAGTGGGGCTGGTTCCAGCTCGGCTTCAGGATATAGCAAAATAAAAAGCCCCGCGGATCCGACCGGACCTCGCGGGGTTTCGTTTTTTTGGGGGTTTTCCCGTTTACTTCTTCTTCGGCGGGACGATCGCGTCTTTCGCGGCTTTGGCTACGCGGAACTTCACGACCTTCTTGGCCGGAATCTTGATGGACTCCCCGGTGGCAGGGTTTCGTCCCGTGCGAGCCTTGCGGTCCACTCTTACCAGCCGGCCAATCCCGGGAAGCACGAACATGCCGTTCTTCTTCACTTCGCTGATGGCCGTTGCAGCCAGTTTATCCAGGATCTCGCGCGCCTGTTTGTTGTTGATTTCGCCTTGCTCGGCCAGCAATCTCACCAGTTGCGTCTGGGTCATTCTTTGAGTCGCCATAAATCTCCTTTAATTCTCCCGTACCATCCAAAACATTTTTCGACTGTTACGTTCTCCCGAACGAGTCCGAACGATATCAATCATAAGGGAACGCATATGCGATGTAAAGGGAATTACGCGCAAAATGGCCTATTTTTGGGGATTTTTTTGCATATGTGTGGCTGAAAGCCCCATTTCACGGGCTTTCCGTGAATTCTCCGCTCTGCGAGCGCCGGAGTTGGCCTTCCCGAAAGGCTGCCGCAGCCTTGTTTTTCAGTACGCGGAAGCCCACTCGCTCGCCCGCCGGGGAGTCCAGCGCGACACGTAAGGATGCGTACAGCTTCAAGGGCGGCCCGCCGGCGCTGGTCTCGTCTTCCCCGCCCGAGGGCTGCATCCGGGAGCGTGTCTGATTGAGAAACAGGACAACCGTGCCGCTTTTTCCAACCACCCGTGCGAGCTTTCGCAAGCCCCAAGCCATCACGCGGCTGTGCAGGCCGGCGCCGCCGTCCCCCGTTCCCCATTCCAATTCGAGCCGGGGAACCAGAGCCGCGGCGGAATCCACCACCAGCAAGTCCACGGCGCCCGAACCGGCCAGTTTGTAAGCAATTTCCAAGGCCTGCTCCGCCGATCCGGATTGCGCCAGCGGCATCTCCCCCACCTGGACGCCCAAGCTGGAAGCGTAGAGCGCATCGAAAACGTGTTCCGCGTCGATCCACGCAGCCGTCGCGCCATCTTTCTGCGCCCGCGCGACGATCTGCAGCGCCAGCGTGGTCTTTCCGCTGGACGACGGGCCGAACAGTTCCGCGATGGCGCCGCGCGGCAACCCGCCATCGAGAGCGGAATCGAGCGCCGCGAAGCCTGTCGGCATGGCTCCGCGCGGCCGTGCGGCCGATCGGGCCAGACGGAGACGAATGGCTCGCTGCCGTTGCTCCTCGGTCATTTGGAACTCTGATTGAAGGGACGGAGAGCTCTCTCGCGGGGCGCCCTCCGGTCCCGGCTCAGTAAGGGGCCGCGAAACAATAAGCTGACCAAATGTCTCAAACGTCCGCACTCGCTCCCTAACGGGGTGCCCTCTGGGCCCGGCTCCGTCAAAATGCGCATGCCGAACCGCGCGCGTAAGCAAGCGGTTGGGCCTGAGTGCACAGGATATTTTTTCGCGGCTCCTAACCGATACCGGGCCACCACCTTGAGAAGCGGCAAGAGAATCGTCCACCCACGGAATCGGCAGGCGGCGCCGCCTGCGCTCCGCGATTCTCTTACAGCTCTTGAGCCAGCGGCCGCGACGACGATGCTTACCGGCGCGGCGGCGCGGGCTTCCCCGCGGCCACGGGTACAGGCACGGGAGCATCAGCCGTCGCCGCGGCCGCAGCCGCAGCCGGATCTTTCACCAGGCCCAGGGCCTTGCGCAGTTCGGTATCGATGGTCAGGCGGATATCCGGATTGTCCTTCAGGAACTGGCGCGCGTTTTCGCGGCCCTGGCCGATCCGCTCCCCTTTGTAGCTGAACCAGGAGCCGCTCTTCTCTACCAGGTTTTGCGCCACGCCCAGGTCGATCAGATCGCCTTCCTTGGAGATGCCCTCGCCGTAAATGATGTCGAACTCGGCTTCGCGGAACGGCGAGGCCACCTTGTTCTTCACCACTTTCACTTTGGTGCGATTCCCGACTACGGCATCGCCGTCTTTGATGGCCGCGATGCGCCGGATGTCCAGCCGTATCGACGCGTAGAACTTCAAGGCCCGCCCACCAGTAGTGGTTTCCGGATTGCCGAACATCACCCCGATCTTTTCGCGGATCTGGTTGATGAAAATCAGGCACGTCCGGGATCGCGACACTACACCCGTCAGTTTGCGCAACGCCT
Organism: Bryobacterales bacterium; assembly: GCA_003164075.1. The sequence continues at coordinate 3,744 of PLRZ01000615.1, read as the reverse complement.
GCGACATCAACCGCGCCTGCAAGCCCATGTGGCTGTCGCCCATCTCGCCTTCCAGTTCGGCCTTGGGCACCAGCGCAGCTACCGAATCCACTACCAGCACGTCGATCTGCCCGGAGGCGGTCAGGGTGTTGGTAATTTCCAGGGCCTGCTCGCCATAGTCGGGCTGGGAAACCAGTAGATTGTCGATATCCACCCCGAGCTTTTTGGCGTACGCCGGGTCCAGCGCATGTTCCACGTCGATGAAGGCGGCAATCCCACCCTTCTTCTGTGCCTCCGCGATCACTTGCAGCGCGATGGTGGTTTTGCCCGACGATTCCGGGCCGAATACTTCAGTGACGCGGCCGCGCGGGAGGCCGCCCACGCCCAGAGCGGCGTCCAGGGAAATCGAACCGGTCGAAATTACCGAGACCGGTACAATGGCGTCCTTTGAACCCAGTCGCAGGATCGAGCCCTTGCCAAATTGCTTCTCAATCTGGCTGAGAGCGTTTTCCAACGCGCGTGTGCGCTCCTTCTCGTCCATGTCGGGTATTAACTCCTAGGTGGGGTGAAGATCCATTGTAGCAATCGAACGGTATAATCGCTCCAGAGGCTCTTTTCCATGGCTGGCCGTCTGATTGTCTTGACCCTTCTGCCGGCGCTCCTCCTGAGCGCGCCGGCCAAGAAACCGACCGTTGGCTCCGGCCGCGGGGAGAATGAGGACCTCATCCTCACCGTCACGCTCTACTGCGCCCCGGACGACGTCAAACAATTGATCGGCGACGACCTCGGTGGGCATTACGTTGTGGCCGAAGTAAAAATCGAACCCAAATATGGCAAGACGATCAATATCGACCGCGACGATTTCGTCCTTCGCACCGACACCAACGGCGAGAAGACCACGCCCTTCGCGCCCAGCCAGATTGCCGGCCGCGAAGCGCTCATCGTGACGCAGACCGGCGCCAAGGAACACAAAAGCGCCATCAGTATCGGCGGTATGGGTGGCGGAATGGGCACGGGCGGCAACGACCCCGGGACGACATCGGTGAAAGTGCAGAACCCGGCTTCGGTCCCGGAAAACCCGCTCGAAAAAGTGCTCCAGGACAAGATCCTGGTGGAACAGAAAACCGCCAAGCCTGCCGGCGGCCTGCTGTACTATCCCCTGGAGAAGCAGAAGCTGAAGGATCTGGAACTGCGCTACGGCCCGGCGGAAACGCGCATCACCTTGCGGTTTAAATAACCTTGCGGCGGGCTGCGTCAGGCCGCCGCTCTGCTAAGCTGAAAACAACATGAGGATCCTGGTCGTCGAGGATGAAAAACGAATCGCCGACTTCCTGTGCCGCGGTCTGCAGGGTGCGGGATACGCCGTGGACGCTGCGCCCACCGGCGGCGCGGCGCTCGAAAACGTGCACTCCACGGATTACGACCTGGTGATTCTCGACCTGATGCTGCCCGATATGGATGGGCTGCAGGTGCTGGAGGCAATCCGCGACCGCAAGGCCGGTCCGCCGGTCCTCATTCTGAGCGCCCGGGGAACGCTGGACGACCGCGTCCGTGGTCTCGAACAGGGCGCCGACGACTACCTGGTAAAGCCCTTCGCGTTCGTGGAACTGCTGGCCCGCGTACGCGCCCTGCTGCGCCGCGGCCAGCCCACGCCCGAGAAACTGCAGGTTGCCGATCTCACGCTCGACTGCATCCGCCGCAAAGTTCTGCGCGGCGCCGAGACTATCGATCTGGCGCCCAAGGAGTTCGGCATCCTCGAGTACATGATGCGCAACCGCGGCCGTCCGCTGAGCCGCACCATGATCGTGGAGCACGTGTGGGATATGGATTACGACGGCCTCACCAATATCGTGGACGTCTACATCCGCCACCTGCGGAGCAAGATCGACGACCGCTTCCAACAGAAGCTGATCCAGACGGTGCGGGGCATCGGTTATATGATCGAAGTGCCCGAAAAGCCCGCTGAACAGCCGCAGGTGTGACGTGATTGGACTCCGCGATCTCCGCCGTCTCCCGCACCATATGCGGCGGCGCATGGTGGCCGTGCGCGGCCTGCGTACCCGGTTGATGGTGGCCTACGCCCTGTTTTTCGCCATCTTCCTTACGGGCTTGGCAGTAGTCTTCCGCACGCGCCTGGAGGGCACACTCGACACCCAGGCGCACGAGACGCTNNGACGATCCGGACGAAAAAACAGCCGTCCTCGACATCCAAAAGATCTTTCTCATCGCCGACCAGAATGGGAACGTCATTCTGGACGTCAAGACCGGCGACCGGCAAGTCTCCACCATCTACGAGAGCATCGGCATCGATCCCCCGCAGCAGGTGCGGGCCAGGGTGCAGGAAGCCATGCAGTTTCTGAAGACGCAGAAGCCGGGAGCGCCGGGTAAAGCCTTCTGGGCCGTGCGGCGGGATCCGGATGGCAGCCGCTTTCTCATCCGGTCCGGGGTATTCCTTGATGAAGGGCACTTCGAGTCGAGCCGCCACGTGCCCTACTACGTGGCCATCGGGACTCCCCTGGCCGACAGCGAACGCATCCTGAGCCAGTTCACCTGGGTGTACCTGGCGGTGATCCCCGGGGCCCTGATTTTGGGTTCGTTTCTCGGCTGGGTGATGGCCGGCCGGGCGCTCACTCCGGTGATGGATATCGCGCGCGCGGCCCAGCGCATTTCGGGCTCCAACCTGAGCCTGCGCATCCCTACGCGCGAAACCGGCGACGAACTGGATTACCTGATCCTCACCTTCAATCGCATGATCGACCGGCTGGAATCCTCGTTCCAGCAGATGAAGCAGTTTTCAGCCGACGTTTCCCACGAGTTGCGCACGCCCATCACAGCCATCCGCGGCCAGTTGGAAGTGGCGCTTTTCACGGCGCAGACCACCGATCAATACCGCGAGGCCATGTTCAACGCACTGCAGGATATCGACCGGCTCTCGCAGATTGTGCGCGCGCTGTTGCTGCTCTCGCAAGCCGAATCGGGCCAGTTGGTTTTGCAGAAGTCGCGGCTCAATCTCTGCGACGTGGCGTTGGACCTGGTGGACCAGTTTCAGATTCCCGCCGAGGCGGCCGGCGTACGGCTGACGGCGGAATTGCCGGCGGAGTGCTTCGTGGATGGCGATCGGGTGCAGATCGAGCGCATGATCACCAACCTGCTGTCCAACGCCATGAAGTTCACTTCCGAAGGAGGCGAGGTCCGCCTGCGGCTGAGCACCTCGCCGGAGTTCGTGGAAATTGCGGTGGAGGATACCGGGCGCGGCATCGCCACGGAACACCTGCCGCACATTTTCGACCGGTTCTACCGTGTCCCCGGTTCGGGAACGGCGCCCGGCCCGGAACAGGGCCTGGGACTGGGACTCAGTTTCGTCGCGTGGATCGTGAAAGTGCACCACGGGAAGATCGATGTGGACAGCACGCCCGGCAAGGGCACCCGTTTCACTATCCAGTTGCCGGCCCCCGGCGTCGGTTCGGACACCATGGAACTTGTGGGGCAGCCGGCGGTGGGTACGGAATCGCCTCGACGCCAACCTTCTTAAATAGGTCCATGGCGGCGGCGTCCCGCTGAAGGCCTTCCGGGAGCTTGTTCAGACCCTCGGAGATCTCCGTCAGAATCTCGGAGGTGGGNNGTGGGTTTCATCTCTCCCGTGGCAGTGTGGAAATCGATGCCCATCCCGCGCAAGGTGGCCCGCGCCTTTTCGCCTTCCCTGGGATTGTCGTCGGCTGCCTGGGACAGACCGCGCATCGGGCGCTCGACAATCGAGATGTCCTG
>PLRZ01000294.1:7163-7612 GCA_003164075.1 Bryobacterales bacterium | reverse complement strand
ATGCGCCAGTTGCGGGCGTTCCGGCGCATCCCCTCAAGGATCTTCTTCGCATTGGACACAAATATATGGTACCGAATACGGCACCATTGAACAATGTGGCCGGTTGTTGAGCCAGCAAAGTGGGCTTATCGCACTTTGTCTTTTCTCTCCGTTCAGAACGGACAATCCCGTGGTCGTCGCTTTCGTGGCGTCGGTAGTGCTTTCGGTGGAGGTTCTGGCTCAAGCTCGTCTGGCTCCCCGAGCAGCATTCGGTGGGGGACCGCCAACACCAAACGCTTCTCCACGGTGTAGTCGGCCAGAGAAATCACCCGGCTCCGCCCTTTCAGAAACCGAAACGCCTCCAGGAACCAGCAGAATTGTTCTTCCAGGAAATTGCTAAAGCGCTGCCCCAGGATCGCAAGCTGCTCGACCCGCTCTGCATTCGCCTCTCGGAGACGCTCAAAATCGGC
>PLRZ01000294.1:0-7116 GCA_003164075.1 Bryobacterales bacterium | reverse complement strand
AACGGTCCAGCCGCCGTGTCGCGATACCACGATCAGTCCTTCAGCTTGCAGAGCTTTGGCGAATGCGCGGCCTGCGCCCGGCGTGAGTTTGGCGCATTCTCCAGAGCCTCCACTCCCCATTCGCAATCTCGGGTGCAAGCAGCGGTTGCGACAAGCGGTCAACGACAAGATCGGCTTGGAGCCCTGAACACGAAGGGGGGCTGGCACAAAGGCGGCGGCTAGTTCTTCCCGGAATACCCACATATCGGGAGCTTATCGGAAGGTAAGGCATTGGTGGCGATGACGCAGCACGACAAAATGGAGAAGTGCCTGTGCAGGAGAGCCGAGACCTGAGCGAGAAGGAACGGATCCGAGCGTACCCTCAGGCAACAACTCATCTCCGTAAGCAACGGATTGAATCAGACAGCCGTGTCTGATACTCTTGAAAAGTCCAGGTAAACAGGCGCTTAGTAGATATGATCGTGAACTTGCGTTTCTCCCGACCCGCAGTATCTGTCATGGCGCTCCTGATCGTCGCCCCGTTGTTGGCGCGGAACTCCACTTCGATCGCCGTATCCGGTTCACCGAATCCCGCGACTTACGGCTCGCCAGTAACTCTTAACGCCACTGTTACTCCGGCTACCGCGACCGGCCGAGTCACTTTCTACGACGGCGTCACGATTCTGGGGATCGCCGCGGTCTCCATCGGGCACGCCAGCTTCACGACAAGCCTTCTGCCGACGGGACAGAGTTGGTTGAGAGCCTATTACTCCGGCGACCCGTCGAACGCCCCAAGCACTTCGGCCGCGGTGGCGGAGAGCGTGATAACTACGGCATCGGCGGGTTTCGAAACGCCGGTCAGCATTCCGATCGGCCTACAGGGAACTCCATTCGAGCCGGTGGTGGTCGCCGACTTCAATGGCGATGGCAAGCCGGACTTCGCCGGCGTGTCGGAGGCGACGCTTTATGTCTTCCTGAATCAAGGGAACGGCGCATTTGCGCCGCCGCAGAAATATCCCATCGGACTCGTGAACGCGATGGTGGCAGTCGACTGCAACGGCGACGGGAATACCGATCTGATTGCGATGAGTTACGGCGGGTACACGGTGTTTCTTGGAAACGGCAACGGGACGTTCACGGCGTTGCCGGCGCAGAACACGGGCAGGATCAGCGGCAAGATCGTGGCCAGCGATTTCAACGGAGACGGAACGGCCGATCTGGCCGTGAGCGATTTGGCGCACTCGGTTATCGTCATCTATCAGGGGAAGGGCGACGGAACATTCACGGAAACTGGCACATATCCCCTCAGCGCCGCCGCGCAATCTCTTGCAGTGGCCGATTTTAACGGCGATGGCTACACCGATTTGGTAGCGGATAACGGATCGAATGTGTCGGTCTTTCTGGGAAAAGGCGACGGCACGTTCCAGACAGGCGGCACTTTTGCGGCCGACCAGCCTTACTTCGAATCAACCACGGCCCTCAATATCGCGGTGGCGGATTTCAACGGCGACGGGCGGCTCGACCTGGCGGTGTTGAATGGTGGCAGCTCGCGAGTGGGCATTCTGCTGGGCAGTGGCGACGGGACTTTCGGCTCCCCGAACAGTTTTTATGTGGGGACGATCAATGACGACCTGGTGGCGGAAGATCTTACGGGCGATGGCAAGCTCGACCTGGCGGTGAGCGATCAAGGTTCCAGGGCAGTCAGGATCCTGGCGGGCAATGGCGACGGGACTTTTCAGTCCGCGGTGACCTATTCGACGGTGGCCGTTCCGTACCAGTTGCAAGTTGCCGACCTGAACGGGGACGGCACTCCGGACCTTCTGATCGGGGCGGATACCTCAGCGTTGCTTTTGTTCAATGGCGCGAACGCCAGTCTGCATGCGACGCTGCGCGCGGCCAGCGGTTTTTCGGCGGGCGAAGTGGGAGCCCGCTACATTCTCGAGATCACGAATGGCGGAAGTTATCCCACCGCAGGCGCGGTGAATGTGGCCTTCGGGCTGGCGGGAAGCCTGACGGCGACGGCGATGACCGGTCTGGGCTGGACGTGCACGCCTGCCAGTTTGCAGTGCTCGCGGTCCGATGCGTTGGCGGTGGGCGGAACGTTTCCGGCGCTCTCAGTCTGGGTGAATGTTGCCGCCAACGCGCCGGCGACCATCACCAGCACCGCGACCGTGACCGGCGGCAACGGATCGATTCCGGCGAGCACCACGGCCTCTCTTTCGCTGCCACTATTGCCGTCTCCGGCCGTGACTCTTTCGAGCTCGCCCAATCCGAGCGCTCTTGGACAGGCGGTTACTCTCTCGGCGACGATTTCCGCCGGCACCGGCTCGGTCACTTTCTATGACGGCGCCACGGTGCTGGATACGATTCCGCTGAATGGAGTCCAGGCGAAATTGACCACAATTCAGTTGGCGGTCGGCAAACGGACCCTGACGGCTCGCTACGACGGTGACGTGGCTCATGCCCCGGCAACGTCCGCGGCAGTGGTCCAGACGGTGATCTCGCTGGCGACCGGTGGCTTCACAACATCGACTCTCCCGGTGGGCATGACTCCTTACTTCGTGACCGCCGCGGATTTGAACGGCGACGGTATCGAAGACGTGATTCTCACCGCCGCGCCGAGCAACGTGGCGGTGTTCCTGGGCGTNNGATATCGCGGTGGCGATGAATAATGCCGGCATGCTGGCGGTGCTGCTTGGGAACGGCGACGGCACTCTCCAGGCGCTCACGTATATTACCATCGGAACGGCGATTGCGGGGCTGGCAGTGGCAGACTTCGATGGGGACGGCAAGGCGGACCTGGTGGTCTCACTTTGGAATCCCGGAGCCATCGCGGTGCTGTTAGGTAACGGCGACGGAACTTTTCAAGCTCCGCTGGTGTCGAGCGTCGGCCATCCGTACTCTGGGCGAATCGTGGTGGGCGACTTCAACGGGGACCGAAAGCCGGACGTGGCGGTGGCCTCGCAAGATACCGGCCAGGTGGTGGTGCTGCTGGGCAATGGTGACGGAACATTCCAGGCGCCGGCCAACAATGCGGTGTTCGCTCCCGACTCGCTGACGGTCGCAGATTTGAATGGCGACGGCAAACTCGACCTGGTGGTGGGCGGCGAGAGTCCCAGCGTGTACGTGCTGCTCGGCAATGGAGACGGCTCCTTCCAGCCGGCGGTAAGCTACAGCGCCGGGGGATACAACTCGGCGGTTGCCATCGGCGATTTCAACGGAGATGGCAAGCTGGACGTCGCCGTTGCCAGCAGCGTATGGAACTACGTTGCGATCCTGCTGGGAAATGGCGACGGTACACTGCGGGCCGCGGCCACATTGCCCACGGGGCTCAATCCTCAATCCCTTGCGGTGGGGGACTTCAACGGCGACGGCGCTTCCGATATCGTGGTGGCCGATGGCGGAGTGCCGGATCTTACCGTGATGCTGGGGACGGCGGGCTCGGGCTTGCAGATTCGATCGAGCCACCAGGGCAACTTTACCGCCGGGCAGACGGGCGTCTACACCATCGTGGTCGCCAACATTTCGCTGAGTCCTGCTTCGGGGACACTTACGGTGGTGGATTCGCTGCCGGCCGGACTCACGGCGACGGCAATCGGCGGGACCGGATGGACGTGCGCGTTGGCAACGGCGACGTGCTCTCGCTCGGGCGGGCTCGCCACCGGCGCCAGTTTCCCGGCGATTGTGGTGAACGTGGCAGTGGCAGGCGGCCTGGGAATTTCGAACCTGGTGAACCAGGCGACGCTGACCGCCGGCGCGGTGCAAATCGATTCCGACGATGTCACGCATATCGTGCTGCCGAGCGGGATCAGTCTGCAAACGTCGGGAAGCCCGTCGGCGTATGGCGGCCAGGTGACGCTCACGGCAACGATCTCGGGGGGAACGGGCAAGGTGTTGTTCTTCGATAGCGCCACGGTGCTGGGCACGGCGACGGTGAGCGCCGGCCAGGCGGTGTTGATGACGCGCCTGCTTCCCACGGGCAAGCGCACGCTGCGCGCCACGTATACCGGGGATTCCAGCTACGGCCCGTCTACTTCCCCGCCGGTGACGCAGGTGGTGGCGTCGATAACGGCCGGGCCGCTGAACTCCGCAGGCACGTACGCGACCGGCAAGCAGCCGTGCTGTCTGGTGAGCGCCGATTTCAATCATGACGGCCGCACGGACCTGGCGGTACTGAGCCCCTCCGCCGCGAGCGTGCGGGTGTTTCTGGGCAACGGCGACGGTACATTTCAGCCGGGGGTGGATTACGCCATGGGCATTTTTCCGGTAGCGTTGGCCGCCGGCGATTTGAACGGCGACGGAAACACCGATCTGACCGCGGCCGATCAGGGCGGCAACAGCGCGGTGGTGCTGCTGGGTAATGGCGATGGCACCTTCCAGCAGCCAGCCGCCTACCCGATTTGCAAAGCTACGGAGTGCGACCCGCTGTCCATCGCGGTGGCCGATGTCAACGGCGACGGCGTGCCGGACCTGACGCTGCTCGACAACCAGACGTACGGTCTTACGGTCCTGCTGGGCAATGGCGACGGGACCTTCCAACCCTCGCTGGACGTGCCACTGCAATATCAATGGGGGTTCGGCACGATGGCGGACTTGAACGGGGACGGTATACCGGACCTGGTGACGGTAGGCCCAGGGCCCGATCTTTATATTCTGCTGGGCAACGGGGACGGAACATTCCGCTCTCCGCGGACCTACGTGTTGCCTTATCCGCCACCTGTTTCCGCCGCGGCGGGCGATCTGAACGGCGACGGCGTGCTCGATCTGGTGGTCTCCAACAATACCAAGTCCTTCTCGATTCTGATCGGCAACGGCGACGGGACTTTTCAGATCGCGGCGCCGGCTACCGCGTTGGGCCATGCCGTGAGCGCGGCGTTGGGCGATTTGAATGGGGACGGCAATCTGGATGTAGTGACCGAAGACAACGGTGGCAATTCAATCTACGCCTTGTTGGGAAACGGGGATGGTTCACTGCCGCCGCCGGTTCCTTACCCGGTGGGCTTCGAGCCCCTCATGATCGCGCTGGGCGACTTCAACGGAGACGGCCGCATGGATGCGGCGGTGCTCAACTACTACGACGACACGGTGAGTATACTGCTGGCGAACCCGCCGTCGCTCACTCCGCCCAGCCTGAGCATCACCAAACAGCATCTCGGCGGCTTTACGTTCGGGCAGTCGAACGCCCAATATACGGTCACGGTGAGCAACGCCTCCGGGGCGGGTCCGACCAGCGGGACGGTGATGGTGGCTGACAACGTTCCATCGGGCCTGTACGGCCTCGACATGCACGGCGCAGGCTGGAGCTGTCCCGGATTGTACAACACATGTACGCGCAGCGGCGTCCTGGGGCCCGGTCAGAGCTATCCGCCGCTGAACGTGACGGCGGTGGTCTCGTCCACGGCTTCGTCACCGCTCACCAATCAGGTGACAGTGAGCGGCGGGGGATCGGCGTCGGCGAGCGCACAGGATCCGGCGACGATTACCGAGTTCAGCGCGTGCGACCTGAACCAGGACGGCCAGACCAACGTAACGGATATCCAGATGAGCATCAACTGGGCCCTCGGCATGCAAGCCGGTCACGATCTGAACTATGACGGAGTAGTCAACGTGGTCGACATCCAGATTGTGATCGCGGCAGTGTTGGGCCCGGGATGCGGGGCCAGTTAGCGGGCCGGAAACACGCGCCCGGACGATTGAGCTTTTTTCGCGCGGGCGTGATTTTGCCCCTTGCGGTGAAGTCGCCATTACTCATCGGCCCGAGGCTGCCTTGCGGCGGCCGGTCTCTTCTTTTCATCGCTAATGTCCATTGAATGGACACAGCGGCTCGCCTGTAGAACAGCCCCATGATTCGGTTATGTGAAACCGCGCCGGGCGCTGAGGTGCGGAAGGAATTGAGTTCTGGGACAAAAACGGCGTTATCGGAGAAGTGAATTCTGGCAGCGCCGGGGAACCACTGCTCGTCAAAACGCATCCGGGCTAAAACCAGGCATGCCTTAGCGTGCTTTATATTCCGCTTCGTGAGGCGACCCCTCCAAGGCCGGAGCTTTATCTGTCATTCCAAAAGGCGACGCCCAAAAACCAAAAGGCCGCTCACCGAAATGAGCGGCCTTCTGCGAATTTTCCCGCGACTCGCCCGGGTAGCAACTGCATCCGGCGCACCAGCCGCAGGCTTTTCGATTCATGATCCCGCAGGAACCATGCAACCTTAGAGGTCTCAACGATAGCCCAACCATAATTCTATGTCTACCCCTCCCGTCCACCGAAGGCTCCGAAAGCCTCGGGCCAAGGCCCCTTACGGTCAGTCCTGTGCACCGTGAAAGATGCGAGAGATTTCAACTGCCTGTTCCGTCACCCGATAGACCACAATGTAGGGCAGGGGGGGAGAACAACAGCTCGCGGCGTCCGGTCATGCGACTGCTGGCCCGGCCGAGGTGCGGAAAATCCTTCAACCTGGCACAACCGTCAGAGATGGTCCGCGCCACGCGGCGGGCCGCTTCCGGGTTGTCGCGTTCGATGCGTTCGCAAATGTGCTCGAGGTCTTCCGCCGCAATCCCCGACCAGCGGACTTGCATCAAGGTTGCAGAAAGCGCCGGAGACGCTGGCCGACTTCCTCATGGGTGAGGCACTCGCCACGATGCAGAGCGTCCTCGCCGCGTTTCACGGCCTCAATGAAGCGGTCTTCTTCCTCGAAATAGCTGGTCAACACATCCTGCACCAAGTCATTGGGATTCCGGCCTTGCCTCGCGGCAGAGTGCGTTAGCTTCGCTGCCAGTTCCCCGCTGACATGGACTTCCATTTCGTACGCTCCTTCCCTAAGAATACGTTGTTTGCGCTACCGCGTACCAGAACGTTGGACGTGCGCAATCGCTCCCTAACGGTNNAGGATATTTCTTCGCGGCTCCTTAGAGGCCGCGCTCGCCGTATATGGAGTCGCGGCCGATCGCTTCATCGGGGTGCATCGGCGTGGTCGACAAGCCATACTTCGGACCCGCACCCGCCCCTGTTGTATACTCAACCCCAGAGTCCGGCCGGGGGCCGCGCGACTCCGAACGTTAATGCCATTCACACTTAAATCCCTGGCGCTCCTGGCGATAGCCGTCTCGCCCTGCGCCTTTTCCCAAGCCGGACTGGTGGGCC
>PLRZ01000277.1 GCA_003164075.1 Bryobacterales bacterium | reverse complement strand
CCGCGGTCGGCGATGTGGCGCCCCAGGTAGCCGGTGGAAATGATGCGGTAGCGCAGGTAATCGGGGTCGAGAATCTCTTCCAGGCCCACGGCGATGGCTTCCAGGTCGCGGCCCGCGAGGCCGCCATAGGTGGGAAAACCCTCGGTCAGGATCAGGAGATTGGTTTCGAGTTGCGCCACCCGGTCGTCGTTGGTGCACAGCAGGCCGCCGATATTCGCAAAGGCGTCTTTCTTGGCGGAGAAAGTGCAGCCGTCGGCAAAGGAGAACATCTTCTGCGCGATGCGTTTGGGCGACCATTCGGCGTACCCGGGCTCGCGCTCGCGGATGAACCAGGCGTTTTCGGCGAAGCGGCAGGCGTCCAGGTAGAAGGGGATGCCGTGCGCCGCGCACACGCTTTTCACAGCCTCGATATTGGCCAGCGAGACGGGCTGTCCGCCGCCGGAATTGTTGGTGACGGTCAACATCGCCAGGGGAATATTGGCGGCGCCCTCCGCGGCGATGAGCGACCGCAGCGCGGCCACGTCCATGTTGCCCTTAAAATCCAGGCGGGCCTGCGTGTCGGCGGCTTCCGGAATGGGAAGATCCACGGCGCGCGCGCCGGTGAACTCGATATTGGCGCGCGTGGTATCGAAATGCGTGTTGGAAGGCACGACGTGGCCGGGCTTGCACACTACCGTAAAGAGGATGCGTTCGGCGGCGCGGCCCTGGTGCGCGGGGATGATATGGCGGAAGCCGGTGAGGTCGCCGGCCACGCGCTTCAGGCGGACGAAGCTCTCGCTGCCGGCGTAGGATTCGTCGCCGCGCATCATGGCGGCCCACTGTTCCGTGGACATGGCGCTGGTGCCGGAATCGGTGAGCAGATCGATGAGGATATTGCGGGCCTGAATCTGGAAGAGATTGTAACCGGCCTCCTGGAGGTAGCGCTCCCGCTCCTGCGGCGTAGTGTGGCGCAGCGGCTCCACGCTCTTGATGCGAAAAGGTTCGATGATGGTTTTCACGTGAGTCTCAGTGCCGCGTCTGGTGGGCGGCGGCTTCGAAGCGTCCCACCAGCAGGTCGATCAGGCTGATCCAGGCGCTGTCCGGGTGTTCCAGTTTTCGAAAATCGGCGACGTACTGGGGCTTATCCAGGCCCATTCCGGCAAACGCCAGGAACTCCAGGTTGTCGTAGGGGATGTCGCCGGCCTGTTCCTTGCTCCACTTTTTGGGGTCGACCAGATAGGGGGAGAGATAGTCCAGCGCGCCGCCGATGCTGGCCCCCCGCTTCGTATGTACGGTCCACAGGTCGGCCACCCCGCGCACCTGGGCGATGCGGCAGATTACCGAGAAAGCCTCCAGGTTCAAAGACGAGAGCCGCAGCGAGCGGGGGCGGACTTCTTCTTGCGGCGCACTGCCATTGGGCAGGATCTGGCGAGGCAGCAGGTGGTCTTTATAGAAATTGGAGGCTAGTAGTTGGGCTTTGCTATCGCCCAGGTAACTACCGGCGGCAGCCACCTGCGCGCCCCACCACGAAGCGTGAATATCGCCGCTCTTCCGTTCGTCGGCGGCATTCTTGCTGGTGAGCAGCCAGCGCAGGTAATCCTCGAACCACCTATGCACGGCGGCCTGATCCTTGGGATCCCAGTTGCTGGTCTCTTCCAGGAATTCCATACCCTGAATGGCGCGTACCAGGGCCCTTCCGTCCACGACACCGGCGCCGCGCCCGTTATTGACGCCGGGGACGGATTGGGCGTAATCCAGGCCGGGATTCATGCGGGTTTTGGGATTGACGAACCAGTTGTGGATCACCAGGGCGGCGCGCTTGCCGTAAGCCGGATTGTCCAGCAGAAACGAAGCCACGCCCAGCGACAAAACTGCGTCGCCCATGGCATTCAGCGCGGTTTGATTGGCGACAAGACGGGCCGGATTCGCCTGCCCATCCTTGCGCAAATAGGGACCGGTTGGATTCTCCGGGTCAGGCCAGTAATACGCGGCTTCGCTGTAGTATTCGTGGAGGTCCAGGTCGACGCCCTTGGGGCGATCCGTGGTAACGCTCCACGGCCCCTCCTTCATGCGCCGGTCGGCGTCGACGCGCAGGCGGCGGACAGGGTCCTGCGTCCACGCCTCCTTACGGATGATAGCGCTGTGGATGGGCTCGGCTTCGTCTTCCGAGACCAGCGTCATCGGATTGTTCGCCTGGGTGAAAGTGGCAGCCAGGAACAGCGCGACGAACGTCTTCACTACTGCGATTGTAGCGAAAGCGGGGCGGCGCGGGTGCTCTGTATTAATTCAGTGGGGGTCCGCCCCACAAATCAATGCGCCACACCAGTGCGATGTGATAATCGGTCCATGGCCGAACGGCCGACGGTGTTGGCGCCGATGAAAACTCCATACAATGGGAAGGTGTGAGGAGGGTTGAATTACTATGAAGGCGACAAAAGCTCTGCACAACCTGGGCCAGAGCATCTGGCTCGATAATATTACCCGCGAACTGCTGGATCGCGGGATACTCAAACATTACATCGACGATCTGTCGGTAACGGGGCTGACTTCGAATCCGACGATCTTCGACCACGCCATCAAGAACAGCACGGCTTATGACGCGGCCATCCTCGAAAAAGTGAAGAGCGGCAAGTCGGGCGAGGCGCTCTTCTTCGAACTGGCGCTGGAGGACCTCACCCGCGCGGCAGCACTCTTCGGCGCCGTGCACGACCGCACAGACGCGGTGGACGGGTATGTGTC
>PLRZ01000337.1 GCA_003164075.1 Bryobacterales bacterium | reverse complement strand
GTTAAGGTATGAGTGAGTTGAGAATGGCTTCGTTGACGGCCCTGCGAGTGGGGCCGGTGCTACCACCCCCGGAAGATATTTCGACCGATCAGTTCGAAGCTTTTATGGACGCGCAAGAGTAGCGGCGAACGCGAGCGCCACCTCGGTCAGTTGCTTTGGATGACGGCTCCCGTGCCTTGGATCTGGTAGTACGTGGCGCCGCTTTTGATGGACGAGGGATCGAACTTCTTGCCGGATTCGGTGGCGGTCTCTTTGGCTTGCTCGACGGCTTGCTCGCGCGTTAGGACGACCTTGGTGAATTTGCCCTCGGCAATCGCGGTCTTGCCGGCGGAGTCCTTGGGGAATTCGATTTCGCCGTCGTTTACCTTGATGCGGAGCTTCTGGCCGGAATCGTCGACCAGGTCCATCCAACAGCCCATCTCCTGACAGACGGCGGCGATTTTGCCTTTCACCTGCACGGTCTTGCCAACATAATCATCACTGTGCGAGAGCAGAGTGGCGAGGGCGATGGGGGTTTGGGCAGCGAGCGGCTTGCCCAGTTTGAGATCGGCGGCGGAGATCAGGCTGACGGCGGTCAGGGCGACGAGCAGGAGTTTCATTGTTCTATTATGGCGCAGGTGGGGCTGCTCCGCGCCACCAGCAGATACGCCACGGTCAACAGACCTAACCACGGGAGACCGGCGACGAGCGTGACGCGCATGCCTTCCACCCACCAGGTGGTGGCGAGAATGGCCAGCATGCACGCGGCTCCCATCAGCGAATCCAACGGGTGGAAGTACATCTTGACGGGCAGCGGGGCGCCACCGTCGGCTTTCCATTTGGGCCGGAATGCCAGGTGGGTGACGAAAATGATGAGCCAGGCGCACAGGCCGCCGAAAAGCGAGATGCCGAACAGGTAGACGAATGCGCCCTCGGGAAAGCGGACTGCGACCAGTATGGCAAGGGCGAGGCCGGCGGCGGGGGTCTTGCACGAGATCTGCGGGGTCTTCACGCCATCGAAAAAGGCGCGGGTGAGGCGCTGCACGTGGGCGGCGACATTGCCGAAGCCGATTCTGGTAAGCAGAGCCAGGGCGGCGCGGGCGGCAGGGGTGCAGGCATCGAAGCGGCGGGCGGTGGGACGGGTCGAGGGTGCGGGGGTCGAAGGCGAAGGGGTTGCGCTGGGCCATCCACCTGGTGATGGTGGGGGTAAGGGAGGGGATGAGCTCGCGGCGGACGTAGAGGAAGGCCAAGCCGGGCCGTCCGAGGAGGTATTTCAGAGTGCCGGTGACGAAGAAATCGACATCGAGAGCTTTGACGTCGAGCGGGCGGGTGCCGCAGTCCCGGTAGCCATTGAGGAAGACGAGGGTGCCGCGCTGGTGGGCGATGCGGGCGATGGCGGAGATGTCGGCGCGAAAAACGGGCGCGCTCCGAAAGTTGCGAGAGCGGCTAACTATCAGTCACAAGTTTTTTTGAGAATTGTAGATTGAAGCCAAACCACTTGGCCTTCCCGCCTCCGCGGAGTTGCTTCCTTCGAGTGCTGAAATGTGGTTGCAAGGCCGCTCCTTAAGGGTGGCGGCCGGCAAGTGCGTGCAAGTACATTCTCAGTAGAGGAAAACAAGATGACCACACAATGGGGAACGCTAACGATCGGTTCCACCCCCGTTCAAATTTCGGCCACACAACTAAGGTGTTGCAAACTATCGTTCCAGGTGGCGCCTGGTGACAGCGGATCCGTGAAGATTGGCGGGCCGGGGCTGACGCCGGACACGAGTACGCCGGGGACCTATCTGGACCCTTCAAGCAATACCAATAAAGACGGCTCGCCACAGTCAGGCGGATTGTGGTCGGTTGAGTCCTATCAAGATAGCAACACGATTGACGCGTCCAGTTACCACGTACACGGTACGCACGCGGGCGATTTGGTGTTCTATGAGTACCACCAGAATTGAGGCCAATCATGAATAAACTCGGATACATGGCGCTGCTGTCGGCGGTTTTGACCGGCGGGGCGACGGCGCAGAAAAGCACGGCTCCGAGGAACACCGACCCGTGGAGCTACGACTCCAGTTCCAATACGGTCAGCGCTCCAGCCGGAAGCAGAGTGGCGGTCGGGACTCCTTGTCCCGCCGGGGCGCCGAACGGGAGCGTCTGCATGAACGGGCAGGCGATCGCGCCGGTTGCGGTGTCGGCTCTGCCCGCTGCTTCGGCGGGTAATGCAAACGTGATCCAAGTGGTGAGCAATACTGCCAACTGCACAAGCACCAGTGGAACGAACCCGATGCTGTGTATCAGTACGGGGACGGCGTGGACACCATTAGGGGGCAGCGGCGGCGCGTCGGGGGCCGCGGCAAGCGGCGGCCTTTTGCAGCCGAATCTGGTAGCGGAGTATAATCTGTCCGAGGGGAATGGAGCGTACGCCTACAACTATGCTTATCCTCCGCAGCCGAACTACAACTTGGTAGGGCCTTCGGAGCAGCAGTTTGGGGCAGGCTCCACGGTGTGGCAGACGGTCGGAACTACGCTCACCGACGAATACGCCGCCGATCCGAACGGAGACTGGGTGGCAAGCAGGCTGCAGGCTACATCCACCGGCGGGTATCTCGCGCTGCCGTACCCCGGTGTCGTGTTTGTCTCCGGCCAGCAGTACACGCTCAGCATTTACGTGGCGAGTAATACAGGAAGCGCGCAAACGATGAGGATGGGGGATAACAACGTCAACTACACGGCCAATATGACGATCCCCGCTTCGGGCTGGACGCGCCTATCTTATACGTGGACTGCTTCAGGGCCGGGTTATCAAGTGATGCCGGTAGCCCAGGATGCAGCCAACGACCACCTGGACATTCTGATTTGGGGCGCGCAACTGGAGGTCGGGGCGCACCCGACGACTTACGTTCCCCAGGTGTACCAGATGGTGAATGGTGGAGGGCCCCAAACGACATCCCACCAATGCGCGTGGGTTTCCGCGGGCGTCGACTGCACGGCCAATTCCGGAGCCAGTTACATGACAGCGGCGGGATGGCAGCCCATTGATCTGTCGAAAGCCACGGTCTATGCGGCGGTGAAATGGACCGGAACCAACGTGCTCGCGGGCTATGCGCCAATCTTGAGCGACAACTACAACTCGCCTCATTTCTACCTGACCGGGCAGGATAGCGGCCTCCCGTTTCCCCGCCTCCGATTCAACAATCTCCTGGCGTATGCCTACGCAGCCAGCCTGAACGATGGCAACTGGCACGTCTTTGTTGGCGAGTATGACGGTGCGAATATCAACTTCTACCTGGATGGGGCGGAGATCGCTTCGTACAGCGTGGGGTCATCGTCTCCGATTCAGATTCAGCAGCTATTCCTGAGCAATTTTGCCAATGCGGCCTACTGGCCCGGGCAGATCGGATTCGCGGCCCTTTACGGTGTGGCGCACTCGGCGGCGCAGATCGCCGCGAACACGTCGGCGATCGAATCCATCATGGCGGCGCGCGGGGTGACGATTTCAGCTCCGGCAAAGTTTATCGTGTTCGAAGGCGATTCGATCACGGACCCGACGCAGGGAGTTGCGGCCGCTTCGAAGTACTACTGGGTGGCTCAATCGGCCATTAGTCCGTTTGTGCAGGGCGCGAATCTGGCGGTCTCGGGCAGCGCAGTGGCCGACCTGGTTACCAGAGGCGCCACGGCGGATGGCTACTTTAAGACGACTCGCGCCAAGAACATTGAGTTCGTGTTCATCGGGGCCAACGATGCCGCCGGTCTTGGAGCCACTGCCTTTGTGGCCAACCTCAAGAGTTACTGCCTGGCCCGCAAAACTGCGACTCCGGGTCTGAAGATCGTGTTGGCAACGCTGCTGCCACAGACCACTGCCGGGTTCAACGCGGTGCGGGATGCGGTGAATCCGCTGATCAAGGCCGACCCCTCGTTCTGGGACGCCATCGCGGATTTCGCAGCCGATCCGACCATGGGGTGCGACTCGTGCGCCGCAAATACGACGTACTATAGCGACGGGGAACATCCGACGGCCGCGGGCCACGCGATCCTGGGGCCGATCGCGCGAGCGGCGATTCAGAGCGTTCTGTAAACAGCGCAGCGGTTCGGTGAATCGACCATGAAGACACTTCTGCTGTTCCTTATCGGCGCTGCCTGCCTCGGGGCTCAGGTGCGACTCCCCGGGCCTGGCGGCGCCTCATCCGTCGGCGCCTGCACTCCCGCGGCCGGATACTCCCATTGCAGGATCCTGACTATTGACTACACCCAGACGGGCGGATCAGGCCTTACCAACTTTGGCGTGCTGGTGAGCACGGCGCTGGGATCCTCACGCATCCAGAGCTCCAATTGCTACGACGCGATCTTCACCTCCGACGCGGGCGGAACAACAAAGCTTCCATGGGAAATGGAAACGTGTACGCAGGCAACCGGGCTCATCCTCGCATGGGTGGGCCTAAGCAGCGTCTCCGCCAGCGCGAACACGCTGTTCTATGTGAGCTATGACAACTCTTCAATCTCGACGGCCCAAAATACGGGATCTTATGCACCATCCAACGTCTGGGACTCGACTTTCCAGGGCATCTGGCACTTATCGAACGGCACGACGCTGACGGCCATAGACTCCAGCACAAGTGGGAATAATGGCACGATTACCGGCGCCACCGCAACGACTGGACAGATTGACGGCGGCGCCAATTTCGTAGCATCAAACAGCCCGGAAATCGCGCTTGGTTCGATTTCCGCCATGGCCGGCGTTACCTATGCCACTCTAAGCGCATGGTTCCAACGTTCCTCCCCGGGTGCGACGGTTGTGCTTGGAAAGGACAACGCCGACTACCGCTTCCAGGTACTGGCTTCCCCGGATGGAAATGTGTACGTTTCAGCCGAGAACGGCGCGGTGACTTCCGGAAGTTTCGCTAGTAACGACACAAACTGGCATCAGATCGCCATGGTTTTCAACGGTTCCCTTTCCGGCAACTCCGCGCGACTGGTGGCCTACCTGGACGGGGTACAGCAGTCCATGAGTTTCTCGGGAACGATTCCCGCGACATTGGGAAGCGCCACTCCCGTGAACATAGGATACGGATCCGGCAATTATTCAACCGGGAACATAGACGAGATGCGTGTCTCGAGCGGAGCTTCACTATCTGCGTCACGCCTGGCGGGGTGGGTGACGGCGGAATACAACAATGAGAAATCGGGGAGCACGTTTGTGACGGCCGGTGTGGAAAGCGGGTCGGGCACGGGCGGGGGCTATCAGCACGAATATACCGTTTCGCTGGGGGGGGCCGCGCAGATTCCCGCGAGCCAATCCAACTTCACCGTTCTGGTTTGCGACAACCTCCAGCTCGGCAATGGCAGCGCCTGCCCAACTGCAACGGGCCTCAAGACAACAGCGAACGGCGGGTATGTCACAAATTCCAACGGATATGACATCGTATTCTCCACCACTACCTGTTCCAGCCCGACCCTGATGAAGTGGGAAATGGCGACCTACTCCGGCTCATCCGGGGCGATGGAGGCGTGGGTCCTGATCCCCTCTCTCTCTGTCGGTGGATCAAATCAAACCTTCTATGTATGTACCGGCAATAGCGCGATCTCGACCTTCCAGGGAGGCTCGACAGGATCAACCTGGAGTAGCAACCGCAAACTCGTCTTGCATATGCCAAACGGAAGTTCTTTAAGTGTTGCGGACTCCACCGGAAACACCACGCCGGTAAACCACGGGGCCACAGCGGCCAGCGGGCAGATCGACGGCGGCGCGGGTCTTAACGGTACGAGTCAATACATCGATGTTCCAGTCACGATCAATTATGCCACTGCCAGTGTAGAGGCATGGCTGTACTGTAATGGAACCGGTGCGACATACGCACACACTATTTCTAACGCGAATACGAATGGTTCGAACAACGGCCTTGACTTGCTTTTCAACACAGGATACGGTGTCCGTTTTCAGATCGGTACGGGGAGTACGTATACTTATGCTGGAGGAGCGGCCAGTTGCTCCGGGTCATACCACGTCGTCGGCACATACGATGGAACGTATGCGCGCGTGTACGTGAATGGCTCTCTAAGCGGCACCAGCGCCTCCACTTCAGGCCCGATAGCAGCCTCGGGGTACGATCTGTACATTGGCCAAACACCAGGGTACGGCGGGCAGTTCTTTGGAGGAATCGCGGATGAGGTGCGCATTGACAACAGCGCCCTCTCCGCTAACTGGATCGCCACCGAGTATAACAACCAGAGTTCCCCATCATCGTTTATGACGGTGACATTGGTCTACTAATATGATACGCTTCCTTCTTCTATTATCGCTGGCTCTTCCCCTGTGGTCTCAGGCTACGGTGTACCTGCGGGCCAGCGGCCCGGCGTCGGTCATCGTCAACGGGGCCACGAACGCAATCCCGATCGTGGTTTCGACGAACTCCCCCCACAACTTCAGTTCTGCCTGTGGCGCCTCCGCGACATGCTATTGCGGCGTGTGGGGAATTGCGGCGGGAACGGGCGTGAGCCCTGCAAATGGAATCCACGAGTGTCATTACGTGGACCCTACTCATCTCTCGCTCTACGACCTTACGAATACCGCCATCGCGGGCACTGGGCAGTATTGGAGCGGAGGGACCTGGCAATCGAGCCCGGGCGGCGCATGGGTATCGCAGTTGACGCCTTTCACTCTTGGTAGCGGGCCGCTGGGTTATCTTGATGGGCCAAATGGCAACCTGATGCGACGCGTATCGCTCGGACCACAGAACGGCATGACGACCAGCAACGGCCTTGTGGTGAGCGGCTGCCCCGCAGCGTGTAGCATTACCGTGGCCACCACTTACGATCCGACGACTGGCCTGTTTCCAATCGCTGCGGGGAACAGCTTCAGCGTAACCGGCACGGGCACGGCGTTGGATACTTGCGGTTCCGGGGGCGGGGCACAATCACCTTACACGGTGGTATCGGCTAGTTCTTTCGGCTGGGCGAGTGCGAGTTTCACATGCACCGGGTTGTCGAATGCAGATTACACAAACGTCAACCTCCATTGTGGCCCTGCCGCGACTCCAAACGACACCATTGGAGGCACTCAACCATGCACTCGCGTTTCCCAGATGGCTTACACCGGCAACCCGTGGTGGAATGCGCTCACGCATCAAATGGTTCACTACAGCGACTTTACTTCCTATCCATCGTATTTGATGACCTATGATGGGGGCACGGTGACGCCGGGGTCTGGGATTCTTCAGGAGTATTCACTGGCTGCGCTTCGATTCCTGGTCGATCCGGCCAGCAGCTTGTTCCTTGGGCAAACGATATACGCCCTCAACCACATAGAGCGTATCGGTGGCGTGAGTTTCGCGCAGAACGAGGGGGCTGGAGTGTATCGAAGCAACGAGATGTACACGACCGACTACGAGGGGCTATCGCTCTTATACGGGATTGGATCTTCGTATTGGGCGGCATCCGAAAAGGCTACCGGACTCAACAAGATCTACAACGATCTAGACGACCCCACAGTAACAGCCTGTTCGAAGACAAACGCGGACATGAGCACAGGGCATACTATTGTGCTCTCAAGCGGATTAGTCGCCTCCGGGACGAACGACGCTACGCACGTCCAATTACCGGCGTCCGACCCGCACTACGGCACGGTCAATTACTACGCCGGAACCGAGATCCAGCTATCGAACGGGGGAGCTAATACCTATAGCCAGTACTCGTACGGCCTGGTAACGGCCCAGACTTCCGGCGGGGTCCTGACGGTCTCCTTTTCTTCAGGCGGATACGCTCAACGTAACAACATCACGGCCTGTACGTACACGAGCGGACTCAGCGTTACTGGTACGACAGGTCAACAATGCACTCTTTCCATGGGAAACGCCGTGGGAACGGTACTCCTTACTGGAGCCAACACCATAGCTGGATCTACAACGATCGCAATTCAGCAACCCGGC
>PLRZ01000368.1 GCA_003164075.1 Bryobacterales bacterium | reverse complement strand
CAACGAGCCGCCGAGTTGCACGATGGCGCCGCCCACGCCCATCGTAGCGCTGCGGAAGCCCATGAGAAGCAAGATCACCAAACCGGGCAGGAGCTCTCCAGGCAGGCCCTTGAACACTCCGAACGGGCTTACCAGCATACCGCGCAAACGCACGAGGAACCTGTAAATGAACACGGCATGGCGATCTTTGGGCACGGCGAAATCTCCGAACTGGCCTATTCGCTGTGGCAGGGCCGAGGCCGCCCGGAAGGATCGCCGGATGAGGACTGGTTCCATGCGGCGCAGCAACTGCGCGTACGCCCGAGCTCGCTTCCGGCAGTCAACAGAAGTTGAAAGGATCAGAGAAAATGAAGCACCCCTATTTATCGTCCTTCCCCGTGCGGGCCGTTGTCTGTGCCGCACTACTATTTGTGGCTGAGGGCGGCCGACTGCCTGCCCAACAGCCTCCGCAGACTCCCCCTCCCAGTCAGGCATTGGCGTCCAATCAGCTCGACGATTTGGTGGCGCCAATCGCGCTCTACCCCGATCCGTTACTGAGCCAGATCCTGGTAGCGTCAACCTACCCGCTCGAACTCGTCCAGGCCTTTCAGTGGCTCGGGCGAAACCCCGGGCTCGCGGGAGCTGCCCTTACCCAAGCGGCAGAGCAGCAAAACTGGGACCCGAGCGTCCAGGCCCTGGTGGTTTTTCCCGATCTCGTGAAACGATTGAACCAGGACATCACATGGACGACCAATCTTGGAAACGCATTTCTGAGCCAACAGGCTGACGTGATGGACTCCGTACAGCGAATGCGGCTCAAAGCCCAGCAGGCGGGCAAGCTGTCCTCGACGAGTCAGGAGACTGTGACTACCGCCAACGACTCCGGGCAGCCCGTCATCCAGATCGAGCCCAGTAATCCTCAGGTGATCTATCTGCCGAACTACGATCCCGAATACATCTGGGGCCCATCTCTGTACTATCCATATGCGAGTTGGTTCTACCCCCCGGGCTATTACGGCTTCGGTATCGGGATCAACATGGGCTTCTATTTTGGCGGCGGTTGGGGCGGGTGGGGGGGATGGGGCTGGCAGCCAGGTTGGGGCGGCCACAACATTATGGTCAATAACAGCTTCGTTCATCGGTACAACTTCAATTCGAGAGGCAGCGCCAGCCTGAGTGGAACCAGCGCGTGGACACACAATGCCTCCCATCGTGAAGGCGTGCCCTATTCAAACGCCGCTGTGGCTAACCGGTATCGAGGTGCCGCACGTCAAAATCTGCAAACACGCGGCGCCGCCGGGCAGGCACAGATTCGAGGCGCCAACACGCAAGCCGGGACTGAACGAATGGGCAATCGGACTGTTACGAAAAGTGCGCCGGCCGCGAGCCGCAACGTTTTCGGCGGCGTTCGAGATGGCGGGGCAGCGCGGATGCACAGCGATCACGGATATTCGAGCCTCGGGCCCTCACGCAGCAACGGTGGCGGTTTTGGTGGTGGCGGCCACGTTGGTGGCGGCGGCCATCCTGGTGGTGGTGGCGGCCATGGTGGCGGACGTCATTAGGAGAAAAGGAATCATGACGAAAACGAATTCGATTGCAGGAAAAACTCTTCAACAGCGGACGGTGCGGCTTTTGGGAACAGGCTTCCTGCTCGCGGCTGTTCTCCTACCCGCCACCCTGAAGGATGGTCAGCGAACATTCGCCACCGCCCAAGAGGCCATCCAGGCGACTATCGATGCGGCCGATCGCAATGACACGGCGGCGCTCCTCCAACTTTTCGGGCCTGCTGGTAAGGACATCGTCGACTCCGGCGATCCAGCCCAGGACAAGGACCTTCGCGCCGAGTTTTCGCGTTCCGCCCACGAGAAGCTCCAGATTGACGAAGACCCTCTTACGCCCGATCGGGTTACCTTCACGGTTGGAACCGAGGAGTGGCCATTTCCGGTACCCGTGGTTCGCAAGGACGGAAGATGGCAGCTGGATCCTGAAAGTGGACGGCTCGAGATTCTGGCGCGCAGGATCGGCAAGAATGAATTAAACGCTATGGAAGTCTGCCGCGGCTATGCGGAGGCGCAGATGGAGTACGCCGAAGGGCCGCGCGATGGAGATCGTGTTCTGAAATATGCGCAGAAGATCGTCAGCGCACCCGGCAAGCAGGATGGGCTGTATTCGGAAGGTGTCTCGGATGGGCTGGTGTCGCAGGCTTTCGCCATGGCCGAAGCCGCGAATTCAACTGCCGCGGGGAAAAAGACGGAGCCATACCACGGATACTATTTCCGGGTATTGAAATCGCAAGGTCCCGATACCGCCGGCGGCGCCTTTGACTATGTCGTAAATGGAAAGATGATTGGCGGTTTTGCGCTGGTGGCCTGGCCCGCGGAGTATGGTGTTTCGGGAATCCGGACGCTGATCATCAATCATGACGGAGTGGTTTACGAAAAGGATCTGGGAGCCGGGACGGCCCTGCAAGCCCGCCAGATGACCAGGTTCAATACCGATAAATCCTGGGAGCGAGTGACTCTCGAGTAGCCAGGGCACAGATCGATGCCGCTCGAAATCACAGGCCGGGAGCAAGAAGGAATCGAGATTCTAAATCTGAATGGACGCCTCACGTTCGGCCAGGAGGATCTGGATTTTCGAAGCGAACTCGACCGTCTGATAAA
Organism: Bryobacterales bacterium; assembly: GCA_003164075.1. The sequence goes on along the minus strand of PLRZ01000368.1, from coordinate 905 downwards.
GGCTGGTCAGGTTCGTGTGGCGTTGAATCTCGGCGATCTGCGAACACTTGACACCACCGGCCTTGGGACTCTTCTCTTTGCTCTGGCGAAGCTGCGGAAGGCAGGTGGAGCCCTGGCGGTCTTCAACATCCAACCGGCGCATATCGAACTGCTCACGGCAACAAGACTCGAATCTGCCTTGGAGGTTTTTCACGGCCAGCAGGATGCCATAGACAGCTTCTTCCCGGACCGCCAGATAAGGCGCTACGACATATTGCAGTTCGTCGAGTCCCTGAAACCGAAAATGAAATCGGCTGAGAACGATCATCCAAACCTATGAATATTCCTACGCTTTTTACTCCAGTTCGTTTGGGCGCGATTGAGGCTCCAAACCGCATTGTGATGGCACCCCTCACGCGGATGCGCGCGGGCCCAGACCGCATACCCACAGCATTAATGGCCGAGTATTATGTGCAACGAGCAACGGCTGCGCTGATGGTTACCGAGGCCACCGCAGTTTCCCGGCAAGGTACCGGCTGCCCCAATACGCCCGGCATCTTCACTGACGAACAAGTGGAGGGCTGGAAGCGGGTTACCACGGCTGTGCACCATGCCGGTGGCCGCATTTTCCTGCAACTCTGGCACATGGGCCGGATCTCCCACCCGAGCTTCCAGGCGGGAGGCGAATTACCAGTCGCTCCCAGCGCGATCGCGCCGCGGTCGGGCCAGGTCCTCACGGAGACCGGAATGCAGCCCTACGTCACGCCTCGCGCTTTGAGGACGGAGGAAATGGCGGGGATCGTGGCGCAGTATGCTGCCGCCGCGCAGTGCGCTAAGACCGCCGGCTTCGATGGCGTGGAGATTCATAATGCCAACGGCTATCTGCTGGATCAGTTCCTCCGCGATGGCACGAACCGCCGCACCGA
>PLRZ01000285.1 GCA_003164075.1 Bryobacterales bacterium | reverse complement strand
GCCTCCGACAAAATCGTCTGGCACGCCTGCAAGGAAGCCGCCAAGCGCGCCGGCATCGCCAAGTGCGTTCATCCGCATACCTTGCCCCACTATGCCGAGTTCCGGACTATGCCGAGTAGATTTGGACCCTTGCGGCAATCAACCTGGAATGACTGGGGTTGGCGGCGCGGAGTTCGTTGTCGGACTCGGCATAGTCTGGAGGACCGTTAGAGGTTTTTGAGGAAGGTCAGCAACTTGTCGCCAGGCCGATACCGACCAGGCTTCTTGCCCTTCGCCAATGGAGTCGTCTTGGCGAGGGCCTTTTCCTTGAGCGCGAGATCGGCATCCAGGTAAATCTGTGTCGTCTCGATGGATTCGTGTCCCAGCCAAAGCGCGATCACGGAGCGGTCGACGCCTGCTTGCAGAAGCTCCATCGCCGCCGAGTGGCGAAGCACATGCGGGGTCACCCGTTTGTTTTTAAGCGAAGGGCATTTCCGTCGCGCCGCTGCAACATGCTTGGCTAACAGAAACTGCACTCCATCTGCGCTCAGCCTAACTCCCCTCGCGCTCGGGAACAGGATGTCAACAGCGCCACGCTGTGGCTCCCGCAGCCACAGTTTGAGAGTGCTGACGGTCTGCTTGGTCAGTGGGGTGCATCTCTCCTTTCGCCCCTTCCCCACGCAGCGTACGTGCGCGCCGGTTCCCAACACAACATCCGGGGTGCGCAGGCTGGTCATCTCAGAAAGCCGTAGTCCCGTCTGAACGGCGACCAGCAAGAAGGCGTGATCCCTGCGACCGACCCATGTATTGAGATCGGGTTCCGCCAGAAGGGCTTCGATTTCGGGCCTGGTCAAGAAGCCAATGAGCTTCTTCTCGTAGCGCTTCGCCGGCATTGCCAGGATGCGTTGGATCAGGCCAGATTGGGTGGGCTCTTCATACGCAGCGTACCGGTAGAAGGACCGGATCGCGGTCAGCCGCAGATTGCGGCTTCGCGCACCGTTGCCTCGGTTCTTTTCTAATTCGTCCAGGAATGCGCCAATCACCGAGGGATCCAGATCGGTAAGAGCCAGCCGGGAAGGAGGCTTGTGTAATCGGTTCTCGACAAACTGCAACAACAGGCGAAACGTGTCTCGGTAAGAAGCGACCGTATGGGGGCTGACCCGACGTTGAGCGATCAACCTTTGCGTGAAGAAACGCTCCAATAAGCCAGGGAATGCGTTCTCATTTTTCATGCGTAAGCCCCCATCTGAGTTCCAGGCGACGAGTGGCAAGCCCCATCAGTTCCGGCTCCACGGAAAGGTACCAGTAGGTATCTGCCACATGCCCGTGCCCCAGGAATGTCGACAGCACCGGCAGGCGCCGCTCGATATCCTCGTTGGACCGATACCACTGCACCAGCGTGCGGACGGCGAATCGATGCCGAAAATCATGCAGCCGCGGACCCTTGTGATCCTCGGGCCCGCGCAAACCGATCTGCCGCGACAGGTCGTAGAACGTTCGACGAACCGCAGAGCCGTCCAGACGGCGGCCGTGATCGTTGAGAAAGAAGCAAGGAGAAGACGCATTGCGCAGAAACCGGTTGCGGCGCCGGGCGTAATCGGCCATGACGTCCCGAGTGGAAGTGTGCAGCGGGACCAGGCGGGTCTTGCCGAACTTGCTTTGGCGGATAGTGAGAATGCCCTCGCCGAGATCCACATCCGGCTGTTCCAGTTTGAGCGCCTCGCTGATCCGCAACCCTGCCACGGCCAACAACCCGAACAGGCAGTGGTATGTCCGGGGCCGCAGGCCATGGCTGGGAGATAGCTCCAGAGCCGTTGCCAACAACTTCTGAATCTCCAGTTCCGAATACAGATAGGGACGGGCGCGTTGTGGCCGAAAAGGGAGCAAACCTAGAGGAGGAATCTCAGTGCGCGGATCTGTAGCATGCCAATGGCGCGCGAACACGCGGACAAAACCGAGTCGCTGTGCCCAATCGCTGGGCTGATGATCGGCGGGCTGCGTAGCCCACTCCATTGCCAGTTCTGTTGTCACGAAGGCCGCGCCCTTCTGCTCCAGGAACGTGGCAAACTTTCGGAGGCCATCGGCCATATCGTGCAGCTTGAATCCCAAGCTGCGGCGAAGCGTGATGTAGTCGTCGATGGCTCGTCGCAGGGGTTTCATCGGCTGCCTCCTGGCCACGGAAGCGCAATGGAACGAAGCGCCACCAAATCCACTTTGGCGTAGATTCGAGTGGTGTCCGGGCGTCGATGCCGCAACAAATCGCCGATTTCATCCAAGGATGCGCCATGGTTTAGCATCCCGGTGGCCAGGCTGTGGCGAAACACGTGGGAGCCTCGATATTCCGACTCCACTCCCGCCCTCTCCATCGCCCTATCGACGAGCGAGCAGACCGCGACCGAATTGGCGAACCCGGTTAGTGGCGCTTTCGCGCGAATAAACACTCGTCGGCTGGAACACCGGGGGCGCCCTGTCGAGAGATAGTTTGCAATGGCGGTTCCCACTTCGGAGGGCAAAGGCATCTGTGCAACCCGCCTTCCTTTGCCGCGCACCGTGACCAAGCCAACTTCCCAATCGAAGTCGTCCAACGTGAGGGCAACCGCCTCGCCGGCTCGCAGGCCAAGACGAGCCAGGAGGAGCAAAAGGGCGTAGTCTCGTTTGCCAATGCTGGTTTCTTTGTCACAGGAGGCCAAGATCTTCTGGATCTGTTCTCCGGCAAGAAACCTTGGCAAATTGGAGAGCGACCATGTGGCGATGGTGGGAACGCACGTCGCCAAGTCGATGGCCACCAGGCCGCGAAGGAACAAGTAGCGCAGAAAGGACCGCAATGCAGTCACCACCAACTGCGCGCGTTTGGACGTGACCAAGGTAGCCTGCCGCTGCACGAACGCAGTGATGTCGGCCGCAGTGATCTGTTGAAGGCGTAAGGCTCCCTTGGGAAAACGTTCCGACAGGAATGATCGTGCAACAGGCGTGTAGTTGATCACCGTCGCCTCAGACAAACTGCGTTCCTGCCTCAGGTATTGTTGGAAACGCCCCAGCGCGGCCTCAACTGGCGTCGGCGGTGGAGCCGCCACACACGATCCCTCGGGCCGGAGGATGGTCAACAGCCGAAACAGCGCGGCAGAATCGCCTCTGCGCAGTTTCCGGCTTTGTGCCCGGCCATGAAGATACCGCCCGATCGTGGCCGCATCCACATCCTCGCTGGTCAGCCCTTTACGATCGAGCCAGCAGTTGAAACAGCCCAGCAATCGTAGCTGCACGAAACCTGAATGGGTTGCGTAGCCGACCTGGTGCAAGCGCTGGGCATAGACCTCCAGCGCCGAGGCCAATGGTCCACCTTTTAAAGCCGCAATCGTTCGTGGATTGGTGCCGTCATTAAAGAAGTAGTCGAATGGAGTTTCCATTCGACCAGCATCCATGGCCGGAGTCGGCAC
>PLRZ01000683.1 GCA_003164075.1 Bryobacterales bacterium | reverse complement strand
TGACGTGGCGCAGACACGAGTGTCTGCGGCGCCGAGACTCCTCTCGGCGCTCCGGGACGGTGGATGCCGCTCACGAGGAGGGTCGAGATGAGTCTGTCTCGACCCAGCAGGCAGGAGTGCCTGCGCCACGAAAACGGGCTCATCCCAGTGAGCCCCGCAGGTGGGGCAGGCGGTGCTCGCCTTCGCTCGATCCTATTCGAGCGGCGGGGCTAATTCAGCGCGGGCGGGCAGGCGGCACCGCCTGCCCCACCTGCGAAGCTCTCGCCATCGAAAGGAATGGCTCAGCCCATTTTCCCGCCAGGCAGAAATTGCGGGGCGACATCAGGAGTTCTGAACGTATTGTTGCCTGGTCGCTCCCTGATGGGCCCGGCCCGGAATGGAGTCGCTTACTGAGCTGTGAAACCATATGGGTCCCGTCACGCCCGTGTGCGCTGTTTCGGGGAGACGTCACAAAACCTCGAAATTCAGGCCGGCGCGCGCAACGGAATTTCGAGGTTATGTAGCCTGTCCCCGAAATAGAACTCGCCCTCGGCGACGATCTCCGCCGGGCCCGTCAGGTACACATTGCCGTCCAGCCGCAAATGCATCGACCCGGCGGGCGTCAGCACGTCCACCGGAGACTCCACCATGCCGCGCGCCACTGCCGCCACCGCCGCGCCGGTCGAACCGGTGCCGGAACTCATGGTCTCGCCCGCGCCCCGTTCGTAGAAGCGCACGTCGATGCGATGGCGGTCCACCGGGACGATGAAGGAGACGTTGGTGCGATTCGGAAAATGGGGGTGCCGCTCGATCTCCGCGCCCATTTTGCGCCAGTCGAAATCGAAATCCTCTACCGGCACGGCGCATTGCGGGTTGCCCACCCAGAGCAGCGTGACGTCGCGCGGTCCGGTGGAGAGCGGCAGGGCGAACCGCGCCGCGGCGATCTCGGGACGGCCCATATTCATCTCGAATTCGAAGGCCAGCCCGCTGCGCTGGAGCAGCCGCAGCGTCTTGATGCCGGCGCCGGTGCGGACGCGCACTACACCCGCGGCGTAACCGTGCCGGATCAGGAATGCCGCCGCGCAACGCGTGCCATTGCCCGAGATTTCCGCCGTGCTGCCGTCGGAGTTGTAGAGTTGGATGGAGCCTTCGGCGTCGGCATCCGCGGGCGGCGCCACCAGCAGCCAGCCGTCCGCGCCGATACCGGTGTGACGGTCGCAAATGGCGCGCGCGATGGACGGCAGATCGCCCTCGGGAGCATCGTCCCGCCAGGTGAGCAGAAAATCGTTCTTGGCGCCGTCGGCTTTGGTGAAACGGATCTTCATCCCGCCGGTTCCACTTCCACCGCGGTGCCGTAGGCCAGCACTTCGGTGACTCCGTTCATGATCTCGGTGGCATCGTAGCGCGCGCCGATCACGGCGTTGGCTCCCAATTCGGCGGCATGCTGCAACATCAGGTCGAAGGCTTCCTGGCGGGTCTTCTCGCACAAGCTGCTGAAGAGCGAAATATTGCCGCCGACGATGGTCTGCAAGCCGGCCCCGATGGTGCCCACGATGGAGCGCGAGCGTACCACAATTCCCCGTACCACGCCGAAATTCTTGCGGATGCGGAAGCCCGGCAGATCGAATGCGGTCGTAACGTTTTTATGCGGAACCACTGACGCCTCCCGTGCGCCGGTAGATGTGGATCTCCGGCGCGTCGTTCACTTTGAAAGTCTGTTCCAGGGTAAAACAGCCGGCTTTGACGACGGCCTTGTCGGCATAATCGCCGGCGATCGTCACGGCCCATGCCTGATGAGGGAACTGATTGGGCCCGTTGGTGGCGGCGCCCCAAACCGGCCCGTTGTCGCCGGTGAGAGTTTCGCGCAGCGGGATACCCAGTTCGCGATAGATAGCGGTGGTGGCGCCAAAAGAGGTCACGATGCCGGAGCCGCGCACGTAGCGCGGCCGCAGGTAGTCCTCCACGGATCGTTCCAGCTCACGGTGGCCCTGGTAGTTGTGATTGCCTTCCTGAAACACGATCCAGTTGTCGGGGTACGGATGGAGCAGCCAGGGCAGCGAGGCCAGCATGATGGCCACCGGGGCCACCCGGCTCCGCATCCACCGGGGAAACGCCGCGACCAGGGCCGCCGACGCCACCGCCAGCAGCGGCAACAGCGACAATCCGTAGCGCACGTTGTAGTAAGCGCCGGAGTACAGCACCGGGACCCAGACGGGCGTGCCCCCGGAATGAATGCTGGAAAGATAAAAAGCTCCCGGGAGCAGAAGCAGCAGGAGCGGCCAGAAGGCGCGCTTGGCCAGCGCCGCGATCACTCCGAGCGTCCCCATAACGGCCAGCGCGGGGCCCACGCAGTAGTAGACCGTAAATCCGAAAAACTGAAACGCGCGCGGCCAATAGCCCTTACCGGGGTAATCGGAGCTGCCCTGAATCGCGCGCGCCGAGTACGGGCCGCGATAGAAATCCAGCGGATCGCCGCTCACGGCCCAGTTGTGCACCAGCCAGAAGAGCGGCCCGAGGCTGGCCAGCAGGCAAAAGACGAACGCCACGGCCAAGCGGTGCTGGCGCGCGGTCCACAGAAAATAGAGGCCCACGAAAGGAATCAGGAACCAGCCGTCGTAGCGTGTGAGCGTGCCCAGGCAGAGTGCCATCCCCGCGCCCGTCACGGCCCACCACGCCTGCGTTTCGCGGAATCGCACGGTGAAATAGAGCAGCGCGGCCAGACAGCCGAAGAACATCCCCTCCGTCATGGGGGTGGCTTGAATGTACAGCAGGTTGGGGTTCAAAGCGCACAACGCGGTAGCCGTAATGGCCGCCGGCGTGGATTGAAAGATGCGGCGTACCGCGGAAAACAGAAAGCACCCGCCCATCACGAAGAAGAAGGCGAAAGGAATGGACCCGGCGAGACCGGTGTGCCACAGATCGTCGCGGCGCACGAACGGCAGCATGGCCCAATGGGTGAGGGGCAGCCACACGGTGCCCACCTGGGAGTAGCCGGGGGTTTGCGAATCCACCATGCGGCGGGCGATATCCAGGTGGCACTCGGCGTCGCCATAGTAGAGCAGCCAGCCGCGGGAGTAACACAGGTAGACCGCCGCGGCGCTCCACACGGCGAGCACCAGCCCGCAGAGCAGGACGCCGGCGATGCTAAAAGCCGGTGCAGTCTTGGAACTCGGT
>PLRZ01000025.1 GCA_003164075.1 Bryobacterales bacterium | reverse complement strand
CCCGTGCTACGATAAATACTTGTCAGGTTCCGGGCTCCGTGCAACGGGCGGCTGCAAACCCCGCCAGGTCTGGAAGGAAGCAACGGTAGCGGTGCGGCACGTGTGCCGCGGATCACCCGGGGCCTGGCATACTTCGTCCGGTATGTGTGCCGGAGACCCGTCCCATGTATCAGGTCATCGCCCGTAAATACCGGCCCCAAACGTTTCGCGATGTGGTCAACCAGGAGCACGTCAAGACCACCCTCGAAAATGCCATCGCCCAGAAGCGCATCGCCCACGGCTACATTTTCTCGGGACAGCGCGGCACCGGAAAGACCACCATCGCGCGTATTCTGGCCCGCTGCCTGAACTGTATTCAGGGCCCCACAGCCACCCCCTGCGGCGAGTGCGCCAGTTGCCGGGAAATCACCGCCGGCGGCACCGTGGACGTCATCGAGATCGACGCCGCCTCCAACCGCGGCATCAACGAAATGCGCGAGTTGCGCGAAAACGTCCGCTATCAGCCGGCCCGCGACCGCTATAAAGTCTTCATCATCGACGAAGCCCACCAGATTACCAACGAAGCCTTTAATGCGCTCCTCAAAACCATTGAGGAGCCGCCCGAATGGGTGGTTTTCGTGCTCTGTACCACCGAGGCGCACAAGATTCCCGCCACCATCGCGTCCCGCTGCCAGCACTTCAGTTTCCGCTCGGTGGATTTCGAAGACCTCATCCAGCGCATGGCCTGGATCTGCGAGCAGGAAGGAATTCAGACCGATCCTGAAGCCCTCGCCGTGCTGGCCGCCGCCGGCGAAGGCAGCGTGCGCGATTCGCTTTCCGCGCTGGATCAGGCCATCGCCTGTTGCGGCTCGAAACTCGACGCCGCCGAAGTCCGCGCGCTGCTGGGCGCTTTCTCGCTCGAGTCGCTCGAACAGGTCTCCGAAGCCCTGCTGGAGAACGATTCGCGCCGCATGCTCGAGGTGGTCGACGAACTCGAGCGCAACGGCCTCAACCTGCAGCATTTCTCCCGCGAATTGTCGCGCTACTTCCGCAATCTGCTGGTATTGCGCATCTCCGGCGCCGCGCCGCATCTGGTAGCCGCATCCGCCCAGCAGCGCGAGAAGCTGGCCGCCATCGCCGCGCGCTTCTCCGAAGAGGACCTCACCCGCTATCTGCAGCTCTCGCTCGATCTCTTCCGCGATCTGCAGTACTCGTTGCAGCCCCGCTTCCACCTGGAAATCGGCCTCATCCGCCTGGTGCAAGCCGGCCGGCTGCTGCCCATCGAAGAGGCCCTGGCGCGCGTCGCTACCGGTGCGCCACCCGTCCCCCCGCAGCGGCCCACGCCGCCTTCGCCCGCGGCCCGGCAACCGGCGCCCGCCGTGTCGCAGCCCCGCGGACCCTCACCCTTCGAACTCGATCGCGCCAAGAAAGCCGCCGCGCGCCCGCCGGAGCCGCAATCCTCCGCCAACGCCGCCGCCGCGCCCGCGCTGGAAACCCCGCCGCAAATCGGGGCCGGCGATCCGCGCCAGCGCCTCCATTCCTTCCTCCACGAGAAGGGGCTCCCACACCTCGCCGACGCGGTGGAAAATGCCACCATCACGGTGAGCGGCGCGGAACTCGCCGTGGTCACGGCCAAATCGTACGCCCTGTACTTCAAGGACAATGCTTTCGAAGCGGCGGTGAACGAAGTCTTCGGCAAGCCGCTGCGGCTGAAGGTCGCCATCGCCGAGGCGGGTCCGCCGGCCGCGGCTCTCAAGCTCCCGCCCTCCGCGGGCGAAGATCAGGCCACCAGCCGCGCCCTGGCCCACCCGGAAGTCCAGCGCTTCCAGGAAGTTTTCAGCGGCGAAATCCGCAAAGTTCGTAACCTCAAGGAGTCGTAACGTGAAACTACCCGGCAATATGCAGCAGATGATGCAGAAGGCGCAGCAAATGCAGGAAAAGCTGGCGCAGGAGGTCGCGCTGATCAGGGTCGAAGCCACGGCCGGCGGCGGCATGATCACGGTCAAAATGGACGGAAACAAAAACCTGCTATCTGTCAAAATCGAACCCGAAGTCGCGGGCGACGTCGAAATGCTCCAGGATATGATCGTGGCCGCCTGTAGCGAAGCCGTCAAGAAGGTGGAAGAGCAGTCCCATGCAAAGATGGGCGGCATGTTGGGCGGCATGGGCTTGCCTCCCGGCCTGTTCTAGGGGACTGAGGATCGATGCCCGATTTCGCCGAACCGCTGGCCCGCTTGATCGCCGAATTCAAGCATCTCCCCGGCATCGGACAGAAGTCCGCGCAGCGCCTCGCGTTCCATGTGCTGCGCGCCGGCCGGGGCGACGCCGAGCGTCTCTCACAGGCCATTCTCGACGTCAAGGACAAGCTGGGACTGTGCGCCCTCTGCAACAACATCAGCGAGAGTGAACAGTGCCATTTCTGCCGCGACCCGAATCGCGATCCCACAGTGATCTGCGTGGTGGAGGAACCGCACAATATCGTGGGCATCGAAACCACGCGACAGTTCGCCGGCCGCTATCACGTCCTGCACGGTGCGCTTTCGCCGCTGCGGGGCATCGGGCCGGAGTCCCTCAAGATCAAAGGGCTGGTGGAGCGGATCGGCCAGGGCGAAATCGCCGAAGTGATCGTGGCCACCAACCCCACAGTGGAAGGCGAGGCCACGGCGGTGTATCTGGCGCGCCTGTTAAAGCCGCTGGGCGTGAAGGTCACGCGCATCGGCATGGGCGTTCCCGTCGGCAGCGACCTGGAGTTCGCCGACGAAGTCACGATTTCCAAAGCTATGGAAGGCCGGCGGGAGATGTGAGGGACTTTCAGCAGTGTGAGCGTTCAGCTTTCAGCTACTGCGTCTCGCCCCACCGCAGAACGCCGCGCTTGGCTGAGT
>PLRZ01000534.1 GCA_003164075.1 Bryobacterales bacterium | reverse complement strand
CGCTCAGCCGTAGCGCCGAACGGGCCACGTCGTACGCCACATGGTCGTCATCGGGACGCACGGCCGAACGGGCCACGTCATACGCCACGTTGCCGCCTCCGATCACCACAATGCGTCTGCCCAGGGGCAGCGGCACGCCGGCATTGAAGGCGCGCAAAAAGTCCATGCCATCGATCGCGTTCTCGTTGTCCGAGCCCGGCATCGCGAGTTTGCGGCCTTTGGGCAGACCGATCCCCAGGAAGATGGCCTTGTATCCTTCGCGCCGCAGCGAGGCGATGGTGAAATCGCGGCCCAGCCGCTGGTTGCACTTCAGCTCCACGCCGAGCGACAGAATCGCGCCGATTTCATGGCGCACCAACTCGCGTGGCAGGCGGAAGATAGGGACGCCGGCGGTGAGCATGCCGCCGGGTTCGTTTTCAGCCTCGAAGACCGTGACCTTGTAGCCCAACTTGACCAGGTCGTGTGCCGCCGTGAGTCCGGAGACTCCCGCGCCGATCACCGCTACGCGCTCGTAATCGCCGCGATTAGGCGGCAGCATGGCGTCGTTGTTGGCCTCGCGATAGAGTGCGTAGTCGCCGGTCTCCGGGCCGAACTGGTCGGTGACGAAGCGCTTGAGCGGCCGGATGGTGACCGCCGCGTCGACGTCGGCGCGGCGGCAATCCCTCTCGCAAGGCGCGCCGCAGACCCGTCCGCAAATGGACGCGAAGGGGTTGTGCGCGCGGGCGACGCGGTAAGCCTTCTCGAATTGCCCCTCGGCAATGGCGGTGACGTAGCCGCAGGCATCGGTATGCACGGGGCACGCGTGCCGGCACTTGACCATCTCGGTCCAGTAGTCGGTAGCGTCCGGAAGGCGAACCTCGTAGAAACCGTTCTGCATCGCGCGATCCTTATTTGTGGGGTTTACTAAACGAGAAGACCACCGTGATCACGCCGAAAATCACAATCAGCCCCGCAATGGCGTACATCAGGCCGGCCGAGGCTTCCGTGGAGGCATTCAGGGCTCGCACCAGCGGTCCGCGCTCGGCATGGTTGACTTCTCCATACATATAGAGAAGAAAGTAAGTGACAGCGCCGCCGGCAATCACGATATTCGCGAATTTGAGGAAGGTGGGAATGTCGGTCCCCTCGCGTTCCGTGATCCAGCCGCCGGCATATTCTTTGATGTTGGTCTTTTCCGGTTCCATTACTTACTCCTCGAAGATCCGATACTTAATCTCTTCGCTCGATTTCTTCCAGTACCCCTGTTTCCACGAGCGCACGCAGAAAAACACGGCGACGCCCAGGGAGATGAAGAAAAACGCATATGAAAAAAAGATGCTAGGCCAGGTGTAATCGCTCATTTAGATTTGCTCCGATGTGGCGCAGGCACTCCTGCCTGCCGTGTCGAGACTCTGGACTCCTGATGTCNNCGATGTGAGACCTGCGGCGGGCGGACTGAAGTCCGGGGTCCCCTCTGGGGAAGGCTGAAGCCTGGCCCCACCCCACGGCTCAACCCAATTCCACGACCTCAGGAGTCCGGAGACTCGTCTCGACACGTTCCGCGACGCTCGCCAGGCATCGACACGAGTGTCGATGCGGCAGGCAGGAGTGCCTGCGCCACAATGTCTCACTTCTCGTAATCCTTATCCGGCCGCCAATCCTTGGCGCGCCCCAGCGTCTGAATGAACGATACCAGCGCGTTGAACGCCTCGGGGTCGTTCACGATCCACGGAAATGGCGGCATCACCGACCCCGGCACCAGATCGCGCGGATTCCTGAAATGCGTGCGATGCCACTGGGTGTCGTACTTGCNNGTGTGGCAATACCAGCAGCCCTCGCGCACATAAATCGCCCGGCCCTTCAACTGCTGCGCCGTGTAGGGCTGCAGTTTCCCGGTGGGCCCTTTCGCCGGATCGTGATTCTCGAACGGCCGGCCCCAACTCTTATCGACCATCGGCGGCACGACCGTCGTCAGAATACCGCCCACGAAAAACAGAACCAGCGCGGCGGCGATGGCGAAGCTGAAACTGTTATCGGCCCTACTGAGCATATTCCCTCCTGCCCACCACCGTGGCCATGATGTTGTACGCGAAACTGACGATCCCGCAGAAGATCAGCGATCCGGAGAAGAATCGCACCAGCCACACCGGCTTCAGCGCCACCACCGTATCGATAAAGGGGATTTGCGGGTTATTCCACTGCCAGCCCTGCCAGAAGCCGCCCAGCCACAGCGTCACGAAGAAGCCCAGACCGCCGATCATCATAAACCAGAAGCTCCAGTTAGCCAGCGCGTCGCTATGCAACTTAGTCTTCCACATCAGCGGCACGATGTAGTAAGTGCCGGCGATGGCGAAGAACGAGAATGCGCCCAGCAGCGCTATGTGGGCGTGCCCGGGAATCCAGTCGGTCTTGGAGACGATGGCGTTGACGCTGCGCAGGCTGTGCATGGGGCCCTGGAAGCAGGTCAGCAGATAGAAGACTACTCCCGACATCAGAAACTTCAGCGGCACATTCTCGCGCAGTTGCTGCCACTGGCCTTTCATAGTGGCGAAGAAGTTATAGACTACCGCCCATACGGGAATCAGCAGCATCACCGAGAACGTGATGGCGATGGTTTGCAGCCATTGCGAGATGGGCCCGTGGAGCATATGATGCGCGCCGGTCCACACATACACGAAGGCCAGCGCCCAGAAGCCCACCATCGAAAGCCGGTGGCTATACAGCGGCGTGTTCGACGTTTTGGGAATGAAGTAGTACGCCACTCCCAGGCCGATCGGAGTGAAGATCAGCCCCACCGCATTGTGCATGTACATCCAATTGAGGTTGGCCTGGTTGACGCCGGCGGTGAAGTCCACCGCGAAGTTGCCGGTGATGTACACGAACGCGGTCCACAGGATGGTGCCCATGATGTACCAGATGGAAACGTACATCTGCGCGTATCTGCGCGTGGCGATGGTCATGAAGATATTCAGACCGTACATCACCCACGCGATCACCACCAGGATCGCCAGCGGCATGGGCAGTTCCGCGTATTCGAAGCCGTGATTATATCCGGCCATCAGCGAGAANNNNAAACGTCCGTACGTAAGATAAGGTACGGTGCCCAACATTTCCGGCCAGCAAAACTTGGCGGCGATAGTCAGGGCGACGATCCCGACAATGAAGAAATAACCTATAGCGCTGACGAGAAACATTTTCGCCGTCGTATCCGTGTGGGGGACAGGTCCCTGGCCGGCCCCGCTATTTTCTGGCATTCTGCAGGCTCCTGATAAAGTTGACGATGTCGCCCACGTCGTTCGGTGTGAAAGTATCGATCCACGACGGCATGGCCGTCCCTTGCACGCCGTACTGGATGGATTCGAACAGCCGGCGGTCGGGGACGCTTTCCACAAACCAATGATTCCGGAAGTTGCGCGGGTGCGGCAGGATGTCGAGCGAATTCGGGCCCTTGCCGTCCGCCTTCCGTCCATGGCATCCGGTGCAGCGCAGCAGGAACATCCGCTCTCCATGGGCGATGGATTCCGGGCTGCTCGCTACCGGATTCTTGTCCGGGATGTTGCGCGCC
>PLRZ01000718.1:2179-3454 GCA_003164075.1 Bryobacterales bacterium | reverse complement strand
AGCAAGCGGTTTCTTCGAATTCTGCAGGTTTCTCTGTAGGCCGTCGCTGCGCGGACTCAACGATACACCTCGGAACGGTGGCGAGCCCGGACAACCGGATTTTCGTCCGGCGCGATCGCGAAGATCACGCGGTAATCTCCGACTCGGAGCCGAAAATAGCCTTGCCATTGACCTGCGAGCGCTCTGATATCGCCTTCGCCGGATTCGCCATACAGAGTGAGGGCGCGTAGTATTCGATTTGCCGTTTCGCGGTCGATTGCTCGCAACTCAGCCCGAGAGGATTCCGGCCAAACGAAATTCATCGCACGCCGAACTCCCGGAGGATCTCGTTGTGCGATATCACCTTGCCGGCACGAACTTCGTCGCGAGCCCGCACGATGGCTGCCCCGTCGGATTCGGTCACCGGCTCGTCATCCGTTGGTGCGGATAACGCCGCTCGATATGCCGGGGCGAACGCCAGGTACTCCAGGAAACGCTGAGCGGCTGGCAGTTCGCCTTCTGGAATCCGATCGACTAAATCATGGAGTGTCTCACGGTTCATGGAAGCTCCTGTCTATAGCGTACTGCATGGCCTACCCCGGCAGCACCTCCCACTCTCGCGCTCACGGCACGTTCGCCAGTTTCGCGAAGAAGCGTACGTGTCTCTGCCCGCCCCGCTTGGCGCTCGTGAATTTGGAACTTGGCGGCATCTCTCCGGAACTGAATAGAGAAAGGAAAAAGTGTCCATTATGAAGACTGCTTTTCTATGTTTTGCCATCGCAGCCGCGTCTGCATGCGCCTTCGCGCAAGGTTCCACTGGGACGACTACCACCACGATAACCACCAACTACGTGTTCCCTCCAGTCGGCCTGGCCCCCTCGGAGACGGCGGCGGTGAGTGTGGTCAATATTGCGCCGGCGCCGTCGTCGACAACCGCCGCGGCTCCTTCCTGTACGGGCACGGTTACGTTCGCGAACTCCGCAGGCGCGGTTATCGGTAAAGCGACTGCTTTCACGGTCGCGAGCGGCCAGATTGCAACCGTAACCGTGACGGCCACCGCCGCCGGCATTACCGCCGCTCGCGGCGAGATTCTCGCAAGCATTCAGCAGACCACCACCAGACCGGCGACTGCTGCGTGTTCGCTGGTGTATTCGCTCCAAACTTATGACACCGGGAGCGGCGTGACGCACCTGTTCCTGGGCAACGCCTCCGCGACCACCGAACCGCTAACGAGCACGGGACCGATGCGCTAACCCGCCTCTGAAACTCCGGCTCGTAGCGGAAAAACCCCTCCCT
>PLRZ01000718.1:0-2143 GCA_003164075.1 Bryobacterales bacterium | reverse complement strand
GCGCGCGTGAGCAAGCGGTTGGGGCGACAGACCCTAACTCGTTTCTACCCGAACTCCACCGTCTTCAACATCCGCGGCGGCCGGCGAGCCTTGGTGGTTTTCTCGAATCCATAGGCCAGGCGCAAAAGCACCGGCTCGCTCCAGGCGGCCCCGAAAAACGACATTCCCACCGGCAACCCGTACACCAACCCGGCCGGCACCGTGATGTGCGGGTAGCCCGCTACCGCCGCGGGCGTAGAGCATCCACCGGTGTCGTGATCCCCCGTGACCCAGTCGATCAGCCACGCCGGTCCCGTGGTGGGCGCGACGATGGCGTCCACTTTGTACTTTTTCAGCACCGCATCGATTCCCTCCGCGCGCGCCAGACGCCGATTGCCGGAGAGCGCCCGCAAATACGTCACGTCGTTCAGCGTGCCGCGCTGTTGCGATTCCACGAAAATCTCCTGCTCGAAGTAGGGCATCTCTTCGCCCCGGTGCTCCACGTTGAACGCTATCAGCTTTTCCAGCGTCAGATCGGTCCGGCGCGCATCCAGATAGGCATTGAGGTCGTTCTTGAACTCATACTGCAGGACCAGGTTTTCGGTGGTGTCGTAACGGCCGTACGTCGGCAGGTCCGCCGGGTCCACCAGGGTCGCGCCCATCAGCTTCATCAGCGAGAGACAACTCTCCATGAGCTGCTGCACGCCAGGCCCCAGCTCGAAGAATTTCCTCGCCACGCCCAGGCGCGCGCCGTGGAGACCGTTGACCTCCAGGAATTTGGTGTAGTCCGCCTGCGCGTGCGGACCCTCCGCCATCGCCCCCAGCAGAATCGCCGCGTCGCGCACCGTGCGGGCCATCGGTCCCGCGGTATCCTGACTGTGCGAGATGGGGATGATGCCGCGGCCGCTGAGCAGCCCTACCGTTGGTTTTATTCCCACCACGCCGTTCATGGACGACGGGCAGACGATGGAGCCATCCGTCTCCGTGCCCACCGCCGCAGCGCACAGGTTGGCCGCCACCGCCACGCCCGATCCCGAACTCGACCCGCAGGGATTGCGGTCGAGCGCGTACGGATTGCGGGTTTGCCCACCCCGCCCGCTCCACCCGCTCACCGAGCGTGACGACCGGAAGTTGGCCCATTCGCTCAGGTTTGTCTTCCCCAGGATCACCGCGCCCGCCGCGCGCAGCCGCTCCACAATTCCGGCGTCGCGCGGAGTGGGCGCATCCACCAGGGCCAGCGAGCCCGCCGTAGTGTGCATCTTGTCGGCGGTATCGATGTTGTCCTTGAGGAGCACCGGCATGCCGTACAGCGGCCCGCGCCTGGGCGCGCGATCCAGTTCCGCCGCGATACTCAGGGCGTCGGGATTGATCTCGATGACCGCCCGCAGCGCCGGATCCAATTCGCGAATCCGCGCCAGATACCGCTCGGTCAATTCGCGCGCCGGGAAGCGAGACAGGTCGGCAATGGTGGCCTCTTCCAGGTCCGGAGTCCGACCCCAGGCAGTTCGCGCAAACGCTGCGGCCGCGGCGCCTTCGAGGAACGTGCGGCGATCCATGCCACCGATTATCTCTCCATTACGGCTGTATTACCCTGGAAACTGCATGCTTATCGATCTGGTGCAGATCCGCCTCCAGGGCGACAAAAAGCGCCCTGAGAACGAGCGCTTCCGCCGGTACCTCAAGTCCCACAGCCACTCCGACCGGACCCTGCGCCATATAGCCGGGGAGATTGAAGAGCAGATCGATTGCACACAGTGCGCCAATTGCTGCAAATCGGCCACCGTCACCATCGGCGAGCGCGACGTCGAGCGCCTGGCGCGCTACCTGCGCACTACCGCGGCGAAGTTTCTGGCGGATTACACCACGGTGAGCCCGGAGGAGGGCCGCATTCTGCGCCGCAACGCGGACTCCGGCTGCATCTTCCTCGACGGCAACCTGTGCACCGTCTACGATGCCCGTCCCGATACCTGCCAGCGCTTCCCGCACCTGGTCCGCGGCCAGGGTTCGCTGGCCAGCCGCATGTGGCAATTCATCGACCGCGCCTGCTACTGCCCCATCGTGTACAACTCGCTTGAAGCTTTCAAAGACGCCTTGAAGTTCCCGCGGTGACTAGAAGTGGGGGAGAACGTCTGAAAACACCGCTTCCTTGCGGTCGCGGCTCAGC
>PLRZ01000282.1 GCA_003164075.1 Bryobacterales bacterium | reverse complement strand
TGCTGCGCCCCGCACGCCTGCGCCTCCTCCGCCGCGAGCGGGACCGGACCTCGGCCCGCTGGCAGCAGTTTCAACTGTTCCTGGCGGGCCACGCGGCCATGCCGGAGACCGGCTTCGCCAAAGCGCTCTACTACCAGGTGGCCGGCAATGCCGAGGCGGGACGCGAAGCCATCGCCTGGGCACTCGGTCCGGCCGCCGACCTGCGGCAGCAGGCGCTGGTCTACGACTGGTGCCAGGATCTGCTCAGCGAGGCGCAATCCCGCGACCTCGCCGCACGTCTGCAGCGCGGCATGGCCGACACCGCCTCCAATGACGCCATCGCGGCAGTGCGCGCGCGGGTGATGGCGGCGGTGGTGCTCTTCGATCACGTACCGCAAACTCCCCGGAAGGAGTTGGAGAGCGTGGTTCGCGGCTGGTGGGCGCGCAAAATGGCGCCCGAACTGACCGCGGGACGCACCGTGGTGCCGCGCGAAGATGCCTATGCGCTATATGAACTGCTGCACGTGCTGCGCGACAACACCAATCTGGACCTGCGCGAGTCCGCCCGAACGTTTTTCCGGGGCTTCCCCACCGAGCACCTGGTGAGCTACTATCCGGCTCCATTGGAGGCGCCGGAAAACGGCTACTACATCGGCGCCGCCCGCCGCACGGGCGAGCCCGACCTGCGCGCGGCGGCGCTCTCCCGCGCGGCCGAACTGGCCATGGTGGCGTTCGACACGAATGCCGCCGACACGCAACTGCTGCAAGGCTGGCTGATGCACGACCGCTACCTGCTGCGCGGCGCATTCGGCATTCCCTACGAATTTCTGTGGGCCAATCCGTATCAACCCGGATTGAGCTACGACCACGCCCCGTTGGTCTGGCACAATGCCGATTTCGGCCACCTGTTCGTTCGCTCCGACTGGGAAGATACCGCCGACTGGTTCGGCCTTTTCGACGGTGCCATGCAGAGCTTCCGCAATGGCCGCGTGACCGCGCTCGACCCGGCCCATCCGCCCGCCCCTTTGCTATTGCACACGGCGGCCGTCTGTTTCGGGCACACCGCGCGCCGTTTCCGTGTCACCGTGGACGAAGGCAGCGCGGTCTTCATTGTGGGTCTGGATCCGCGCCACACCTACCAGGTGGAAGTGGACGACGAAGAGGTGTACGAAGCCGGCACCGACCCGGGCGGCATCCTCGAGCTGGAGGTGCCGCCGGGCCGGGAAATCGGAGTGAGGATAAAGTAGCTATTGGCTGTTGGCTTTTGGCTCAAACCGCTTCACGCGGGCGTTCGGCTTCCGTGCGGGACCAGCCAATAGCCAATAGCTAACAGCTAAGAGCTGCGAGCGAAGCTCGCTTCGCCGTTGGCTTTTGGCTCAAACCGCTTCACACCGGCACTCGGCTTCCGTGCTGGACCAGCCAATAGCCAAAAGCCAACAGCTAAAAGCTGCGAGCGAAGCTCGCTAAAATGCCCATCGCCACAGACTCGCGCCTACGGTGTAACCGGCGCCAACCGCGGCCAGCAGGACCAGATCGCCCTTCTTGAGACGGCCCTCGCTAATGGCATCGCGGGTGGCTAGCGGAATGGTGCCGGCGGTGGTGTTGCCATAGCGGTCGATATTGATCATCACCTTCTCCGGGGCAATGCCCAATCGGTCGCCGGCCGCGGTGATGATCCGTTTGTTCGCCTGGTGGGGAATCATCACGGCCACATCCTCGCCTGTGAAGCCATTGCGCGCCAGCACGTCGCGGCAGGTCTCGTACATCTTGCGGACGGCGTACTTGAAGACCTGCGAACCATCCTGATGGACGTAGTGCAGACGCTGATCCACGGTTTCGTGAGAGGCCGGCAACCGGCTGCCGCCGGCGGGCATCTTGAGGGCGTCGCCGCCGGAGCCGTCAATTTCGCCCAGGAAGTCGATGAATCCCAGGTTCTCCTCACCCTCCGCTACCGGTTCGATCAGCACCGCTCCGGCGCCATCGCCGAACAAAACGCAGGTGGCCCGGTCGGTATAGTCGATGATGCGGCTCATGGTATCGGCACCGATCACCAGGACCTTCTTGTGCGTGCCGGCGGCCACCAGGTGGGCGCCCACGGTGGTCCCGTAGACGAAACTGGAGCAGGCCGCGATGAGGTCGAAGCCCCAGGCGCCGCGCGCGCCGATGCCGTGCTGTACCAGGCAGGCCGTGGATGGAAACATGAAATCCGGAGTGACCGTGCAGACGATGATGGCGTTCACTTCGGACGCTTCCACGCCGCGCTGCGCCAGCGCGCATTTGGCGGCTTCGATGGCCATGTCGGACGTCGCCATATCTTTGGCGGCGATGTGCCGCTCCCTGATTCCGGTGCGCTCTAAAATCCACTGGTTGTTGGTGTCTACCAGCTTCTCCAGGTCCAGGTTGGTGAGAAGTCCGGGCGGGGTATAGCACCCCAGTGCGCTGATTTTCGCCTTTAACAAATTGGTTTGTCCTTAAGGATTCAGAGTAACTCATCGACCTGTCAGGAATCCAACGCGGTACCCTAGGGGGAGCATGTCCGATTCAGAGGGAACGCTCGTTCCCGGTTTTCAGAGTTCCCTGTTTTTCGAAACGCCGGAAGAGATTTATGCGCGGGTGTTTCGGGAACTGAAGCCGCGCACGCCGGTGCCGGAGCTGCATGTGGAGTTCTGCCGGTTCGCTAACGCGGATAGCTTCATCCGGCTGGAAAACGGGAGTCTGCGAGTGCGGATTTCGGACCTGCTGGCGGCCGCGCCGGCGCCGGTCATGGAAGCGCTGGCCTACATTCTGCTGGGAAAGCTGTACCGCAAACCGGTGGCGCGCCTGTACAACCATCGCTACCGGCTATATCTGAATCGACGCGACATGCGCCGCCAGGCTCATCTGGTCCGCCAGATCCGCGGGCGCAAGTTCGTCTCCGGTCCGGCCGGCACGATCTACAACCTGGAAGAGATCTTCGA
>PLRZ01000644.1 GCA_003164075.1 Bryobacterales bacterium | reverse complement strand
TGGTTACGGAGGCCGCGGTGGGGGTGGCGTGGTCGGTTACCGTCACCTGAACGTTGCTGAAGGTGCCGTTGACGGTCGGCGTACCGGTGATCGCGCCGGTGGTCGAACTGATACCCAGCCCGGCAGGCAGGCCGCCGTTCACGGAATAGATGTAGCCCGAGCCCTGTGTGCCTCCCGAGGCCGCTATAGCCGAACCGGTGGTGTAAGGATAGCCCCGCGTTCCTATCGCCAGGGAGCTGCTGTTCGCGGGGGCAAGTGCCAGAGGCCCGCCGATTACGAGGGTAAGGTTCGCGCTTGTGCTGGATCCGTTGAAGTCCGTAACCGTCAGGGGGATAGTGAGGCCGCTGCTGACGGCCTGATTCGGTGTACCGGTAATCGTTGTTACGGCAGCGGCGGTCGGGCCGGTGTTAAGAGCCAGCCCGTAATTCCCCAGATTCGTTGTCGTGGACCACGTGTACGGTCCCGTGCCTCCCGTTACGGTGATGTTCTGCGACGTGTAAGATACGCTTTGGGTGGCCGGCGTCAGAGTTGTGGGAGTGATATTCGATACCACGGGGTTGACCACAAGGCTGTAAATCTGGGTAGCCGTCTCGGGGGTGGTTTCGGTGTCTGTGACCTTTACACTAATATTGCTAAAGGTGCCGGCAGTCACCGAACTGCCCACCGTACCGCTGATGGCGCCGCTATAGGCGTTGCCGGCGTTGGTCGAGATGCTCAACCCGGATGGCAAGGTACCGGTCTCCGACCAGGAGTAGATAGAGTTGCCTCCATTTGCGGTGAAGGGCTGGGAGTACGGCCTGCCGACCGTCGCCTGTACGGGAAGCGTGCCCGCTCCTGGGGAATTGATCGCGAGGACAGTGGGGAGGGTGACGGTTTGCGATGTGCCGGTAACGGCAAAGTTTATGCCCAGGCTACCTTGGTAGGAATAGTTGCCACCGCTCAGGGCGACCGTGTAGGACTGTCCGCCGACTGCAGCGAGAGGAATAATGAATGCAAAAGTACCGACGATCGAATTCCCGGTCTGCGCTGGGATGAGGCCAGGCCCCCAGGCCGCAGCGTCCTGGACGCCCGAGAGACCAGGTCCGGACGCGCCGCAACCATTTCCGGCGTTACATGACAACGAGTTGTCCGTGAAAACTATGCTTGCCGTTGGAGTCGGTGCCGCAGCGTTTGGCGTAACCCCGAAGGAGATGCTGAACGTGTCGGACAGATCCGACCCGAAATTCGCGGTGACCGCACAGGTCACCTGGGTTCCGACTACAGTTCCTTGTTTATTCTTATACTGCGTGACGGTGGTGCCGTTAACCGCAGCAGAGGAGGGGCAATTCACACTGATCGTGTCCTGCGCCCAAAGCGGGGCGGCTGCTAATACGGCGGTCAGAAGCCCTAACTTGCAGAAAAAGCCGTTCAAAGACATTATAATTTCCTCCGAGATTCCGCTTGCTAACCCCAAGGGCTGGCGCCTACTGCTGCGCTAACGGCGCGCCCGAAACGTCCAGGCCCACTAATTCATGATCATTCAAGCCGGCGGCCGACATACCGAAAACCTTCAGGTTCGACGCGAATCCGGACGGCCCCACGACATACCCAAGCAGGGGTCGCTGTCCGGCGATAACGTCCAAGCCGCCGAACCAAGCCGCCACCACTACCCCCCTCACGCTGTCCACTACAAAGGGGGAGGCGATACCTGGCGCGGCCTGAAAGTGCAACTGCGACTGCTCATCACCGAGCCCGAATGTGAACGCCAGGCGTGCCAGATCGCGCCCAGCCTCCAGGTATACCGGAACCCGAACCTGTCCATTCGCAGACGGCTCGGCATTCCCCAATACCAGCGTGCCCTGGACCGGGGGACTGGAGATCGGCTGGCGGTTCGGAGTCCTGACGTTGGCGGTAGTCTTGGTCGGGCAGACGCCGTTATACCCCAGGCTGGTCCGTACAGGGTGAGTGTTATATCCGCTGACGCTGTCCACTCGGAATAGCGTGACGATCGCGTCGTTAACGTCTATCGCCTGGTTCCCGCCGCGGACTGTCGGGGTGTCCTGCGGGAAGCTATCCATAGCGTCGAAGCGATCGGTGCAGGCCGCCGGCTTTGTATAGCCCTTAACACTGTCGACGGCAAACAGAACCTGAATCGCGTCGTTGACGTCCAAACCATTTCCGAAATTTGGCAGGTTGTCGCCAGTGTAAGGGAAGGTATCGCCCGCCTGATAGATCTTGTACATGTCCAATACTCCGGTCGCGCCCGGATCGCTGGAGCCGGCGCCGATAGCCAAGGTAATCTGCGAGGGCGCCGTTTGGCCATTGCCGGCGGTGGTCCCCACCTGATTCAAGAACGTTATCTTTTGGCCCGTCGTGCCCGTCGGCGCCCCAGTGGAAGTAGGCTGGATGGTCAAAGTCGCCACCGGGCCGTCGGCGATGAGGGTTGGGC
Source organism: Bryobacterales bacterium (assembly GCA_003164075.1). Next base: position 8,074 of record PLRZ01000644.1, on the reverse strand, counting down.
CGCCGGCCCCAACCGTCCCGGTAGAACTGTCGGCCAGACTCACACCGGCGATGATGGCGCGCCATCCGGGTCCGTTGTTTATCGTCGCCTTGGTGGACGGGTTGTTTTGCGCCGGCTGCGAGCATCCCGGCAGAGCCTGCCCCAGACAAATGGTGCTGAGTTCCTTCGAGACCGCGGTGGCAGAACTGCCGAGTCCGACGGTGACGGTGAGTTGCGTCGGATCGTAATTGAGGTCAAACTGCGCCCCGGCAGCCGTTCCCGAAGTCGTCAATATGACGTTCACAGTATAGGTCGGCGGAGTTGTCGCCGGCGTAACCAGCGTGATCTCGCCGAACGACAACGTTTGCGCTGTCAGGCCCATCGCCGTGCCCAGCAATAAAACCATCCAACTTAATTGCTTCACTGCGCTTCCTCCGATTTCGATCCTTATACTACCATCCTTCCCCGCCACGGCCATCGCCCCGGACTTGGGCGCGATCCGGATAGGGACGGTGTCACCAGCGTCTCGTCCGTTGTTCGACGCGGACAATCGCCGACATGTCTAAGGGGATATAATACCTGATGGTCCACTATTTTGCTTGATCTTTTTATCGGAGGCATGAATCCCAGCCGCTTCGAAGCCCCGGCCATCCCCGGATCCAGCGTCACGATTCGATTGAGCGGAGTCCCGGTCGAGGCAGGTCCCGGCAGCGGAATTCTTCGCTCCGTGTTCAGTCCCAAAGCGTCCGCCACGGCAGCGTACACCGCTGGCGCGATCACTGTTGGCCTGAGCATATCCTCCTTACTATAGCTCTGAACTATTGCGCCTACCAGCCAATTTTTGGGCTATTTTGCATGACAACCCGGATATCCGGGATCGTGAACCTCTCCTTGTCCACATCAAGAGCAATCCGGCAGATATCTAGTGCCATTGGGGTGGCAAGTTTCTCATTCGGAGTCGCAGGTGGCTGGCCGTCCGTAACTCTGCGACCGGACTTTTCGCGGAAGCGGAGCAGGTATTCGATCACGGCCCGTTCCTCCAGATCGGAGAGCCTGGACTACCCAGTACCAGACGAACCCTGTGGCGGCAACCACCGGAAAGCAGTCAGTGGAGAGCTTCCGAATCCACACCTGGCCATGCGTTTCGAGCGGCGGACCTTATTCCCAAAGGCGCCTCCCATGATGGACCCTCTTCGCAGCGATCCCCGTTCTACGGAACTGCTTATCAGGACGATAGGCTTGGCCGATTGAGAGGCGGTTCACTTTTCCACCGTCACGCTGCCATCCTTCGCCGTCACGGCCACCGATTGGGCCTTCTCGTTGGTCCCGGATGAGGCCGTTACATGAATCGGTAAAGTCTTGCCGGCATCCTGTCCTTTATAAGACACGTGGACGAGGGCCAGCACGCCGTCGGAGATCGCGTTCCGGTTAAACCCGATGATCAGTACCCTCAGCTTGCCGTCGCGAATCTTCGCCGATTGCAGGTTCTTCGACGCCTGTTTCGCTGCCGGCCCCGCTTCGACCCTGATATCCAGGGAGGCGGCGTCATATTCCAGATCGAATTGAATCCCCGTTGGAACGTCCTGGCCGACGGCCACCCTCACGTTGAGCGTACATGGCCTGCCTGGGGCTAAAGAGCCCCCATCAAGGATCAATTCCGCGGCATTCCCCGCCCAGGCGAACATCGCCAGCGCAATCGCACATTTCAGAAACATGTCCTACTCACTATACCCTTAACTGCGCGACGCGGACCAAGCCAAGGCAGTGCTTAACCGGATTGGGGGAAGTAGCGAAATAGGCTGGTGGGGCAGGCAATCTTGCCTTGCAGCCGCCTTTCCAGGCGGCCTTCCGGGCGGTCGGCAAGCGTTCGTGTCCCGAAAGAGCCGGCTGAAAGCCGGCTGCAGCCAAGATTGGCTGCCCCACACGCAATCCGCCCCCCTATTGCCCCAAAACGGAAAAGCACCCATTCAGCAAGCGTTCCTTGCCAGTTGACGTGAGTTTCGCGACAGAAACTCTCCGGGCGGCCCTCACTTGGCCAAACAGCCCGGCCCCAGGACTGCGTTTATTACGGTCTGGACGTCCACAACGTTCACCACCCCGTCCTGGTTCAGATCGAGGGCCGATAGGGATGCGGATACTCCCAATGCCGGATTGATGACAAACTGGACGTCGCCTACGTTCATACTCCCATCCTGGTTGACGTCGCAAGGGCTGAATCCCGATGCCGCCACCGACAGCGCCGGAACGCTCCAGGTCCCCAACGGCACGGTTCCGGTGTCGACACCGGCGGAGGCCCACGCCTCCGCGGTGATGCGATGAGAACCGGCAAACGCGGCGGAGAACTTCATTTGGAGAGTCGCCTGCAACTGGCCGCCCGACCCGGTGAACGAACTTCCCGAGGAGACCGAGCAGATGCTATTCGACAGCGTCTGCCCCGGCACACCCATGGGAATCGGCCCCAACCACACACCGGTATCGCCCATGAGCGCGATGCCGGCCGCTTTGGTCGCTTCCACCATGCAATCCGGCGAGTTGGTGAAGTCCACCAACAGACCGGCGATGTCGCCGTAACCGTTTTGATCGCTAAGCTGGAACGTGAACTGGCCGGCGGCGCCGGCGCCAAAACCCGGGCTCACACTCAAAATCGAAAGGATACCGCCGGTTTGCACAACCGGGGTACTCTGGCGGGCGACCGTGAGATAGCTATTGCGCTGAACGGCGGTGGAATTGGGATCCACCGCAAACGCGACCGTACCGTTTCCCTGGCCCGAGGTGGCGCCCGACAGATGAATCCAACCGGCGCCGGTGGAAGCCGTCCAGGCGCACGACGGCGGGGCCGTGATGGCGACCGAGCCGTTGTTGGCCAATGCGGAGAAAACGGTCGACGCAAATTGCAGCGAGGCGCACGGCCGGTCGTAGTTGACATTCACCACCAGGCCATCCCCGTTGGCGCTGCCCACTGACAGCGTCACCAACGAATACGGGTCCGACCAGGACGAGCCGGCAGCCAGCGCGGCATCGAGAACGTTCCCCGAACCCGGCGTGAAGTCCAGCAGGTAGCTATGCTCCGGATCGAGCGTGGGATCTTCGTAGTGGATGAGGGCGCCCGAAAAAAGGTTGCCTCCCCACCCCACCAGCAAGCTATCGATGTCCCCCAGCGGCTGGCGGTATTCGAGCCACAGCCACGCACCGCTGGCAGCATCGCGCAGCACGCGAAGGGCCCGCGGATTCGCCGTGGCTTCATACGGTTTGAGCTGATAGGTTCCCGCGCCGGTGACCTCCACATAATCGCCGGGAAGCAGCCATTTCAGCAGAAGACTCTTATGTTCCGCGGTGTATTGACCGGGTACCGAGGTGCTGCAAAATCCCATCACCGAGAAAGGGTCGCCATATTCGGCGAGGGCGCCGGGCGAGCCGATCGGGCCCAGCGCGGCGCCGTCGTAAACATCGCTACTGGAATGGTTCAGGCCAAGGGCGTGTCCCAGTTCATGCGAGATCAGCGCTGTATTGGAGGAACCCCCGGGGACCGCGGGAAACCAGCCCACCGAGGCCGGCAAGAGCCCCTTACTGGGAGACGTGACGGTCCAGCAGCCGACGCTACCCAAACCGCTGTAGCTGGAGCAGGCCCCAACCGGAAAAAACAGCGCGATGCGGGTGAATTGACTGAAATCGACGGTGGCGTCGGCGGCAGCGATCGCCGCCGTTTCGATCTGAGAGGTTTGGTCGCAGGTGTAATCCTGGCCGAGAGCGAACGGACCGAACACCTGCCCGGTGGCGCTAGTCTGGCCATACGACATTTCCTTCCAGTAGCCGTTCAGCGAGTCGGTGTTCCTGGCATCCGACGGGCTTCCGAAAAAGGCCTCCTGCAAACTCGCCGCCGAATAGCCCGCGGGCAGAGACGGGTAGGATGGCGAGGTCAGCATCAGAACCGCAATGTTCTGCGGCCCGGTAGTAGTACACTGCTGGACGCATTGCACCGCCGGCCTCTCCGCCGAGGAAGCCAGTCCGGAAACGGCGACATGCCCGGCAACCGTCAATCCGTTCACTTTCACCGTTGCGCCGGCACGTTCATGCGGCGTATAGCCGAAATGCAACTGAAGCCGCTGGCCGCCGGCCCACAGGAACCACTCGCTCCGGCTGCGCCCGTGCGCCGTGTCGTCCGCCACGGCCGTTTCGAGCGTGCCCGTCCATTCCCCGCTCTGCTCCACCGCCAGGCCGGCGCCGATCCGGCGGGCCCGCGCCACCACCTCCGGGGGCAAACTCAACTCACCGGCCTGGAATGGATCCACATCCATCAATTCCACCAACAATTGGGCACGGGTACGGAGCAGGTCCGCAAATTGGGCCGGTCCGGGAGAAAAAGAAGCCGCCCGCGCCAGTTCCCGGTTCAGGACCTCCAACTGTGCGCGCAACCCCGGTTCCGTCGTACCGCCGGGATGGGCGGTCCCGGACGCGGAAATCAGCAGGAGGCCGCCCCACAGAGCATAACGCCAGTTCCCTGATGCCACGTCGATACCATCGGCGGGAACCGGCCATTCCTGTAGGGGGCGCGATGTCGTTCACACCATTTCGAAATATTTTATGTCGTTGAAACGTCGGCGTTTCGGCGATTTCGTGGCGCTGCGGAAAACAGTTTCCAGAGCCTCCATGCGACCCTCGGTTTCGTAATGCACATCGCTTCCATCAAACAACTCATCGAAACCAGATTGCAGGAACTGAATCCCTCGCCCGATTGGCCGGATTCGATCGCCATCGGCCCGATTGGCGACGTGGTCGACACCACCCAGCAGTCCATCGACCGCGAAATGGCCTGTCGCGACCTGAACCGCCAAGCGAAAATGGGGCGCCTCCTTCGCGCGGCGCTCGATTCCATCGACGCCGGCACGTACGGCGCCTGCGCCTATTGTGACGAGCCCATCGCCCCCAAGCGTCTGGCGGCCGTACCGTGGGCCCGGCTCTGTCTGGCCTGCCAGGAGGAAGCCGAAAGCGGCGGCGCGCGCCAGGATCTGGCGGCGTAATAGGCATCGGTCCGCCGCGCGGTGTACCTTAAAGAATCGGCGCGGAAATCTATGGCAATCGTGGACACAAGAAAACTGGCGGCCGCCGAGGCTGCGGCAGCGTTGGTGGAAGACGGCATGATCGTGGGGCTGGGCAGCGGCTCGACGGCCTCATTGGCGGTGGCGGCCATTGGGAGACGGACGGCCCAAGGCCTTCGCATCGTGGGTATTCCCACGTCCGAAAAGACCGCCGGGCAGGCGCGCGGCCTGGGGATCCCGCTGGTCACGCTGGAGGAACGCGACCACATCGACCTGACTATCGACGGGGCCGATGAGATCGAACGCGGGTCGCTCAATCTGGTCAAGGGACTGGGCGGCTCGCTGCTCCGCGAGAAGATTGTGGCCAGCGTCACCAGGCGCCTGGTGATTGTGGCCGGCGAAGACAAGTTGGTGGACCGGCTGGGCGCAGGCGCCGGGCCGATTCCGGTGGAGGTGGCCCCCTTCGGCTGGCAAACCACGGCGAGGCGCCTGAGCGCGCTCGGAGCGGAGTGGACCCGGAGACTCGCACCTGACGGACAGCCCTTCATCACCGACGGCGGACATATCATTCTGGACTGCCGGTTCCAGTCCCTGGATTCCGCCCGCTTGTTACAGCAGCGGCTGGACTCCACGGTGGGAGTGATGGAGCACGGCCTGTTCCTGGATATGATCAGCGAAGCGATCGTCGGCCGCAGCGCGGGGGAGCCGCTCATACTGCGGAGAAGCTAAGTGGTTTCTGTAGCGAAACTCACTGCAAATGGCAAGAAACCGCTCCCTTGCGGTCGCGGCTCGGTAACGCAGCGATGATTCCACGGGACTTGTTACCGAGCCGCGACCGCAAGGGAGCGGTTTCTTGAGTTTCGCGCCAGAAGCTAAGTAGACACGGATTCAAACCTACCCTGCGTCCTGGGCTGTTCGTTCCAGTGACCATTTCTCCGCGATACCCACGCGCCCCTCAGATCTGGTAGAACAAGATCATGCTTACCAAGTACCTCCGGGCCGCCATGCACGGCGCCAAATACGAGCTGACGGAAGAGGATAGGCATTACGCTTCAATACCCGGTTTTGAGGGAGTCTGGGCAGATGCGGCTTCCCTGGAAGAATGCCGGGACGAACTCGAGGAAGTCCTCGAGGAATGGCTGCTGTTCCGCTTGTCGCGTCAGTTGCCGGTGCCGATCGTCGACGGGATTGACCTGGTAGTGCGCGAAGTTGCCTGATGCCGCGAATCGGACCGATCCGGCGCAAGGATTTCCTTTTCTATCTTCGGCGAATGGGATTTGAAGGCCCCTACGCCGGGGGCAGACACCAGATCATGCAGAAGGGCGCACAAACGGTTCGTGTTCCGAACCCGCACGGAGCAGACATCGGCGCCGGCCTGTTGGCCAGGATTCTTCGTGACGCCGGCATCGATCGAGTTGAGTGGGAGAAGTTGTAGACGGTTCGGCATCCTTGCAAGGAACGGCTCGGCCCATTTGCGGCGATGGCCAATACATCCAGGCTCATGCGCGCGCCGCCAGCTTCTTCAGGAATTCGTCCCGATTCACTTTATATTTGAATGCCTTCACCCGATTGATGGCGATTACCGGCACTTCGTCATTGTAGCGGCGGCGGAGTTCCGGGTCGAGATCGATATCCAGTTCCTGGTAGTCGAAATCGGCGCGCCGGCGCGCTTCGGCCAGCACCTGCCTGGCCTCGTCGCACAAGCAGCAGCCGGCGCGCGTGTAGAGAGTGACTAGCGGCTTCATTACCAGGCCCACGGCTTTATCACCAGGAGAGATCCCTGCGGCGCCAGTAGCGCTGGCGCGTTCCCATTACATGAATCAGGACGATGCCCACGATGAAGCCGCCAATGTGGGCGAAGAACGCCGTCCCGCCCGTCGACGCTTCGCCGAGGCTGCCGAAACCTTCGAAAAGCTGAATGCCGAACCAGTAGACCAGCATCGCCCAGGCGGGCACGTCGAAAGTGAAGATGAACAGGAACCACGCGAGTATCTTGACTTCCGACCGCGGGAACTTCACCAGGTACGCGCCCATCACGCCGGCGATGGCGCCGCTGGCCCCCACCATGGGAACGCGCGAATACGGGTCGATGAGTATCTGCGCCAGCCCCGCCGTCACTCCGCACAGCAGGTAAAAAGCCAGAAACTTGCCATGGCCCAGGATATCTTCCACGTTGTCGCCGAACACCCACAGGAACAGCATGTTGCCCAGTACGTGCAGCCAGCCGGCATGCAGAAACATGTGGGTCACAAGATTTTCCGCGTGGAAGTAGGCCGGGCGCAGACTATAGAGCCGCAGGAAGTGGTTGTACGAATAAGGATCGAGCCAGACCTCATGCAGAAATACCATGATGTTGACCGCGATCAACAGCACCGTGACGACCGGCCGGGAGTAACTCGGCTGTGTAACTTTGATGGGGAACATTTACGTAACGATTACTTGACGATGGATACCGCCGCGCGGGCGGCAAAATCCGCTTGCGAGCGCCTTTCCGCGCGCGCCATGAGACCGCGGACTTCATCCACCCCGCGAATACCGCTGCGGGCGCCCAGTGAGGTGCAGTTCAGGGCAGCCATGGCGTTGGAAAACTCGAGCGCTTCGAGCATCGGCATTCCCTGCAAAACAGCATAGCAGAACGCCCCGTGGAACACGTCTCCGGCGCCGGTGGTGTCCACGCAATCCACAACGAACCCCGGAGAGTAAAAGAACTTGCCTTGGCAGCGCGCCAAAGCGCCGTGCGACCCCAGAGTCATGGCGGCCACTTTCATGCCGTATTCCTCCTGCAGGGTCTCGAGCGCGCGAAACGGATCGCTGCGGCCGGTCCAGGCGCTGGGAAATTCCGAGCTGGCCACCAGGTAGTCGACGAAGGGCAACACGCGGTCGAAGCCATGGTAGATGGTATCCACATCCACGGTGACGGGGATGCCGTGCTGGTGCGCGATGCCCGCCGCGCGCGCCACCGCCGCGGTATCGTGCCCGTCGATGTGCAGCAGACGTGCGCACGCGATCTGCTCCGGAGTAATTTCTTCCGGCTGCAGACTGAGGCAATCGGGGCGGTT
>PLRZ01000440.1 GCA_003164075.1 Bryobacterales bacterium | reverse complement strand
CCCCGGCCGACATCACGAGTTCTGAGCATCTGGCTGCGCGCCACCAGCTTGCCGCTGACGGTAGTGGTCCGGGGTCGCGGAAGGCGGCCAGCACGCCGGCGTACCGGACGCGGCGACGGCATCATGAGCCGTGTTTCCGGAAGCGGCCATAGTTGTCGAGAGTGGCGAAGGATCTCGAATTCATCCGGTCGATATAGAGAACGCCGCCCAGGTGATCGATTTCGTGTTGCAGGATGCGCGCATACCAGCCTTCGCCGTCGATGACCACCGGCTCGGCGCGCTCATTGAGACATTCCACGTGGACTTTGCGCGCGCGCGGAACCACGGCGGTAAAGCCTGCCACGCTGAGACAACCTTCGAAGAATTCCGCGGGCTCGCCAGGGTGGATGGTAATGACGGGGTTGATCAGAACCTGGAATGGCACGGGACGGCGGTCGCGCTCGGCGGCCTCTTCGGGCGGGATTTTACCGATGTACTCCGGCGGGTCCTCCAGGACCACCAATTGCAGGGGCACTCCGATTTGGGGCGCGGCGAGGCCTACGCCGGGCGCGTCGCGCATGGTGGCGCGCATCCATTCGATGAGATCCTGGACGGCATCGTCGAGGATCTCGGCGGTGGTGAGAGGCCTGGCCTTCCGGCGCAGAACGGGTTCACCGGCCTGACGGATCTTGAGGATCATCTCTTAAAGGTTAGCGCGCCGCCAGATCTTCCAGAAAGATGCGGCGGGCGCTGGTGTAGTCTTCGGGCAGCATGGGCCCCAGTTTGGCCGATTGATCGGCTTCGTTCCGCTCCTCCGCAAGAGTGGTTTGCAGGGACTGGAAGGCAAGCAGGCAAGCTTCCACTACGCCGGAAGAATAGCGCGCCGAGCCGTCCAACAAATTATTGGCGGTGCCCAGAATTCCCTCCGCGGTCCGAATGCGGGAGGCTCCGCTTTCGACGATGGTCTGGCGGCGCGATAGCTGCACATGCGGGCCGAAAGCCTGGAGCAGCGTGGACCAGCGGTCGAGCACAATCAGAGCGCCGTAGCGGTGCGTGTCGAGCGTCATCTCATAGGCGAAGGCCGCGCCTTTGGATTGGCCTTCCAGGCGGCGAAGGGCGCTGGCGGCAGCGTTCAATTCGCCGAACAGGGAGTCGACGAAAGCGGCGGTGCATCCGAAGAATTGCGGTTCGGAAAGGGCAGGGAACCGGGTGATTCGCAAAATCGCGCCTTAGGCCATGTGGTCGCCGAGCGCGCGCTCGACTTCCTGGGGATCGATGCGCTCGCCGTTATTCAGGCGCCCCAGCAGGGAGGAGATGATCTCTTTGGCCTCGTCCTTCCCGAAATTCTTGATGAAGCCGTCGAAGAAATGCTCGCCGGCGAGGGCGTGATTGATTTCGGATTCCTTATTGTGGTCCTGCAATTCGGTAAAGTAGACCACGCGGTACTGCCCGGTGTACTCGGTCTCGCGATAGATTTCGAACATCACCTTGTCGGACTCAAACAGCATAGTTTCGAGGTTATCACAGGCGGGCCGCGAGGTTCAGGCCGCAACGTTTAAGATGGGGAAATGCCCTTTTCGCTGGAGCAGGTGGAGGAAGCCCGGCAGAACATCGCCTCGATCGCATTGCGTACCCCGCTGGTGCCTTGTCCGTGCGACAGTCCGGTGGAATTGTACCTCAAACTGGAGAACCTTCAGCCCATCGGTTCGTTCAAGATTCGCGGGGCGGCCAACGTGGTGGCGCTGACGTCGCGGGCTAAGCTGGAGCGCGGGCTGCTCACGGCCTCGGCGGGCAATATGGCGCAGGGAGTGGCGTACTGCGCGCGCCGTCTGGGTGTGCCGGCGACGATTGTGGCGCCCGATACCGCTCCCGCCACGAAACTGCGCGCGGTGGAACGTTTGGGCGGGCGCGTCATCCTGGCGCCGTTTGCCGAATGGTGGCGGACTTTCGAGACACGCAGCTATCCGGGCGTGGATGCCACTTTCATCCACGCGTTCGACGATGAAGACGTGATGGCGGGCAACGGCACCATCGCGATGGAACTGCTGGAGGATCTTCCGCGGATAGATGCCGTGGTGATTCCGTGGGGCGGCGGCGGGTTGTCATGCGGGATCGCCAACGTGCTGCGCGAACTGGCGCCGCAAGTGCGCATCTATGCCGCGGAGATTGAGACGGGTGCGCCGCTGGCCGCGTCGCTGGCGGCGGGCGAGCCGCGGACGGTGGAGTATACGCCGTCGTTCGTGGATGGCATCGGGGCCAGGATGGTGTTCCCGGCAATGTTCGAGAGGGCGCGCCGTTTGCTGGACGGCTCGATTGTGGTGACGCTGGACGAGGCGGCGCAGGCGTTGAAGTTGGTGGCGGAGCGGAATCGGGTGATCATGGAAGGCGCGGCGGCATGCGCAGTGGCGGCGGCGCTCTCGGGCCGGGCGGGCGGCGGCAAAGTGGTGGCGATTGTGTCGGGCGGCAATATCGATCTGGATAAATTCGCCGGGTTGGTGGCGGGCGGGGCGTAGGACGGCGGCCCGACATCGGTCACCGATCCCGGAGCGGCGCCCGCGTAAATCAGCGTGGCGCCGTTCTGAATGAAGGCGGTGTAAATGTTGCAGTTGCATAGCTGCTGCGCCGCGGTAGTCTCCTGCCCATCGGCGCCGGCAATGGGCAGCCCCACTCCAGTGGCCCAAACCGCCACTATGGTCCCGCTTTTCGCCGGATTGGTTTTCGAATTGCAGAACTCCTGACGTCGTGGAATTTGGGATGAGCCCGTTTTCGTGGCGCTGGCACTCCTGCCTGCTGGGTCGAGACTCTGGACACCTGATGTCGTGGAATGAGAGTGATCTCTTCGAGTCCGGGCAAAGACATTATTGGCCACGGATAAACACAGATGAACACGGATAAGACAAAAAACAAGGATTGTTCTTATGGACTGAA
>PLRZ01000350.1 GCA_003164075.1 Bryobacterales bacterium | reverse complement strand
GTCGAACGGGATGGCGTTCTTGTTGACGGTTATGCGCGCGGCGTCCAGCGCCTTCTCGGCCTCCTTGCCGCGCAGTCCCTTGGAAAACACGTCGAGCAGCATGACGTGCGTATCGGTGCCGCCGGAAACAATGCGGAACCCCTGGTCCATGAGGCTCTGCGCCAGCGCCTTGGCGTTGGCCACTACCTGTTTCTGGTACTCCACAAAGCCCGGCTGCATGGCTTCCAGAAAGCACACCGCCTTGGCCGCCATCACGTGCACCAGCGGTCCACCCTGAAAGCCGGGGAAAACCGTTTTGTCGATGGCCGCGCCGAATTTCTCTTTGGCGAGAATGATGCCGGCGCGCGGTCCGCGCAGCGTTTTGTGGGTGGTGGAGGTCACGATATCGGCGTACTCGCAGGGGTTGGGATGCACGCCCGCGGCCACCAGTCCGGAGATGTGCGCCATGTCCACCAGGAAGATGGCGCCCACGGAATCGGCCGCCTGGCGGAAGCGCGCGAAATCGAGGGTCCGCGGATACGCGCTGGCGCCGGCGATAATCATCTTGGGCTTGTGCTCTTCGGCCAGCCGCTCGAGCTCGTCGTAGTCGATACGCTCGTCGTCCCGGCGCACTCCGTAGGGAACCACGTGGTAAGTCTTGCCCGAGAAATTGAGCTTGTGGCCGTGGGTCAAATGGCCGCCATGCGCCAGGTTCAGGCCCATGATGGTGTCGCCGGGCGAAAGCACCGCGGCATAAGCGGCCTGGTTGGCCTGCGAGCCGGAATGCGGCTGCACGTTGGCGTACTCGGCGCCGAACAGTTTCCTGGCGCGGTCGCGCGCCAGGTTCTCCACGATGTCGGTAAACTCGCACCCACCGTAGTAGCGCTTGCCGGGATAACCCTCGGCATACTTATTCGTAAAAACGCTGCCCGTGGCCTCGAGCACCGCCTGCGACGTGAAATTCTCGCTGGCGATGAGTTCGATCTGGGAATGCTGCCGGTCCACTTCGTGCTGGATGGCATCGAAAACCTCCGGGTCCACTTCCGCCAGAGGCCGCTGCATTTGCTCCGTTACCGTCATCGTGATTCCTCCGTGGTTCGGCCCATTTATGCTTCGCGCCGCTCCAGTTGCGCAATCTTGGCGACCCGCCGGGCATGGCGGCCGCCCGCGAATTCCGTATATAGAAAAGCCTCTACCAGTTCCACGGCGCGGGGCTCGTCCAAATATTGAGCGCCCAGCGTCAGCACGTTGGCGTCGTTGTGTTCGCGCGTCAGGCGCGCTTCCTCGGGCGAACGTACCGAAACGGCGCGGACTCCCGCCACCTTGTTGGCGGCAATGGCCATGCCGATGCCGCTGGAGCAGACCAGAACGCCGCGCTCGGACCGTCCCTGCGCCACTTCGCGAGCCACCGGCTGGGCGAAATCGGGATAGTCGCAGGATTCAGCGGAATCGGCGCCGAAGTCGACCACCTGATGACCGAGGCCGGCGAGCCTCTTCCGCAGTTTCTCTTTGAGGGCAAAACCGGCGTGATCCGCGGCGATCGCGATCTTCATAAAAGGGGAAACCCCAATTTTAGCATGCTAGAATTGGCATTCCCCTACAGGAACTTATGCACTGGAGCAAGCTTTTCATTCCGACGTTGCGCGAGAATCCGGCGGAGGCCGAAGTTGCCAGCCACCAGTTACTGCTGCGCGCCGGATATATCCGCCAGCTCTCGGCGGGAATTTATAGCTACCTGTTTCTGGCGCAGCGCGCGCTGTTGAAAATCACCAGCATCGTGCGCCAGGAAATGGACGCCATCGGCGGCCAGGAAATGCTGCTGCCGGCGCTCAACCCGGCCGAGGTGTGGCAGGAGTCGGGCCGCTGGGACGTGATGGGCGACAACCTGTTCCGCCTGAAGGACCGTTTCGGCCGCGACCTGTGCCTGGGCATGACTCACGAAGAAGTCATGACCGTGATCGCCCGCGGCGAGCTGCGCAGCTACAAGCAACTGCCCCAGATCTGGTATCAGATCCAGACCAAGTTTCGCGACGAGCAGCGTCCCAAATCGGGCCTGCTGCGCGTGCGGCAATTCATCATGAAAGACTCGTACACGTTCGACATGGACCAGGCGGGTCTGGACGCGGCGTACGAGCGTCACTACCAGGCCTACTGCCGCATTTTCGAACGCTGCGGGCTGCGGTATATGGCGGTGGAGGCGCACTCCGGCGCGATGGGCGGCAGCCAGTCGCATGAGTTCATGGTGGCCTCGGATGCGGGTGAGGATTTTGTCGCGGTGTGCGCCGGCTGCGGGTACGCGGCCAACCTGGAGAAGGCCGTAGCGGGGCCATCCGCGCCGGCGGCGGAGGATCCGGAGGGCGACCGGACGCCCGAAGAGTTCCACACACCGGGGCGCAAGACGATCGCCGAGATCGCCGAGTTCACCGGACTACCCGCCACGTCGCAGATGAAGAGCCTGGTGCTGGTGGCCGACGGCAAGCCGGTACTGGTCATGCTGCGCGGAGACCACCAGTTGAGCGAGGCTAAACTGGGCGCGGTGGTAAACGACCCGGAATTTCGCCAGGCGCATCCCGAAGAGATCCAGCGGTGGTTCGGCGCGGGCGCCGGATCGTTGGGCCCGGTGGGCGTGAAGAACATGGCGATTCTGGCGGANNGGGCGAGGATTTCCAGGCCGAGATTCACGATCTCCGCCAGGTGGCCGCGGGCGATTTGTGCCAGAAATGCGGAGGCGCGCTCGAAATCCGCAAGACCGTGGAGATCGGGCACATTTTCAAGCTGGGGTACAAATATTCCGAGTCGATGGGCCTGCGCGTGCTCAACGCCGACGGCAAGGAAGTGACGCCGATCATGGGCTCGTACGGTATTGGGATCGAGCGGATTCTCAGCGCGGCTATCGAGTTGTTTCACGATAAAGACGGCATGATTCTGCCGGCGGCGATCGCGCCGTTCCAGGTGGTGATTACTCCGGCCAATAATTCCGACGCCGCGCAGGCAGAGGCGGCGCACAGGATTTATCGAGGCTGCCTGGCTCTGGGGCTGGACGCGTTGTTGGACGACCGCGACGAGCGGCCCGGCGTGAAATTCAAAGATGCCGATCTGATCGGCGTGCCGTTTCGGGTGGTGGTCGGGAAGAAACTGGCGAACGGTATGGTGGAACTGGTGGAGCGCAAGACGCGCCAGTCGGTGGACATCGCAGTAGACGGGGCAGCGGCGGCGGTAAAGGCGCGGCTGTAGGTCAGGCGGCGACGGCGCGCAGAATACCGGCGGGGATGCGACTAGGGCAGCACTCTGGCAATCACT
>PLRZ01000312.1 GCA_003164075.1 Bryobacterales bacterium | reverse complement strand
TCACGCGCTTCATGGCCGGGCCGCTTTCATCGAAATAGGCCGTGAGATCGCCCGAGATTTCATACCGGTCGCGGAATTCGTACCCACTACGCTGGTAGATGGTCTTGCCGGTGCGCCGATCCGTCAGGTTGACCTGCAGCGTGAGGACCACTTGCGAACTGGTGGCCCGGCCCCCCTGAGCGACCGGGGCGGTGGTGATACCGCCCAGCACCGAGAAATTCACCACGGAACCCTGTAGGACCGCGTCCGCCTTCGCCGGGTCGGTGACGATTCTGTAGTGCGTGCGCGAGTGAAACTCACGGACCACGTCGGCCGAAAGCAGAGTTGCCACCTGGTAGCGCACCGTGCCATTGGAGAATTCCGGGATGGCGATGGTCTTGACGTTCTTGGGAATGAGATCGGCCTGTCCGCCGAGGCGATAACCGCACCCCACCGCAAGAACCGCTCCGGCAAAAATTACACCGAGTAAACCGCGAGAGTATCTGTTCATACAAGTTGCCGCGCTACTGCCACACCGTTTTCCGCCGTGAGCCGCAGGTTGTCCGCGGCTACCCAGAACCAGCAGGCCTCCGGCTGATTGCGGTCGGACGAGATGGCGCCCACCGCGATACCGCCCTGGCCGGCTTGGCCCACATTGGTCGGCGCCTCGAACTCGCTGCCGCGCACCTCAATCGAGCCGGCCACCAGGCCGCTTTCCAAAATCTCCATGCCGGGGTTCGATTCGAATTCCACCCACGCGCCGAAGCTATATCCATGAAACACCGGCGCCTGGATCAACCGTAAGGAGGGCATGGGCACGCCCGCGCCTTCCCCCGGCAATGCCAGCAGACTGGCCAGGTGGCGTTCGATCCGCAACTCCGTCTCTTCCAGCGACACCTTGGCGCCCTCGCCATATTTCGCCAGCATGCTAAAGCTCAGTTGCGTGTCGAAAATGGCGTGCGGAACCTTCTTGAAAGAGAGCAGGCTCACGGTCTGCCCTTGCAGTTCCTCCACGCCCTGCTTTCCATGCTCGCTGGCCGGCGCGAAAATCTGGATCACCGACGCCCGCACCGCTTCGATGGAGTGCAGCCGGCGCAACAACAACGCCATCGCGATGGCTGCCGGATGGGCGATCACCTGCACCGCCGAATCGTACTCGCCCTCGTCCATCTCTTCCGCCGATTCCACCAGCGGCGCCCGCAGCCGCGCATCCGGCCGATCCTCCGCCGCGCCGGTGAGGTCGATAATCGTGGCTCCCGGATCCTCCGCCAGCAGTGCCAGCGCCTTGTGGCTGGATTGCGCGGAGCCCGCCAGAAAGATGGCGCGCGCCCCCTCCAGGCTATCGGCCGTCAGCCCGCCGACCACCGCCGGCTCGTCCCCCACCCTGGTCAGCGCGCCGGCAATTTCCTCCGTATCGGCCACCAGCCGCAGTTTGATGTCGTGGTCCGAAGTCGCAATGATGTCGCGGATCTCGCGCCCCAGCAGGGAGTCCGAGCCAATCAGCGCCATTTTGCTCATGCCGCGGCTCCGGGAAGTGGCGGCTTGCGGAAACGGCGGCGAATAATCCCACCGAGGCGGATGAGGATGCCGCTGGCCACGTAAGCCGCGGGCAAAGTGAATAGCACCGGTCGAGGCCAATTCCAGGTCAGGTAGATAAATCCTCCAATTAAAATGATGATCAGCGGCGTGTACGGCTTACTGAGGCTGATGCCTTTGAAGCTGTAGTAGCGCCAGGTGCTGACCATGAGCAGTCCCAGGACGACCAGCAGCAACAGCCACACCGCGGAGAGCGGCCAATAGCCCAGCGGCTCGCCGCCGAAAGCGAAGACCACGCCGGCCACCATGGCGGCGCCGGCGGGAATCGGCAGGCCCACGAAATATTTCCGGTCGGGCCGGCCCGGATTCTTGGGGACCGGGTTCTTCTGAATGTTGAAGCGCGCCAGCCGCACCGCACCGCAGAGCAAAAACAGGAATGCCGCGAAGGTGCCGAACCGGCCGAGTTGGTCGCGGACGTTGGGGCCGATGGTGGTATCGATAAATTGTACGCCCCAGGCGTAAGCCAGGACCGCCGGCGCGATGCCGAAGCTGATCACGTCGGCCAGGGAATCCATCTCGCGTCCAAAATCGCTGGTGGTATTGGTCATGCGCGCGATGCGCCCGTCCAGCCCGTCCAGGAATACCGCCGCGCCGATGGCTTGGGCCGCGATGGCAAAATGCTCCGGCGCTCCGAGGCCGTTGGTAGCCGCGGCCATGGAGCCGCGGAACGACCGCAAAATCGAGAGAAATCCCAGGAAGATATTGCCCGCCGTAAACAGGGTAGGCAGCGCATAAGCCGCCCGGCGGGGACGCCGATCGGCCGACTTGGGATCGATGAGCCGTTCTTTGAGACCCATATTCATGATTGAGGCCGATCGCGGCGGCGAGCCAGAATGCTGGAGCCGGCGGCCACCCGCACGCCCGGCTGAACTACGATTTCCCACTCGGGCCCTAGCAGCACATCCACACGCGAACCGAATTTGATGAGGCCCACGCGCTCCCCGGGGACCAACTGGTCGCCGGCCTTTTTGCTGCATACGATGCGGCGGGCAATCAGCCCGGCAATCTGTTTGAAGACCACGGTAGAGCCATCGCCCTCCACGGTGATGATGTTCTGCTCATTGGCCTGGGAGCATTCTTCGCGGCTGGCCACGTGGAATTTACCTTCCTGGTAATGCACCTCGCGGACGGTTCCGGGGATGGGTGTGCGGTTGACGTGAACGTCGAAAATATTGAGGAAAATGCTGATGCGGTTGAGCGTGGGGCTTTCGGCCTTGACGGCGACCACTTTGCCGTCGGCCGGCGAAACGGCCACCGGTCCGGCGGGAATTTCGCGGTCGGGATCGCGGAAGAAATTGAGGCAGAATATCGCCAGGATCCAGGCCGGAAGCGCAAACCACGGCCCCGCCAGCCAAGCGACTATCCCGCCGGCGACAGCAAACGCCGCCGCGTAGTAGATACCGTCCAGTACAATCACTGTCCCTTATTTTCCCATAGCTGGCCGGCGATGTAGGCGAACGTCGACCAAACGGCCGCCAGGCCCTCGGCCAAAGTCTCCCGCTCGAAATCGATGGGCGCGAACGGCAATGCCGCCGCCAACGCATCTTCCGCCAAGCGCGTCCGGGCACTTTCTCAGCCTCCCGCGCGATGGCCTCGCCGTCTTCCTCCAGGATCCGCAGGGCCAGCGGATCGGTGAAAATCCGCCCTGTTCCAGCACTTGATGCGCGGCGCGCCGTCCGGCTTGGTTCCCCGGTCTGCATACACCCCGAGTTTACGATGGTCCATCGCGGCGGTACAGTATATACGTGCAACGTCGAACTTTTCTGACTCTTCCGATAGGAGCAACTCTCATGCAGGCCCAAACGCCCGCTCCCGCCACTCAGCGAGCGATCCTCGAACTGCGGTATTTCCACCTGCGCAGCGGCCGCCAGGTGGAGAAGACCACCGCCTATCTGCAGCGCGGCTTGGCGCCCGCCGCCGAACGGGCGGGAATCCGGCCTTTCGGATGCTTCAACGCGCTCATCGCACCTGACACCCCTTTTATGCTGACTCTGGCCAGCTACCCGTCGATGGCTGCCTTCGATACGGCTCGCGAGAAACTCGCCGCCGACAAGGAGTTTCAGGCGGCGTCCGACGAATACAATACCATCGGCGAACTGAGCTTCATCCGCATGGAAAGCTCGCTCTTGTCGGCCTTCCCTTCGTATCCCGCCGTCACCCCGCCGCCGGCGGCCGAGAAACAAGGGGCCCGCGTCTTCGAAATCCGCACCTACGAATCGCCCACCGATAAGGGCCTGGCGCGCAAGATCAAGATGTTTGGCGAGGGCGAGTTCGATATTTTCCGCCGTCTCCACATGTTGCCGGTATTCGCCGGACAGACGATCGTGGGCGCGCACATGCCGAACCTCACCTACATGCTGGCGTTTGACGACCTGGCGGCCCGCGAGAAATGCTGGAATGCCTTCTCCGCGGATCCCGAATGGCAGAAGCTGCGCACCAGCGCGGGAATACCGGATGCCGAACTGGTCTGCAATATCACCAACGCCATCGTGCGGCCGCTGCCGTTCTCGCCGATCCGCTAGCTTCGAACGTGTTGTTGCCCGAAAGTCGAGCGCTATTCCACCGTGTTACCGTGGCCCATATGCCGGCAAATTTCAAAGCGGAATTATTGGCCTGTTTCGGTCAACCGGTGGAAGAGAATCCTACCGGCGTCATGCAGGAAGCGGGCTTCCGCGAACTGGGTCTCAACTGGCGCTACCTCATCATCGAGGTGCCGCCCGCGAAACTGCGCGAAGCTATCGCGGGTGCGCGCGCTCTCGGCATGCGCGGCCTGAACCTGACCATTCCCCATAAGGTCGCGGTCATGCAGTATCTCGACGAAATCGCGCCCGACGCCGCATTGATCGGCGCAGTCAATACCGTGCGGCGAGAGGGCGAGCGTCTCATCGGCGAGAATACCGATGGCAAGGGTTTTCTGCACGGCGTCCGCAGCGATGCCGGCGTCGATCCGCGGGGCAAGCGCGCGGTGGTGCTCGGGGCCGGCGGAGCGGCGCGCGCCATCGTCACCGAACTCGCGCTGGCCGGCGCGGCGGAGGTGCTGGTGCTCAACCGCTCGGTGGAACGCGGCAGCGCCATGGTGGCCGATCTCGCCGCCAAAACCGGACGCCCCATCCGCTTCGAGCCCTGGCGCGGAATCTACTCAGTGACTGCCGGCGCCGACCTGCTGGTGAATGCCACTTCTATCGGACTCTTCCCCGATATCGACGCCATGCCCCCGGTCGACCTGAGCGGCGCGCGCCCCGGCATGCTGGTCGGCGACGTGGTCTTCAATCCGCCGGAAACTCCGCTGCTGGCCGCCGCCCGGCGCCGCGGCTTACCCACGCTGGACGGGCTTTCCATGCTGGTCTATCAAGGCGCCATCGGGTTCCAGTTGTGGACCGGGCGCGAGGCTCCCGCCGGGGTGATGAAGCAGGCGCTGGCCCGCGCGCTGGGTGTGGCTTGAACATGGAATCCGCTTCGCTGCGATTGACTCTCACTCCGCACGGCCATCTGCTGTTGACTCCCGATGCCGAAGCGCCGCCCCTGGAGGGCGCTCTCGCGGACCGCTTGCTGCGGGCTTTCGCTCGTGGATCGGGCCACGGGCTTCTGCTGCTGGGCGCGGATGAAGCGGGCGCCGCGCTGCCGCCGGTGCTCT
>PLRZ01000008.1:367-4120 GCA_003164075.1 Bryobacterales bacterium | reverse complement strand
GCAGGAGTGCCTGCGCCACGGAAACGGGCTCATCCCAAATTGCACGAAGTCAGGAGTTCTGATGTTACCGATTCCATTACCGCGGGCCGCCGCGTCTTCATACGCCTTTGGTGCCCGTTAGGGCCACGGGGCACTCCCTCGCGGTCGCGNNAGTCCGGGGTCCCCTCTGGGGAGGGCTGAAGCCTGCCCCACCGGGTTAAGCCGGGCTATTGCGCGGCTTGGCCTTGACGAAATCCATCTCCACCTGTTTGGGGATGCCGGGTTCGAAGCAGCGGCGGCAGCGCGCCTCGTACATGTCGGAGCCAGCCACCACGATCAGTTCGTCGGAGCCCCGCAGGCGCTGGGTGTGCTTGGCGGGATTGCCGCACCGCACGCAGATGGCCAGCGTTTTGGTGATCGACTCGGCGTGCGCCAGCAGGTCGGGTATGGGAGGGAAGGGGCGCCCCAGGTAGTCGGTGTCCAGACCGGCGACGATCACCTGCTTGCCGCTGTCGGCCAGACGCTGGGCTACATCCACCAGCCCAGGACCCATGAAGTTGGCTTCGTCGATGCCCACCACTTCCGAACGCCAGTCGAGGCACTCGACGATCTGCTCGGCGCTCGCGACTACCTGCGATTTCATGCGCAGATCGCCGTGGGAGACGATCTCGTCGTTGGAATAGCGGTCGTCGATCGTGGGTTTGAACACTTCCACCCGTTTGCGCGCGATCATGGCCCTGCGGAGGCGCCTGATCAGCTCTTCGCTCTTGCCCGAGAACATGGGGCCGCAGATCACTTCGATCCATCCGACATTGCCGGTGATGATATCCATACGAACCGTTCAGCATGGCACAAAGCACCGGACTAATCCAGTGCGCCCAATGCGGAACCGGTTGACAGCGACGCGGAACCGGTACATACTGACAGTTTCGTAATCGAATGTCGAAAACGAAGATCGAGTATCTGATGCCGGGGGACGACCGCGACCTGTATTCGGGCCTGATCCGCCTGCACGTGCTGCACCACGCTGTGAGCGCGCCCATCTTCGGCATGGGGATGGTGGACGAACTGGCGCGCCACGGCTACCGCATCAGTCCCGGGACCCTCTACCCGCTGCTCCATGGCCTCGAAAAACGCGGCTATCTGCGGTCCACGGAGGTCCAGAACGGCAAATCGCGGCGCAAAGTCTACCGCGCCACCGCCATGGGGCGGAAGGCGCTGCACCAGGCGGAAAGCAAGGTCCGCGAGCTGTTTCACGAGATGATCGAGGGCAAATAGCAGTGACGACGGCAAGATTCCTGTTGACCTTCCTGGCTGCCGCACCGGCGCTGGCCGCCCAACAGGCGGGCCTCACCCTGTCGCAGGCGGTCGACGGCGCACTGCGGAACTATCCCGCTATCCAGGTCTCGCAGGAGCAAGTCAACGCCGCGGCGGCGGGCATTCGTCTGGCGCGCACGGCCTATCTTCCGCGCGTGGACACCATCGCCACGGTCAACCGCGCCACGCGCAACAACGTCTTCGGACTGCTGCTGCCGCAGAGCGTCATCCCGTCGATGTCGGGCCCGGTGATCGGCTCCAATAACACCGGCACGGCGTGGGGCAGCGCTCTGGGCGGACTGGTGGCCTGGGAGCCTTTCGATTTCGGTCTGCGGCAAGCCAATGTAGCCGTCGCGGAGGCCGCCAAGACGCAGCAGGAAGCCGCCCTGAAGCGCACCCGCTACGACATCGCAGTGGCCACCGCCGACGCGTTCCTGACTCTGGCGGCGGCGCAGGAGACAGTGCGCGCCGCGCAGGCCGGCGTGGACCGCGCCGAGACCGTGCTCCAATCCGTACGGGCGCTGGTGGAGGCCGAACTCCGCCCCGGGGCCGATTCCGCCCGCGCCGAAGCCGAGGCAGCGGCCGCACGCACGCAACTGGCGCAGGCGCGGCAGGGCACCGGTGTGGCGCGAGCCAATCTGTCGCGCTTCGTGGGAGTGGATCCGGCGCAGATCTCGATCGTCATGGCGCGGCTCCTGGATCTGCCTGCCGGGCAGGCGCCGGCAGCGCCCGACACCGCGGCCAATCCGCTGGTGGTGGAGCAGAACGCGGTAGTGGAGCAGGTCCGGGCGCAACTCGGCGCGCTGGAGCGCTCCTATTTTCCGCGCTTTTCGCTGCAAGGCGCGGCTTATGCGCGCGGCACCGGCGCGGAGACCAACGGGACGCTGCTGGGAGGAGTGAACGGCCTGGCGCCCACCGTACAGAATTTTGCCGTGGGGTTCACGGTGACGTTTCCGGTGATGGACAAGCCGGCCATCGAAGCGCGCGAGGCGGTACAAGCGGCCAACATGCGGGCGCAGACTGCGCGGGCGCAACAGATCGCCACCGACCTGCGGGCGCAGTGGAACGTCGCCGTGGCCAACCTGCAGGGCGCCCGCCAGGTGGCCGCCAATGTGCCGGTGCAGGTGGCCGCCGGCCGTGCCGCTGCCAGCCAGGCGGCGGCCCGCTACCGGAGCGGACTCGGCAACATCGACGATGTCGCTGAAGCGGACCGTCTGGTGACGCAAGCCGAGATTGACGACTCTCTGGCGCGCCTTAGTGTGTGGCGCGGATTACTGGGGTTAGCGGCTGCCGCGGGCGACATTCAGCCGTTTGTCGCGGAGGTGGGCCAGTGAGACTCTTGTCTGCCGCGCCGGAACTCGGAACTCATGGCGTCGTGGAATTTGCGGTGAGCCCGAAGGTGGGGCAGGCGGTGCTCGCCTTCGCTCGACCCGGTTCGGCGCGAGCGGGCAGGCGGCACCGCCTGCCCCACCTTCGAAGCGCTCGCCATCAAAAGGAATGGCTCAGCGCATTTTCCCAAGCCACCCGAAATTGCGGGGCGGCATCGGGAGTTCGGAGTCTCATCCTGGCGCTTCCGGATGCCGCTCGCGAAGAGGGTCGAGATGAGTCTCGACCCGGCAGGCAGGAGTGCCTGCGCCACGAAAACGGGCTCGCGGAGGCAGCCCGGTGAAACTCGTCCTCGCCGCGCTTAGCCGGCCGCTTACCGTGGTGGTGGCGCTCATCGCCATCGCACTGTGCGCCGTCCTCGCGCTCGAGCGTATGCCCGTCGACATCTTCCCGCAGGTCGGCGACCCGGCTATCTATGTCGCCCAACCTTACGGCGGCATGGACCCGGCACAGATGGAAGGCTATCTCACTTACTATTACGAGTATCATTTCCTCTATATCACCGGTATCGACTACATAGACAGTAAGAGCATCCAGGGCGCGGCACTTATGAAGCTGGTGTTCCATCAGGGCACGAACATGGCGCAGGCCATGGCGGAGACGGTGGGCTACGTGAACCGCGCGCGCGCCTTCATGCCGCCCGGCACCGTCCCGCCCTTCATCACGCGCTTCGATGCCGGCAGCGTCGCCGTGGGGATGCTGGTCTTCAGCAGCGCCGGACACACGCAAGGCGAAATGCAGGATTTCGCCCTCAATCGCGTGCGCCCGCTCTTCGCTACTCTGCCCGGCGTGTCCGCGCCCCCGCCCTTCGGCGGCAACCAGCGGACCATCGTGGTCACGCTCGACCCCGACAAGCTTCGCCAGTACCGCATCTCCCCCGAAGAGGCCATCGCCGCGGTATCCAAAAGCAGCGTGGTGATGCCTTCGGGCAATATGTGGACCGGCACGGTGGAGCGCATCGCCCGCACCAACGCCGCCCTGGGCGCCAACCTCGCGGAGTTGCTCTCCACACCCATTCGCCCCGGCCCCGGCAACTCCGTTTTCCTGCGCGACATCGGCGCCATCGACAAC
>PLRZ01000008.1:0-310 GCA_003164075.1 Bryobacterales bacterium | reverse complement strand
TCACCGGCCTGATGGTGCTGATCTTTCTACGCGACTGGCGCAGCGCGCTGATCGTGATTCTCAATATCCCGTTCGCCCTGCTCAGCGCCGTGATTCTGTTGTGGGCCACCGGGCAGACGATCAACATCATGACCCTCGGCGGCCTGGCGCTGGCGGTGGGCGTGCTGGTGGATGAGGCCACGGTGGAGATCGAAAACATTCACACCCAAATGCTGCCCGGAGTGTCGCGCGCGCGGGCAGTGGTGGAAGCCTGCAGCCGCACGGCCATGGCGCGGCTGCTCTCCATGTTCTGCATCCTGGCGGTTTTCGT
>PLRZ01000001.1 GCA_003164075.1 Bryobacterales bacterium | reverse complement strand
GTGTGAGCCACGAACGGCACGCCTACTGCCTGCTCAGCCAGGACTAACCCGACGGTCTCGACCGGTTCCGGGGATGCCACGCTGAACCAACAAGCCTGACGGTTCCGCAATTCGCAGGCCGAACGACGCATCCTATGGCAGGGAACAGTTCGGACACAGCTTTGCGATAGTTTCAATGACTTTTGTCTCGCCGCCGGGCCCCAGAAGTCCACTCCAGGCGGCTGTCACCTTATGCGATCCATCGAGCACAAGAAGCGTCGGGGTACCGCTCACACCGAGGTTCGGAAAACTCGCTGCCTGTACCTCGTTGACGTGTACGCCGTTCGTTTTCAGATACTCCGCCCCCACGTCGCCACCCTCCGCGTTTGGGAAGACGGCAACCATGCTGAACTCAGAGGGGGTGCGAGTTCGGATCGAAGCCAAGCGGCGGTAGAAAGGTGCACTTTCCGAACAGAAGTGGCAC
This sequence comes from Bryobacterales bacterium, assembly GCA_003164075.1. Next base: position 2,438 of record PLRZ01000001.1, on the reverse strand, counting down.
CCCCTTGACAGCAATAGGGCGATTGTGACCCTGTCCCCGCCTCTGTACGGCTTCGGTAGCGCGAACTGACGGCCCTGGAGATTGGCCACGGAGCGAGGTTGAGCGATCGGGCCGCTCCTCGCCACAAAGCGGTCATAAACGTTGTATACGGTTATGACGGCGGCCGCGAGCAGAACCACAAGATTTACGATTTGCTCCATTCTCAACGGCCGGCGCGCGGGAGGTTCGCTAGTTGTGTTTTGAGATTCGATGGGTGCCATTGGGAGCCTTAGGAAGCCTTAGTTCTCGCTTGGCCGTGCTACATTGTCGACGACGAGCCTCTCCACTGGTGCAACTTGGCGCTCCAGCCTCAATCCAAGCTGTCGCAGCGAGTCGAGGATCGTTGGCGGGAGATCCAGATCGTCGAAGGAATGCGTTGTTCTGTTTGCTGCCCTGGTTGCTAACTCAATGCCCGCAACGGTATAAGGTATGTCGTATGTTCCCTCGAGTCCGGAAAGATCGATCACCACTTCGTGAAGAAGCATCGAGAGCTTACCGGCAAAAGAAGACAGGGTGCACCCGGTGCACCTGAGGCCGAGGTTGCCGGGTTTCGGCGAGGAGGCTCCGCGCGAGGGGTCGGTGGCGCCCGTGATTTGGCCAATTGCGGCCTCTCGCAGTGTCGCTCCGCTCTTTGCGGTCAACAGTACGAGAGCTCGCTCTTTCTTGATCTCCTTGTGAACTCGGAGAGCAAAATTCTTCATCATAAGCGAACGAAGCAAAGCCGGAGCGTCGTGTTTGGTAGCCTCGGGAGGCAGTTTCGCCCAAAGGCTGAATCTCTCGGAGTTGGTCCATCCCGGTCCTGACACCTGAGCAACAGGAATTTCGTAGGCTATCGCGATCCACTGGGCGACTGAGCAATTGTAGATCCGAACGCTGGTTCCCTCGACCGAGAAACCTAGGCGGGGTATGCCGGCCGACTGTGTTGAACGGTTCACTGCCGCGACTTCAAATTCCGGTGTTTGCGCAACCAGTTGCGGGTGCGCGCGGCAGATTAGGAAGATCACAATGGAACCAAGCGTCGAACGCATAGGCACGTTTAGCAGGCCCTTATCATGGGGCTCATTCCTCCTCAGCGACACAGCCGCCCGCATAGTCGCCGGTCGGGTCCCCGTTGCAATCGTTGCAGAGAGTGTACGAACCGGTACCGCCGCCGTCGCAGGTACACGACCAGCTGATACAGTACGTAGGACAGCTCCCAGGAAATACACCTTCACCTGCATAGGTGCATACGGGGTCGTTGGCCCGGAGGTGTCCTAGCCGGGAAGATGCAACCGCCGCTGTCAACAGGAGGAGATTTCTCAATAATCTAGAATGCATATTTTGAGAATACTGGAAGAATAGGATAGGCACAAGAAAGATCCATTGGACGATTCGGACATCTGTTGGCGAAATCAGCCATTGTGCCGCCCCAGCGGTCCATCTTCTCCATTTGTCTCTTCCGCGACATCCTCTCTTGTCACGCGGGGAGCATTTCTATATTCAGTTGGGCTCATCCGATGCACTCTGGCAAATTCCCGCACAAGGTGGCTGGCGTCCATGAAGCCGCAGGAGGCCGCAACCTCCTTGATCGTCAGGTGGCTGGTCATCAACAAGTGTCGCGCGCGTTCCATGCGGACTGCCCGTTGGGCCGCCTTGGGGCTGAGGCCCGTCTCGAGGTGAAAGAGCCGCGACAAATGCCTGCGGCTCAGGCGGACAGACTTGGCAAGGTCGTCCAGACTTGGCCTGTCCCGGATGTCGACGCGCATGCGATCAAGAGTCTCGAAAATGCGGCGGTCCCCCCGGCGGGGGGGAAGTCAGCACTTTGTATCACTCGAACCCTCGTGCGTGAATTCGGCTCGACTAATAACCTCGCTTGACTCGTCACGGTCAACGCACGACTATTTCTTATCATCTCCAGCCCCGAAAGTCAACAGGCGCAGCGGCCGCAGCGGGCACAGGCGGAGCGGGCAATTTAGGATGACTACGACTGACCCTTGTGGACAGTAAGCGAGGCTCTTACGACAGAGCCAATAATAGTCGCAGTTAGAACGCTGTGTCGATCATGTTGACCCGGATGGTCGGTGCGGGACCGCGACGAGAGGACGTGCTGCGGCAGGCACCCTTAGGGCCATCCGGCTCTCGGCGTANNAGACCGCCGGTGCGGAGGACGTTCGATTCACGCTCTCCTGGATACGGAATTCGCCCCGGAGATCACCGTACAACACGTGTTGCTGCCGGAGCGTGGCGCAAACACCTACGGGCAAAGCACAAGATACANNCCTTAATTAACGGGGATGCTGTGATCAGCCATGCCGAGATAATCCCTGTAGAAACAAAAGCCGCCGGGAAGGGTGCGTCCCCTGCCCGGCGGCTGACTACTACTTCTATCTGACGCCTTACTCGGCCAGCGTTTCTTCGCC
>PLRZ01000306.1:645-2720 GCA_003164075.1 Bryobacterales bacterium | reverse complement strand
GGCGCAGTCTCCTGAATCGAGATCCCCTCCGGCGGATCGTTCAACTCGTACCGCATCTTTTCGATGGGACTGTTCGGTGGCAGCGATGCCTCCACCCGCACGCGGACCGTCCCCCCCACAGGTATTTCCAGCGTCTGCGGACCCACCACGCGGGCCGGTGTCCGAAATGCCGCGCCGCGCCGCACGGTCAGCTTCAACTCGCTTTCGACCACCAGGTGCCGGTAGAAGAACGCCTGCATCATGTCCTCCGCCGGTACCGCCAGCCGGGTGACTTCTTTGCCTCCTACGGTAGCGCGGCCTTCGAGCGCCAGTTTGAGCGGCTCCCGCTGGACGGGCGGCGGTACCGTCAGGGTGATGCGCACCTGGTCGCGACCCGCCGGAATCACGGCGCCCGCCAGGCTGTACCCACGCGGCGCGTCCTTGAGCGCCAGCGCGATGGCGCCCGAGAATCCATCTTTGCGCAGCGCGTGCACCGTCAGCGGGATGCTCGCGTTGACACCGGTATTGATGCCCGAGGGCGTCACGCGCAGCTCGAAATCGGGCCGCGGCGCGCCGATGCGCAGGCGGTAGGCGTACTCCGGACCGCTCTTCTGCTGCGCGTCGCCGATGGAGAGGGAGTAGCTGCCGCTCGCGGGCAGCGTCACCATCAGGCGCGAATCGGCGTGATGCGTTTCCAGGCCCGCGCCTTCGTCCGGCGAATCGTCATTGAAAGCCAGTTGCTTGCCCGCGGCGTCGGTCAGCCGCAATACCGAATCCAGGGGCGAATCCAGCCGGCGCGCGTAGACCTCCGCCACGATTGTCTGCCCGGCGCGGCCTTCGAAACGAAACCCGTCCCACTCGCCCGGCCGGTCGATGCGCCCGTTCACGATGACGGGGAGCTTGACCCGCTTGGCGGTTTTCGCAACTTCCGGCAGCGTTTCCACCTGGAAGGGCTGGCCGGCAACCTGGTAAATCCCGGGAGCTTTGCCTTTGGCGTCGAACACCGTGCGCTTCGCCGGCAGATTCCAGCCGCTCAGTTCGACGCTCGTGCGTGCGCCGGCCGGGCCACCCAGCGGGAAGATGCCGGTAACGAAGGGGAGTTCGCCGATCGAGATGCGGTAGACGAAATCCTCGCGGCCGCGATACAGCGCGTCTTTGATCTCCACCGTGTATTCGCCATCCTGGGGCACTACGTAGTGCAGCACCGGGTCGGGATGGAAGCGGAAATCGTCGTTGTAGGCCACTTCCTTGCCCGCGGCGTCATAGAGCGTGAGGACGGCTTGAAACCAGCCGGGGACGGCGTCCGCCAGGTAAGGCATCAGTTCGCGCGCGCTGGCGGCGATCACCAGGCTCTGGCGCTGCCGTGCCTGAAAACGGTAGCGGTCGGTCTCGCCCGGCGTGAACGGCTGTCCCGGACGGCCACCCTGCGGTTTGGCGAGCCGCGGTTTGATGCGGCCATTTACCGTGGCTGGCAGCGTGATGGCCATATCGGTGGCTGGCTCGGCGACCTGCAGTTGGTTGATGTTCTTCGCATTGCCCGGCGGCTGGATGACTTCGATGCTCTCTTTTTCCCGGACTTCCGGCAACTGCCCCACGCAGAAGATCAGCGGATTCGACAGGCCCTGAGGCGATGCCACGCGCAGTTCGCGCTTGCCGGGCGCCGCGCCGGGAGAAATGGTAACGCGCAGGGTAAGGGTTTCGGCCAGTACGGGGCTGATGAGGCGATTGGAGTTGAAGGTAAGGAGCTTGATCCGGACTTGGGTCATCTCGTCCCACACGGCGGCATTCATGGGCTGCTTTTGCAGCTCCTGCATGCGGTCGCGAAGAGTGGTGGCTTCGTTGCCGTTCAGCGGCCTGGTGTGGCCGGCGACTGTGGCATCGACTCCCGCACCGGAGACATAGACGTCCGCCGCGTTCTGCAGAAATTGTCCGCCCACGGCGACCTCGATAGTGGTCCCCTGTTGTCCGCCCGCGGGAAGCACGTAGGCGGCATGCGGTACGTTCTGCGCGCGGAGGGCGGGCAGAAGGAGCGCCAGGCAGAGGGTGAACACCGTGGCACAGGCACTCCTGGTTGCCGCACTAACGCTCCCTGACGG
>PLRZ01000306.1:0-579 GCA_003164075.1 Bryobacterales bacterium | reverse complement strand
CGCCGCGCGCGTCGGTCGACCCCACCACGTGGCCGCCCTTGAATCCGCCGCCCGCCACCAGCGCGCTGAAACAATCGCCCCAATGATTGCGGCCGCCATTCCACGGCGCTTCCCACTGCACCCTCGGCGTACGCCCGAACTCGCCGCTCCACCAGATAATGGTGCTGTCGAGTAAACCCCGCTCCGTTAGATCCTGCAGCAGCGTCGCCAGCCCCTTGTCCATCTGCGGCAATTTCTGGCGCATGGTCTGAAAATTCTGGCGATGCGTGTCCCACCCCTGATAGTTGATGGTGACGTAGGGCACCCCGCGCTCCACCAGCCGCCGCGCCGCCAGACACGATTGCCCGAAAGTGTTTCGGCCGTAGCGGTCGCGCATCTCGTCCTTCTCCTGCGCCAGGTCGAAGACCTTGCCGGCNNCCGCGCCTTTTCGAGCGTATTGAGCTGGTGGAGCAATTGCCGCCGGTCCTGCTGGCGCTTGTCGGTGACGCCCTGGGCCACCACGCCTTCCACCGCGAAGCGCGCCTGCGCCGGGTCGCCGCCGGTGGCGAAAGGACGGTAGCGCTCGCTCAGAAAACCGTT
>PLRZ01000097.1 GCA_003164075.1 Bryobacterales bacterium | reverse complement strand
ATGGCTCAGCCCATTTTCCCTGCCACGCAGAAATTGCGGGGCGACATCAGGAGTTCTGACTTTGTACGAACGGGTCGGGAAATCCTTGCTTGGAGAGTTGTGGGGCGGGCTTCAGTCAGTCCGGGGTCCCNNTTGGGCTCGGCGACGACTGTTCATGGCCCGGAAGAGCCGGCTAATAGCCGGCTGCAGGCAAGATTGCCTGCCCCACGAATTATGCGGAATTCCGCCTCTGCCAGAGTAAGTGACATTGGGCTGAAGCCTGCCCCACCGAAGCTCAGCGGGATGTCCGTTCGGTGAACTGTATTTGAGGCCGGGCGCATTTTCCCTTCCACGCTACGGAGCCTTGGCGCGTCAATCCGGGTAGAAGTCTCAGGTCGGCACAGTGGCACTGGATACCAATGCAAACGCTCCAGAATCCTCGGAAAGTTAACTAACATGCTTCGTTTCAATCGTTTCATGGCGATTCTGATGACTATCGCCATGCTTGGCCCAATGCTTCCGCTGGAGGGCAAAACGCGCAAGGGCGACAAGTTTCTCGCCGTAGGCCGGTCCCATGAGGAAAAGAAGGAGTGGGATGCCGCCCTGGAAGCCTATGAAAAGGCGCTTTCCGAGGATCCTGGCGAACTGACCTACCAGATGGCCGCCCAGAAGGCCCGGTTTGAGACCTCGGCCATGCATATTTCCAATGGCACAAGGGTTCGCGCCCAGGGCCAGCTCGGCGAAGCGCTCCTGGAGTTTCAGAAGGGTTTTGCCCTCAATCCCGGCTCCACCGTGGCGGAACAGGAGATCCTGAAGACCCAGGATATGATCCAGCGGGAGCGCCGCAGGGTGGAGCAGACCGGCGCGGAAGCTGCACCCGAGGTCCGTGGGTTGACGCCGTCGGAAGCGGCCAACAAAGAGGCCGAGGAGCGGATCAACCGGCTGCTGCCGGTCCCCGAACTGAAGCCCATGAAGCCTACTCTGCAGGACTTCAAGATGAACAACCAGTCGCCCAAAGTCCTGTTCGACACTCTGGCCTTGAACGCCGGCCTCAACGTCTTGTACGACCCGGAGTATCTCACGCAAGCCGCCTCGGCGGCCAAGCAGACTGTTACGTTCACCAATTCCACGGTTACGGAAGCGTTGGATTATCTCTCTATCCTCACCAAGTCGTATTGGAAACCGATCAACGCCAATACGATTTTCGTGACCATGGACAATGCCAACAAGCGGCGGGACTACGAAGAGGAAGTAACGCGGATTTTCTATCTGAAGAATATCACCGTAAACGCCGACCTGACGGCCATGGTGACCGCCATCCGTACAGTGGCCGACCTGCAGCGTTTGTTTCCGTTTGAATCGCAGGGCGCCATCATCGCCAAAGGCACGGCCGACAAGATGGCCCTGGCCGAGAAGATCATCCACGATCTCGATAAGCCCAGATCCGAGGTTGTGGTTGACATTTTCGTGATGGAGGCCAGCTCGGTTTACATGCGCAGTCTGGCCGCCGGGCCCTTCACCACCGGCGTGAGTCTGAACGGGAATTTCACGCCGCGCACCAGCATCCAGGTGCAAGAGGCGGCCACTACGACCACTGCGGCCACCACCACCTCCAACACTACGGCATCCACCACAACGGGGGGGACCAGCACCACGGGCACCGGCAGCAGCACCACCGGCACCGCTATTCCCTTTTCGCACATCGGGCAGGTGAATGCCGGCGACTGGTCGACGGTGCTGCCCAGCGCCGTGTTTACGGCCACCTTGAGCGATACGCGCACCAAAGTGCTGCAGTCTCCGCAACTCCGCTCGGTGGATGGACAGAAGGCCAGCATGAAGATCGGTGAGAAGGAGCCTACCGCCAGCGGCAGCTTTCAGCCGGGCCTGGGCGGTGTTGCCGGCGCCGGTATCAGTCCGCTGGTCAACACTCAGTTCACCTATCTGGACGTCGGCGTCAACGTGGAAATCCTGCCTAAGGTGCATGACAACGGGGAGATCTCCCTTCACGTGAGTCTGGACATTTCGAGCGTAACCGGGCAAGTGAATCTGGGCGGCATCAACGAGCCCATCATCGGACAGCGGAAGGTGGAGCAGGATATCCGCCTGCGCGAGGGCGAAGTAAGCCTGATCGGCGGCCTGCTTTCCACCCAGGACAACAAGAGCAAGACCGGTGTTCCGGGGCTCGCCAACATTCCCATTATCGGCAAGCTGTTCAGCGGCGACAGCGTGGACCGCGAGCGCGATGAAATCATGATCGCGATGATTCCGCACGTGGTGCGGCGGCCCGATATCACCCCGGAGAACTTGCGCGGCGTCGATTCCGGGACGCAGAACCAAGTGACCCTGAGACGCGGACCGAGGGCCGTGGAGCAGGAATTCCAGGCGCCCCCGTCGGATGTGCCGGCGCCTGCACCGGCCCCGGGTGGCGACGGCGCAGCGGTGAAGCCGGCTGCTCAGCCGGTTGCGGCTCCCACGCCGGCCGTCGCGGTTCCTCTGGCTGCCCCGGTAATGGCTCCGCCACCCACGGCTCCGCCCGCCGGACCTCCGGGACCGATGCCGCCGGCTACGGCTCCTCCCGAGACTACGACTACGACGACTCCCGCGGCAACCCCGGCGGCTCCGGCGAAACCCGGCGGTCCAGTCAAGCTTCACTTTGCCGAGGAGCAGGTGAACAAGAACGCCGGCGAGAGCTTTAGCGTCACCATACAGGTGGACAACGCCAGGGATGTGGTTTCCGCTCCCTTCATGCTGCAATACGATCCCAAGCTGCTGAGCTTGAATGACGTGGCTTTCGGCAAATTCTGGTCGGGCGATGGCGAGGAGCCTCTGCTGATCAAGAATGTGCAAAACGAGTCGGGGCTGGCCAGCGTGCGTCTGAGCCGCAAACCGGGAAGCGCCGCGGTGGCCGGAACGGGTACCCTGTTGACTCTGAATTTCAAAGCGCTGGCGAGCGGTACGGCCACCGTCTCGGCCAACAACATCACGTTGAGCAACGCGCAGAACCAGATGGTGGGATCGGGCAGTCCCAAGATGACGGTTAATATTAAGTAGGTTTAGGATTGGCGATGCGGAGGGCAGGCAAAAGAGGGTTCACGTTAGTCGAACTGGTGGTGTCTTTCACCATCATGATGATTCTCTCGGTGATGGCGGTTCCGCTGGCGCGGGTCAAAGTGCGGACGCGGAGGGAATTGGATCTCAAATTCGCCCTCCGCGACATGCGCCAGGCCATCGACAAATACAAAGAAGCTTGCGATCTGGGGACCTTTGGGGCGATCAAGCAAGGTACTTTCTGCTATCCCGAATCGCTGGACATTCTGGTGGAGGGCGTGAAGACGCAGGCGGCGGACGGCAAGAAGATGAAGTTTCTGCGGGGCATTCCGCGGGATCCGTTCACCAACTCCAAGGAATGGGGCATGCGGAGCATGCAGGACGACATCAAGTCGGCAACCTGGAGCGGCGACAACGTTTTTAACGTCTACACCAAGACGCAGGATCACGACAGCGATGGCCAGCCTTATGCGGAATGGTAAGCGCGGCACGAAACGCAGGAACCAACGCGGATTGACGCTCATCGAGCTGGTGGTTTCGTGCACCATCATGCTGGTGCTGTCGACTCTGGCGCTGCCGCTGGCGCGTATCAAGATCCGCGTCCAGCGCGAGGCGGACCTGAGTTATGACCTGAGGATGATACGCAAGGCGATCGACAAGTACAAGGACAATTGCGATCAGGGCTACTTCGGTCCCCCCAAGGCGGGCGCCGACTGTTACCCCGATACTCTGGAAGTGCTGGTGGCAGGCAAGGTCCTGGCCAACGATCCCAATGGCACCAAGATGAAGTTTCTGAGGTACATGCCCAAAGATCCTTTCACGGGCAAGTACGAATGGGGCCTGCGCAGCCCGCAGGACGATCCGAAATCCAAGAGTTGGGGGGGCCAGTGCGTGTTTGACGTTTACACGAAGACGGAAGACAAGGCTCCCGACGGTACACCTTATGCAGAATGGTAAGACGCAGCGCCGCAGACGCGGCTTCACGTTTGTCGAGCTGATGGTGGTGGTCACGATCATGGTGATTCTGATCTCCATGGCCATTCCGCAGCTCACGCGCTCGATCACGCGCTCCAAAGAGAGCGTGTTGCATAATAACCTGTTCACCCTGCGCACGGTAATCGACAACTACTGCTACGACAAGGGGAAATGTCCTCAGAGTCTGCAGGACCTGGTAAGTGAAGGCTACCTGCGGGCCATCCCCACCGACCCCATGAATAACTACTCCACCGAATGGCACACGGTAATGGAAGACGCCACGCAAAGCGTGAGCCAGCAGGAGCCCGGCATCTGGGATGTCCATAGCGGATCGGATAAGACCAGTCTCGAGGGAACTGCGTACTCCGAGTGGTGAAGGGGCGGGGCATGCTTGAGTTCGCCCTCCTGCAGGAATAGACAGATTAATATCTGAAAGTCTATTCTAAGATGAGGACAGCATGATGACCACACCGCGCCTATTCGTATTTTTCGGGATTGTCTGCCACTTGGCGGCGCAAGCTCCTGACAGCGCCCATTTCGAGGCGGCTTCCGTCAAACTTTCCGCCCCATGGGACGGAGGGTCGAGTATGGCGAGCCTCCGAATCCTCTCATGGGAAGGGGGGCCGGGGACCGCGAGCCCGACGCGCCTGACGATTCGCAACTTTATCCTTTCGGGTTTGGTCGAAAACGCCTACGGCATCCAACCGTTTCAGCTTGAGGGGTTACCGACTGGCGGGGGCGGTATAAACGGCGATAAGTTCGATATAGATGCCACCTTGCCAGCGGGCGCAACTAAACAGCAGGCACGGCTCATGCTTCAGGATTTGTTGGTCCAGCGATTTCGCCTGAAGTTTCGCTGGGAAAAGAGGGAGGGTCCGGTCTATGCCCTCGTCGTCGGGAGTAAAGGTCACAAGTTGAAAGAATCGCCCCCGGATGCGAAACCCGATGACGCCGCCCGTAGTTCTTTCACCATGCGAGGCACCCTGGTTGCGTGCAAGTTTCTGTCCATGTCCATGGAGGAATTTGCGAGCAAACTTTCGGGGCAGGTGCACTCGCCGGTGCGGGACGAGACAGGGTTGACCGGGAAATACGATATTGCTTACGAATACCAGCCGAATCTCAGTGCTGCTCCCGGCGATGGGGACCCGGGCGAAGGTGGCCAGGACATTTTTGGCGCCGTCCAGTCGCACCTCGGTCTCAAGTTGGAACGCCGCAAAGGGACGATAGACATT